>NZ_JBIPNG010000009.1:0-39564 GCF_044373815.1 Prosthecobacter sp. | reverse complement strand
TTTCTCGGTCTGGGAAACATCCGCTCCGCTCTAGTGGTCGCCGCTGTGGTGCCGCTGTCCTTGCTGGGCGCCTTCCTCATGCTGGATCTGCGTGGCATTCCGGCCAACCTCATTTCCATGGGGGCCATCGACTTCGGCATCATCGTGGATTCCGCCGTGGTGGTGATCGAAGATCTGCTGCGCATGATGCATGAGCGGCGGGATAAAAAAGAGTCCCTCTTCAAACTCCTGCCCAAGGCCGTGGGGCAGATGGGACGCCCCATTCTCTTTTCCAAAGCCATCCTCCTCACGGCATTCCTGCCGCTCTACACCATGCAGCGTGTGGAAGGGAAAATCTTCAAGCCGATGGCTCTCACTCTGACATTTGCGTTGATTGCCGGGACCATTCTGGCCCTGACCATTGTGCCGCTGCTGGCCAGTTACGCGCTCAAGAAGGGACCCGGAGAGCATGAGTCATGGCTCGTACGCATCCTCCTGCGCATGTACCGCCCGTCGCTTGGCTGGGCGCTCAAGCATGGCCGCATGGTCGTTCTCAGTGGTGTGGTCATGCTGGCCGTTGCGGGTGTTGTTTCCTCTCACACGGGCACGGAGTTCCTGCCCAAGCTGGACGAAGGCTCCCTCTACATCCGCTCCTTCCTGCCGCAGACCATCTCGCCCTCCGAGTCCGCTCAGATCATGCGGCGCATGCGGGGTGTGCTGGCCTCCTTCCCGGAATCCAAATCCATCATCACACAAAATGGCAGGCCGGACGATGGCACGGACGTCAACGGCTTTGATGTCAGTGAAACTTCCGTGGATCTTTATCCGCGTGAGGAATGGAAGACCGCCAAGGAACGTGATGGCCTCGTCAAAGCCATGAAGGCGAAGCTCAACATCGAAGTGCCTGGCGTGCAGTTTCAGTTCAGTCAGATCATTGAGGACAACGTCAATGAAGCGATCTCCGGGGTGAAGTCCGAACTGAGTGTGAAAATCTTCGGAGATGAGCCCGAGAAACTCCAGCAGCTTGCGGATCAGATCGTGGACATTCTCAACACTGTTCCAGGCGCCGCTGATGTAGGCACCGACCGACTCATGGGACAGCCCCAGGTACAGATAGCTGTTGATCGGTCCGCCATCTCCCGTGCCGGGTTGTCGATGACGGATGTGCAGTCTGTGATCGAGACCTCGATGGGCGGTTCCGTTGCGACCAAGGTGCTCGAAGGTGAGCGCACCTTTGATCTCGTGGTCAAAATGATCCCGCGCTCCGTGGCCAGCATTGACGGCATCCGGCGCATTCCTGTTTCCGGATCTGATGGCGAGCGACTCACGCTCGGGGCGCTGGCCTCCGTGGATGTGAAGCCTGGGTTTGCCCGCATCTATCGCGAAGAAAATGCTCGTTTGACCGCTGTGAAGCTCGCCGTGCGCGGGCGTGATCTGGGAACGCTGGTGGCTGAAGCGCAGCAGAAGGTCAATGCTCAGGTGGTCCTGCCCAAGGGGTTTCGCCTGGAGTGGACGGGTGCCTTTGAAAACCAGCAGCGCGCGGTCAAACGCCTGATTCTGGTTGTGCCGATCACACTCGTTGCCATTTTCTTCCTGCTGTTCACCGCCTTTGATTCCGCGAAGCTTGCCACTCTGATCCTGCTCAATGTGCCCTTTGCTGCGGTGGGCGGGATTCTCGTCCTGCCACTGGCGGGTCTGGCGATGTCTGTTTCCGCCCTGGTCGGCTTCATCGCCCTTTTTGGCGTGTCGGTTCAAAACGGGGTGCTGTTGGTCGAGCGCATTCGTGAATTGCGCAAGGAAGGCATGCGCATGGCCGAGGCGGTTCGGGAGGGGGCCATCAGCCGTGTTCGACCGGTCGTGATGACCGCCGCCATGGCCGCCCTGGGCCTGCTGCCCGCGGCGTTGTCCCACGCCGTCGGTGCGGAAACCGCACGTCCTTTTGCCTGTGTTATCATCGGGGGCCTGATCACCGCCACCCTGCTCACGCTCTTCATCCTTCCGGTGCTGTATCCCCATTTTGATGCAGGAGAAGAAGGCTTGCACAGCAAGTATGTCCTCATCGAAGGCCCGGATCACCAGTCATTCTTGTCCTTGCATAAGAAAGAGCCAGACGAACCGGGCAAGCCACCAGATCCAGCGGAAGGGCTTGGGGCAGGTTGATTTTTCATGCTGGAAACTGCCAGGGCTGTGCGTTATTGTCCTGCATACACACATGAAATCTCACCGCCATGACTCCAAGCCGCTAGTCCGGCTGGTGCATTTGCTGCTGCTGATTGGTTGGATGCTTTCCTCTCATGGGATCGCACCGGCCATCTGCATGGCGGCGGCAATGATTGACGGCAATCACGCCGTGAAGGTCGGTGTGTCCAACAAAGGCGCCCTGACGGTGGTGCTTTCTCATGCAGGCAAGTCCGCCGCTGAGCTGACGATTCATGAGCATGACGCGCTTTGCAGAGTGCTGGTGGCTTTTGCCGAAGCGCCTGCATCCAATGCAGCGGATCACGTGCTGGCATTCAAGCCAGTCGATGACGCTTCACGTGCGCAGCGACTGATGATATCCACGCAGGGCATCGCCAAAGCGGCGGTCCCTTCGCATGTCGTGGCCGTGGCCCACTGCCTCCTCGCAAAGCCAGTTGTGGCTGCTGCAGTCGGGCGCTTGCAGAGGAACTCATGGTCGCATGGTCTTGCCCTGAAGTCTGGCAGGACCGTCATGCGTTGTTGAGCAATGGATCGAATCTCCGGGGCCGCAAAAGCGGACACAGCGGGCACATGCTGCGGATCAATCCGCCTTGCCCATGACTCACCATCCAATCTCAATTTACGCGCATGAAACTTTCCTCTCTTCTTCTCAGTTTGCTTGTTTGCCTCCAGTTGCCCTCCAGGGGCGAAACGGGGCCCGTCTCAGTCAATTCCCTCGTTCTCAAGGCTCTCGCCACACACCCGGAGCTTCGTTTTTACGAGGCTCAAATCGATGTCGCCCAAGGCGGAAAAACCAAGGCGGGGGAGATTAAAAACCCGGACATGATGGTCGGCGTCGGCAACTGGCATATACGCGATCTCTCTACGGGTGCAGTTGGCGATGGTCCCACCTGGGCGGTGCAGCTCACGCAAACCTTCGAGTGGCCTGGGCGTCTCTCTCTACGCAAGGCCATCGCGCAAAAAGACATTGAACTCGCCCAGCTTGGGGTCGTGCAGTTTCGCGCCGCGCTTGCCGGCCGTGTGCGCACCATCTCCTGGAAGCTGCTTGCCGCGCAGGAGCAGACCCGTGCCGCCGAGGAGGTGGCAAAACGTTTCCAGTCCCTCGCGGCGGTGCTCCTGCAGCGTGATCCTGCCGGTGCCGCGCCGCGTCTGGAGGCCCGCATCATTCAGTCCAGTGCGCTCACGCTGGGTGCCGAAGCCACGCTGGCGCGCAACGAACTGGCCGCCGCCCGCTTTGAGCTGAACCAGCTCCTGGGGGAAAAAGCAGAGCATCCGCTGGAGCTGCGCATGGAGGATCTTGTGCTTAATCCGCCACCGCCGCTCGAGTTCTTGCTGGCCGAGGCACGTCGCAAAAACTTCGCCCTGCGCGCCCGCTTCATTGATGTGGAGCAGCAGGGATACCATGTGGAGCTCGCCAAAAACGAGCGCTGGCCTTCCATCACCGTGCAGCCTTACATGCAGAAGCAGACGACGTTTACGCGGGAAACCCAGCTGGGCATCGGTGTTTCCATTCCTCTGCCATTGTGGAACCGCAACAAGGGGGCCATCGACGCCGCGAAAGCCAAGGAAGTGCAGGCGGAAGTCATGCTTACTGCCCAGATGCGTCAGCTCGAGCGTGACGTCGCGGCGCAGGCCAGTCATTACCGCATTCACACCGAGGAGCTTGCCAAATGGCCGGCTGACACGCTGGACAGCTTTCGCAAGGCGGCTGCAGAAGCCGATGAGCACTATCGCCTGGGCGCGCTGCCGCTGGCGACTTACACAGAGTTGCAACGTCAGTACATCGCATCCGTCAAAGCCGTGCTGACTTCGCAGCTGGGTGCTGTGGACGCACGTCTGCAGCTTGAGCAGCTCACGGGCAGCTCTTTGGTGAAATAGGCCGCATCGCATTTTGAACCTCATCTTTTGCGATCATGCTCAATTTCATTCTCGAATTCTCTGTCCGTCAGCGTGCCCTCGTGCTGCTGGGGGCTTTCGGCCTGCTCGGTGCGGGCTTGTATTCACTCATGCACCTGCCCATCGATGCGGTGCCGGATCTCACTGGCCCGCAGGTGCAGGTAAACGTGGCCGTGCCAGCCCTGGCTCCTGAGGAGTCCGAGCGCGCCGTCACACGCCCCATCGAAATGGCGCTCTCTGGGATGCCCGGCGTGCTCGATTCGCGTTCGCTCACGAAGTTTGGCCTCAGCCAGGTCACGATCCAGTTTGAAGACGACGCGGACATTTTTCGTGCGCGCCAGCTCGTCACCGAACGTCTCACCGCCGTGATGAACGATCTGCCTCCGGGCAGCTCGCTCAGCCTTGCCCCCATCAGCACAGGCCTGGGTGAAATCTTCTACTACACGCTCCATTGGAAGAAGGGGGCCAAGGAGAAGCCCGCTGATGAAAAGGAAGGCCTCATGCGCCTGTGGGAGACACACGAATACATCGTGAAACCGCACCTGCGCGTCGTGCAGGGAGTGGCGGAAATCAACAGCAACGGCGGCCATCAGCGTCAGGTCACCGTTGAGCCCATGCTCGATAAATTAAAAGCGGCGAACATGACCGTGGGCGAACTCGCGGCCATCATTCGCGGCAATGTCGAAAATGCCGGTGGCGGCGTCATCAATCGCGGTGACGAACAGCTCACCATTCGCAGTGTGGGTCGTGTCAGCACGGCTGAAGAAATCGCCCAGCTGCCGATCAAATTCGGTGCCGCCATCGAGCCGATGCGGGTGAAGGACGTGGCCAAGGTGCAATGGGGCGCCGGCTTCCGCGGCGGTGCCGCCACCATGGACGGTGAGGAGGTCGTGCTCGGAACCGTGATGATGCTCATGGGGCAGAACGCACGCGTCGTCTGCCATCGCGTGGCACCACGACTGGAGGAACTGCGGGAGAAGTTGCCTGCAGGCATGGATGTGACGGTCGTGTACGAACGTTCCGACCTCGTCGAGGCCACCGTTGGCACGGTCGAAAAAAATCTCCTAGAAGGTGCCGTGCTCGTCATCGTCGTCCTGCTAGTCCTTCTAGGGAACTGGCGTGCGGCTTTGATCGTGGCGCTGGCCATTCCACTGTCCTTCCTGTTCGCCATCTGTGGCATGGTGCAGGGGGGATGGTCTGGCAATCTGATGAGTCTTGGCGCGGTCGATTTTGGTCTGATCATCGACGGCGCCGTGGTCATGGTCGAAAACATCATTCGCAGGATCGGCATCAAGCAGCATCACCTCGGACGAATCCTCACCAAAGAAGAGCGTTCACGCGAAGTGCTCGCTGGCAGCAAGCAGATGGCGAGCCCGATGTTTTTCGGGGTGCTCATCATCACCATCGTTTATCTGCCGATTCTGACGCTCACGGGCGTCGAAGGTAAAATGTTTCGCCCCATGGCGGTGACGGTGATTTTTGCTCTCGCCGGAGCCCTCTTGCTGGCGCTGACGCTTATGCCCGCGATGTGCTCGTTCTTCCTCGGCGGCAACGTCGCCGAAAAGGACAACTGGATCATCTCGGGTCTCAACCGCGTGTTCCAGCCCATGCTGCGTGCCGCCATCAAAATGCGCTGGGCGGTGGTTCTTTTGGCCGTCGCTTTCTTTGCTTTCTGCGGCTGGCGCTTCAGCACACTGGGGGCCGAGTTCGTGCCCAAGCTGGACGAAGGCTCCATCGCCGGGATGATTTACCGCAAAGTCGGCATGAGCCTCAAGGAGTCCCTGCATGAGGACCTTGTGCTCGGCCAGATGGTGCGTGAAAAGTTTCCGCAGGTCACCCGCTTTTTCACCCGCAGCGGCACCAGCGAAGTCGCCACCGACCCGATGCCGCCAAACGAAACGGATTTCTACGTCTTCTACACACCCGTCTCCGAGTGGCCCAAAGGCCCCGGCCTGCCCACCAACAAGGCCGAGCTTTGCGCCGCCATCGAGAAGGAGGCGCTCAGCGAGCACGAAGACCAGAGCATCGAATTCGGCCAGCCGATCGAGACTCGCTTCAATGAAATGATGGAAGGTTCCAAGGCCGAGCTCACTGTGCGCATCTACGGCATCGAATTTGACATGCTTGAAAAGCTTGCCAGCCAGATTCGTGACATCATCAACAGTACTCCGGGAGGATCCGCTGAGCTTGAAACAGACGGTCGTACCAGCACCGTCGTGATGCAGGTGAAGCGGGATGTTCTTACCAAGTACAACGTCCCCCTTGCCGAACTCAATCATGCCGTCTCTGCCGGTCTCGGCGGGGAAGTGTCTGGCCAGGTCGTCGAAGGCAATCGAAAGCGTGACATCGTCGTGCGCCTGCCCGAGGAAGAGCGTGCCAAGGAGGAGATCATGAAGAGCCTGCCGCTGCGTGTTGGTGACTTCGGCATGCTCACGCTAGGCGATGCGGTAGACATTCACACGGAGAAAACCGTTGAACCCATCCGCCACAGCCGCACGCAGCGCCGTGCCGCCATCCTCGTCGGTGTGAAGGACCGCGACATGGAAGGCTTCGTCAACGAGGCGAGTGCGCGCATCAAACAAGAAGTGAAATTCCCCGAGGGCTACAGCTTCGAGTTTGGCGGCACCTTTGAAAATCTTCAGGAGGCCCGTGCTCGTCTGGTCATCGTGGTGCCCACCGCCTTGGCGCTCATCCTGATGCTCATCTTCTTCGCCTTCGGCAGCATTCGTCAGACCTTGCTCGTCGCCACGGGCATTCCCCTCGCGCTGACCGGCGGCATCATCGCCCTAGAGCTGCGTGGCATGCCTTTCAGCATCACCGCCGCCGTTGGCTTCATCGCACTCAGCGGTGTCGCGGTGCTCAACGGACTCGTCCTGGTCAACTACTTCAACGAGCTCCGTGAGGAAGGCATGAGCGTCCGTGATGCCGTGCTCACCGGTGTCTCCACGCGATTGCGCCCTGTCATGATGACCGCGCTCGTCGCTGCTCTCGGTTTCGTGCCCATGGCCCTCGCGCATGGAGCGGGAGCCGAGGTACAGCGCCCGCTGGCCACCGTCGTCATCGGCGGGATCATCAGCTCCACGTTGCTCACACTGCTGCTGCTGCCGATGCTCTATGACTGGATCGAGCGTAAGCCCAAAGCGAGCTGATCAGATCAGCGCCGCGATCGGCACGCCGCGCTTCGCTCCGGTGCCGCCATAGATGCTGAAACTTCCGCCGCTGCCGGCGGAGATGGTTTCCTGTCGCGGCACGCCCAGCAGCGCACCGATGGTGGCGTGGAAGTCGAGCACGGTGACGGGATTCTCAATCACATGGGTGCCAGTCTCATCGGTTTTGCCATAAGCCTGACCGCCTTTGACGCCCCCGCCCGCGATGAAAGATGAAAACGCGATGGGGTGGTGCCCGCGCCCGGTGCCGTCGATCTTGGGGCCGCGGCCAAATTCGGTGGTGAGCACCACCAGCGTGCTGTCCAGCAATCCTCGTGTCTCCAGATCTTCCAGCAAGGTGCCTACCGCATTGTCCACACGACTGGCGAGGTATTCCACCTGGGCAAAGTTGTCCGCATGCGTGTCCCAGCCGCCGAGTTCGATCTCCACAAACTTGGTGCCGCTCTCAACAAGTCGGCGCGCCAGCAGAATACCCTGGCCAAATTCATCATTACCGTAGTCTTCCACCAGCTTGCTTTTTTCCTGCGTGATGTCGAAGGCATCGAGATCCTTGCTGGTCATGAGCTTGATGGCATCGGCATACACATCCACATGCGCTTTGACCTCCGCCATGGGGTAGCGCGCAAGGAAGTCGCGATTGAAGTTCTCGGCGAGTCCGCTGCGTTTGCGCAGGTTGGTCATGGAGTCGCCGTTTTGCAGCTGGGTATGCTCGAGTCCCTTGCTGGCATCCAGCACCGGGACAGGCGCATACCGTGCATCCATGAACCCGCTGCCCGGATGCCCCGCGAGACCCGCAAGCCGAATGTAAGGTGGCAGGGTGGAATGTCCCTGCGTCACCTGCCGCGCCACCCAGGCGCCGAGTGCCGGATGCCGCATTGTGGCGGACATCTCATAACCTGTGAGCACTTTATAAACACCAGGCTCGTGGGCACCCTGCGTGTGATGCAAGGAGCGAACCACGGCGATTTTTTTCCCATGTTCCGCCAGTTTGGGAAAGAAGCCGGAGATGAGCAGGTCATCCGCTTTGGTCTTGATCGTTTTCACCGGCCCTTGATGACCGGCTGGGGCATCGGGCTTGGTGTCAAAGGTGTCGATGTGGCTCATGCCGCCGCGCATGTTCAGATAGATGACGTGGCTGGCAAACTTTGGCGTGCTCGTTTCCAACGCTCGCGCAAGCCCCAGTGGCGGCACCAAACTGACGCCGAGGCACGTGCGGGCCATGCGCGTGACAAACTCACGGCGGGAGACATCATCAAGGCGGTTCAAGGAGTGCTTCATAAAGGGAGGGGTTATTTTTGAAACATGAATTCAGCGGTGGAGAGCAGAGTGCGGGCAAGCGCCTTGGCATTGCGTGTGTCACCCAGCGCCTGCTTGCAGGCATCGAGTTCAGCCTGCGTCGGCTCACGCGTCATCACGGCCAGGAAGGCGCCGCGCGCGACTTCGGTGATGTTGTTGAGCCCTCGCAGATTGTCGGACAAAGGACTGCCTGAACGCGCCACATGGTCAAAGAAATCGCTGTTCAGCATGAGCAGCGCCTGCGGCACCGTGGAGGAGCTCCACGCATCACCGATGAAGTCGCGGTTCCCCTGGCCAAACATGCGCAGGAAATGACCATCCGGCGTTGGCTGCGGCAGTTCCGAGGCACGCTCCAGGCCACCACCGGCAAACTCGCGGGCCATCTCCTTGCGCAGGCGTGCACGGCGTTCCTCCACCATCATTGCGCGTTCTTCCTTGCCTGCGATTTTGCGGGCCACAGCAGTGACTTCGCTGGCTTTTTTAGCAGCGATCGCCGCTTCAAGTTCGGCGACACCGGGAGGATCAAAATTCAGTTTCAAATCAAGATCCTTCACAGCCAGCGCCATCATCGAGTCCCATACCTGCTCAGCCGTCAAACGACGCACCACAGGACCAGGGAAGCGATACACCACCGAAGAATCCTGCGGCAGAAGGCCGGCTTCACGCTGATAGGCGCGGGTCAGGGTGAAGATGTGCAGGATCCGCCGCACATCGTATTTCGAATCGCGCACCACATTGACGAGATACTGCGCCAGATCAGGATTGGCGCAGTCGGCGACTTCACGCACCTGATCCACCCTGCCTGCGAATGGCACGCCGAACAACTTGGCCCACAGCCTATTGGCCAGCGTGAGAGCAAATCGTGTGTTGTTGGGCGCAGTGACCCATGCCGCCAGAGTTTCTGCTGGGCGTGCGCCTGTGGCTGGTGAATCGCCGTAAAGCACAGCTGCAGGAATCAGCTCGCCGGGTTTGCCATCCGCGTATTGGTAATCGTCCGGCAGCTTTGCTTGCTGCCCCTCTCCATTCACCACGCCTGCACCACCTGCCGCACGCTGCAGCGCCAGCAGGGCATCTCGGATGCGCTGGTTTTTTTGCCTCCGTTCATAGTCCAGCTTGTCCATCGCCATGCGGTCGTAGTGTTCAGCCGCTTCGCGGATCGCTTTGCCGCCCACTTCTCCGACCCCGTCTTCCTTGGACGCAGTCTTGATCCCGGATGTCCAGGCCAGGAACTGATGGTACTCCTTCCGCGTCCAGCGGCTGTAAGGATGGTCATGGCATTGCGCGCAGGAAATCTGCGTGCCAAGAAAAAGCGTGGCCGTGCTCTCAATGTTCGCGGCGCGGTTTTCGCCGTCACGCAGGTAATAGCCCGCCGCAGGTGCGCGCCATCCGTAGCCTTCAGGGCTCAGCAGCTCACGCGTCCATTCGTCGAAAGATTTGTTTTCACGCACGCTCTGTTTGATCCAGGCGAGATAAAAATCTCCCTGCACACCTTCGGCCAGATCGTCTTTGGCTCGCAGCAGATCGCACCAGTAGTTGAACATGTGGCTGACGTGGCCGTTGGAGGCAAGCAGTTCTTCGATCAGGCGTCCGCGTTTGTCGGGTTCCTTGATGGCGATAAAACGTTTGGCCTCGTCGCTCGTGGGAATGCGGCCCACGAGGTCAAGATACACACGGCGCAGCCACACAAATTCATTGGCCAAGGGACGGGCCTCCTCTGCGTGCTTGCTCAGGTCCCGTTCGATCAGCTGGTCGATGCGTGCTGCCACGGCCTTGAGTTGGGTGATATCCACAGCTTCGTTCAGCGTCGAGATCGAAACCTCTTTCGCACGCATGGAGGTCCACGCACCGAAATTCGCCCCTTCCTCAACCCAGCGCCGAATGAGCGCAATCTCCTCGGCGCTCAGCGGCTTGCCATCATTGGGCGGCGGCATGAGATCATCGTCGCCGGGATTGTGAGAGATAGATTTCACCAGCGTGCTCTTGGCGGCCTTGTGCGGCAGGATGAGATTGTCCGTCTGGCTCTTTTCGCGAATCGCCTCAAGATCATCCAGCCGGATCCCACCTTTGGGCTTCTTCAGTTTGCTGCTGTGGCATTCAAAGCAGGAGCGCTCCAAAATCGGCAGCACCTGCCGCTCGAAATCGATCTTCGAAGAAACGTCGGGAGTCTCCATGGTCATCTCGATCTTGGGTTTCGAGGCAAGATTCATCGGAGGAATCGTCGCGGTCTCCATCTTCTCCGGCACCGGTGCAGGGACGCTCCCCATGCCGATGGCGGGCGGCGTCACCGAAGTTGGTGTAGGCGCAGGCTCAGATTTTTTCTCCACGACCACCACCTTCGGTGTCTGCGGATTCGGAGCCGCCGGCGCAGGTGCAAGGGGGGGCTGAACCAGCACCGGCTCGGGCACCACCACCACACGAGGTCCCGGTGGGTTGGCGATGATGCGTCCGTACATGATGACACGTTTGCCCGTGCGCTGAGCCACCACGGGGGCGAGATCGAGCCGCTGAAACATATCCGGCCACGCGAGAGTGCCGCCGATGAAACCGATCAACACAGCCGCGGCCGCAGTGGTCCAGCGGGGCAGGTGGGTATGCCAGCGCCGCGGGCGGCGGCGAGTGGTTGACTCTTCGATGCTGCGTATCAGATCATCGACGGATGACACATTCACGCTGGCTTCAATGGCCTCCGCGAGCGCGGCGGGAGTGTCATTTTTTTCCAGGGCCACACGCAGCAGCGCGTCCATGCCGAGCTGCTCTTCCAACTCCTTGAGCGTGTCGGGGTCGCTCATCAAAACCTGCCATTCATGATTGGAGAGCCCCCCCTCCAAAGCTTTGTCGATCGCTTCGTCGGTGTTCATGCGGTTTTGTGTTCCAGGTGAAGTTCGATGCACTTGCGCAACTGCTGGCGTACACGCATCAGCACGGTGCGCACCGCGAGCGTGCTGCGGCCGGTGCGTTGCGCGATTTCCTCACAGCTGAGCTGCATCTCGTAACGCAGATCCAGGATGGTGCGCTGATGGTGGCGCAGCTTCTCAAGGCAGGTCGCCAGATGGTCTGATTCATCACTCACGGGTTTTTCAGAAGCCTCCAGCGCCGTTTCCCAGCGCACCTGCTCGGAGTAGCGCTCGTGTTTGGTGAAATCTCGCGCATACGCCTTCAGCCGGTCGCGCAGATGGTTGTAGGCGATGGTGCGCAGCCACGGCTGCATGGACCCTTCAGTGAAATCCTTCATGTTCTGATAGGCGAAGACAAAGGCGTCATGCGCCACTTCATCGATCAAATCGGGCACCGGTGCTCGCAGCGCCAGATAGCCGCGCAGCGGCTGCAAATGCCGCTGCATCAGCAGACGAAACGCTGCGTCGTCACCGGCTTCCACCTGTCTGGCGAGTTCGGCATCCTGCGGAGTTTTGGGCGGCGTGAGAGAATCCATGCACTGTGGATATGGACGCTCGATTCCAAAGTGTGGCAGAAAAATGTTGCTGCATTTGCAGAGGCCTCACCTTCCACCATACCCCGGCGGCGGTGGCGGAATGCCTGCTGGCATTGAAGTGGTGCCATATCCCGGGGGCGGTGCACCGGTGCCATACCCGGCTGGCGGCACCGTGGTGGGCTTGCGGTAGCTGCTGGCTGCTGAAGGAGCGTGATACGTTTTGGGCGCCTTGTAAGCCGTGCGTGGCGGTGCGCTGTGTTTGACCGGTGCCGGCGTGTTGTAGTTGGCTGGAGCAGGACCGTAGCTGGCCGGAGGCGCACTGTAGTTTGACGTTGGCGCAGCGCCGTTGGCGATGGTTTTGGCAGTCACCGTGACATCGCCGAGCTGGCGATAGGGAAGCTGAATGTATTCGGCGGCGGCGCGGGAGAGATTGATCACGCGGTTCGGGTAGTAGGGGAAGCGGTCGGTCACCGTCACGTTTACCGTTCGTCCATTGGTGTTGTTCTTCACCTTGACCACCGTGCCAAAGGGCAGGGTGTTGTGCGCGGCTGTCCAACCCTGTGGCTGATAGATGGACCCGGAGGTGGTGTACTGGCCTGCATATTGATCCGCGATGTAGGAGGCGTATCCGCGCACCTCATAAGCAGGCTTGGCGCAGCTGGCCAGCAGAGCGGGCACCGAAATGGCAAGGAATCGAAGAAGTGCGGAAAAGTTCATGTTCTGCTTTTGCGAACATAACAAGATTGTCACTAGGCACAATCTTGCTCATCATCGGCCGGTGAAAAGAAAACGAGTCATCCTGGGAGCCGCGCTTCTGCTGGTGCCACCGCTGGCCGGCTGGCTGGCCGCAGATCAGCTGGCACATCCGCCACGCAGGCCGCTGCAGGATTATCACCATGAGTTTCTGTCCAGTCCGGACTTGCATGGTGTGGCTTTGAAATCCTTCACCTGTGCCGATGGCACCCCATGTCTCGTCTGTGAGCCAGCACCGCAGGGTGCACTTGGAAAGCGCGGTCAGGTCATCCGTGAGCAGATGACGCTGAAAGGTCTCACCTTGCCAGTACCCGGGAGTGTGGTGGGAAATCTGGTGCTCGTGCATGGCCGCCGTGGTCGAAAGGAGGACTACCTGCTCGTCGCAGAGCGTTTCTGCGCCGTGGGCTTTCGCTGCATTCTGCTCGACCTGCCTGCTCATGGTGATCACCCAGAAACAACCGCCTGTTATGGCGTGAGGGAGGCGCACCTACCGGCGCTGGCGCTGCATGAAGCATCAGCGAAGTTCGGGTTCAATCCGCAACCCGCTGGCATCATGGGATTGTCGATGGGCGGTGCAGTCAGCATCCGCTCCGCCGTGGAGAAGGATGCGCCTTGGCGCGCGGCCGTGCTGGTTGCGACCTTTGATTCATTGGACCACTTGGTGCGTCATCAGACTTCGGGTTGTGTGGGAGAGTGGCTGGGTTCAGTCTGGAGCCACATGACGGGCTGGTTTTATCAAAGAAAGGCACACATGGAAGTCAGTGCGGCGAACTCCCTCGCTCTGGTTCCCCAGCTCAAATGCCCGGTGCTTGTCGCACATGGGACGTCAGACCGGGTGATCCCCATCGAGTGTGGACGCCTTCTCTATGACGCACTGCCATCCGGCATCGAAAAACGCTGGGTTGAAATTCCCGGCGCGGATCACGACAGTGTGTTGATCACTGATTTTCCAATCTACGCAGAAATGGCGGAATGGATGCTGCGCCACGTTCCTCAGTGAATGCAGTCTAGGCAACCGGTTGCCGCAGTTCCACACCACCGCAGTCAGAGCAGGCGGTCATGCCGCTCTGGAATTCAGCACTGCACCGTGGGCAGGTCGGAAGTTTGGCTGTCGCGGGCGGATCGTATTCCTCCTCTGCGATGCCTTCGTGGCGGAAGAATTTTTCCAGTGCCTCGGCTTCGAGCGGGAGTGATTCGTTTTGAGGCCAGCCGGGAACGTACCGTGACTCACGCCAAAACAGACGCGCACTTTCCAGCCAGCGCTTGTCATCCATCAGTCCTCGCCAGGCCAGCGGATGTGGCGGTTCGGCATCCGTGGTCAGATTCACGACATCAAAGGCACGCATCGACAACTGAGGAAGAAAGGCAATCCCGAGCGCGCGCCAGCGACGATGCGGAATAATGACGCGGCTTTTCCGGGTGCTGCGCAAAAAGAGCCATGACTGGATGAATTGCAGCAGCAGCAGCACACCCGCAGCTGCGAGCACGATCAAACTGTCGCCAAAGCGATGATACAAAACGCTCATCATTCCGAAGCACCACATGAAGTGGATCGTGGCACACAGGCGCAGTGATCGAGTGAGTTGCGAGGTGGCCGAGGCCGTTGTGTTGGCAGACTTCGTATCGAGTGTCGTGCGGGCGTACTTGAGAAAAGCACTGCGGCGCTGCTCGGGTGTCAGGCCACGCCATTCGATGAGCCGTTGCTGCCAGAGTTCAGCCAGCGTTTTGGAAGGCAGGCGCACACGAGTGACGGTATCAAGATGCAGCGTGCTTTCCTCGACACGTGGGGCCAGCTTGTCCCATGTGATACTGACGCTCATGCTGTCGGTCAATCGTACCCGCAGCGATTCCTGCTCGGGCACGAACAACCATGGCAGCGCCATCGCATGCGCCTGCATGGGCGGCAGAGGAGAGAGCAGCAGTGGCGAACCACTGCCGATTTGCAGCCGCATCCATGGCCGCAGCGGGCTCCAGCCCGACTTGCCCGTGCCCGCAGCCATCCAGGCAGTGGATGGCACGAGGCGCAGGCACTCGATGAGATAGAGCAGCACGAAGACTGCGAGAAGCGTCTGGCCGTCGGTCATGCGCTATTCGCCTGGCGGCTGGCGCGAGCCGAAGATTTTTTCGAAAAGTTTTTTCAAGCCGGCCAGAGCACCCACCACCAGCAGGATCGCCGCCTTGCCCAGCTTGGCGAAGAACAGCCCGAGCTTGCCAAACAGACCCATCTTGGCTGCGGCAAAGGCACCGGTGCCGGCAATAAGCGCGGTGAGACCGTATTTGGCCACCTTGTCTCCTTCGCGGAACTCAGCGTAGCGCTGGCCTTCGACATAAGAGAAGCCTCCCATGACTTTCTGAAACTCGGTCAGCAGCGGCTGGAACTCCGCCGGGTCGCACACGAGCTGCACCTTCATGGACCCCGTGCGGCCCAGCAGCCGCGTCTCATAGTTGACGGACTCGCCGCCTGTCCCATCCAGGCTTTGGATTCGCACCGCCCATTCAAGGGTCTTGGTGGTGTCGTTGAAGCGCGGCGGCATGGCCCAGCCAAGAATGGCCAGTTCATGGATGCCGCGTTCCTTGCGCACTTTGTTGGACTCCGCCAGTCCTGCGCGGCGGGTCTCAAGCAGTTCGTCCGCATTGATGTCGTTTTTCTCATCATCTTTCACGTGGCCGGAGTCGGCATAGCCGAAGATGATCCAGGGGCCGAACCCTTCGGTGGTGAGCAAGCCGGAAGCAGAGGGCTGCGGCAGATTGCCAAACAATTCGAGCACGCGGCTGGCACCGCTGCCATGGGTGAAGCGGTAACCCTTCGGGATGGCGATCTTGGCCACGCCGCCGAGATCTCCTGCGCCCTCACGCACCCAGCCGATCTTTTCCATGTCATCCAGCAGCTTTTTCTCCTCCTCAGCCGCGTTCTTTTCGTCAGGTTGTTGAGCCTGAGTGGTGGAGAAAACTGCCAGAAAGGCCAGCAGTACAAAGCGTGAGAGGAATGAGGGCTTCATGCGTCGGCAGTCTCGCAGGGGCTGCGGGAGATCGTCAAGGCGAGGTTTTTACCAGATTCGTAATTGGCAGAGGAAGCCTTAGGCGGCATGTTCAGGTGTCATTGACTCACACTTTATTCCATGGCTGAACCAAATTCTGCTCCAGCACCCGCGCCGCGCCGCGGGCCAGGATGCTTCTCCATACTGGCCCTGACGTTTCTGGCGGTGGTGGTCATCGGTGGTCTCGTGGTTTGGAAGGTGGTGGATTCGGGTTTTGGCATGAAGTGGCTGGCAGAGCATTTCCAGAAGCGGACCATCACCGAGAGTTTTCATGAAAACGTGAAACGCATCGCCTCGACTCAGGGCGACGTGCTGGAACTGGCCACGATGGAAACCGAGGAGACGGTCACGAAGTATGACACGAAGACCTTGTTCAACGATGCCGTTTACCTCGGCACCACCGTGGCGGAGATCCGCGCGCTAGTGGTCTATCGTTACCATTTGAAGCTGTCCGACGAATGGAAGCTCACGGTCGAAAACGGTCGTTGTGTGGTGATCGCACCCGCCATCCGGCCTTCACTGCCACCGGCGATCCGCACGGAAACGATGGAGAAGAAGTCCGAAGCGGGCTGGCTGCGGTTCAATGCGGCGGAGAACATGGCTGAACTGGAGAAAGGATTGACTCCGATGCTTGAACGTCGCGCGGCAGTGCCGGGCAAGATCAAGCATGTGCGCGAAGCCAGCCGCACCTCGGTGGCCAAGTTTGTGCAGCACTGGGTTCTCAAAGAGCAAAAAGCGCAAGACCAGGGCGGCATCCGCGAGATCGTGGTGATTTTTCCTGATGAACCAGCTGCAGCTAATGCAGTTGAAGCATCGAAGCTGTCCGCCACTTTGAATGTGGAAGTGAGCGTCGATTAGTTCAGCGGATCAAGGCTGCAGCCCTTCGGGGTCATAGAGCAGCAGGTCGGACTCGAACTTCACAAAAGTCAGCGCTCCGGGCAGGTCGCTGGCTCGCATGTTGGTGAGGCTGAAAAGTTTGTTCTTCCACATCCCTTGCTTGCCGGTGACACCGCCGATCAGCTTGGCTGCGGTGGCCAGCTTGTCCCCGGGCACAACAAAATCCGCACTGCCCAGCGTGGCATAGACCCCGAGAGAAACAATTTCCTGCGCGTTCCGCTGGTTGATCACACGCTCTATTACAACCCTTTGGTTTCCGCCGTACCAACCAAGTGCAATACTGCTGAAGATGCCGACCAGGCAGATAACGGTGAGCAACTCCAAGATTGAAAAGCCCGCAGACATCCAGTTGTTCGGCTGGGGTTGCGGGCGTAGGGGGCTGGCGGAGATGCGCAACACGGGCTATATAATTATCATAAACATCTTTTCGCCGCAATCTCTCGTTTTGACGGGTGACTGTCTGCATTTAGACAGAGGCTGCAGAACTCATGATACCTGACTTGTTGGAACCCTTACCCCGATCACAGCGCGAAGCTGTCGATTCTGCCGGCTACCGTATCATGCGCTGGATGGCGGCACGCGAAGTCTTGCAGTCGCGTGTTTCGAAAGGCCGTGTCGCAGGGCCATTGGGTGATTTTTTGGCGCATTGGCTGTCGCTGGCTCCTGCGAAGGGGGCTGACTCAGATCTTTGGTTGTCATTCAACTATGCACAGGATCAAGCGGAGCTGAAACTCGCGGGGGGCAGCGCAACCCTTGCCCATTCTCCACTGGAGCAGGCCCTGCTGCATCTGCCGGCACTGCGCTCATTGTGGAGCCAGGAATTGCGCCAGCAGCACTTTGTAGCTCTGCGATCTCTGGTCCCTCAGGCATGGCTGATGGACTCGGCTCAGGTTCCACCCGGAGCGGTGATTCAGGGCTTGGACGCGGTGTCTTGGGAGCAGGCCCCACAATTGAGGGGGCAGGAGTGGGAGATCCAAGACGCAAAGGGAATGGTTCTCGCAAATCGGTCTCTCGTGCAGAACAGCGTTTTGACCTCTCGACCGGCTTCAGGCGTAGTACTCAAAGCATGGTATGGGCGGAATGATGCGGGTCAGGTTGTTTTGCGTTCTCTTGAAGCGGCACCTTGACGTGCATCCTGCTTCCGTGCGACATTCTACCATCCCCAAAAACCATGGCACGCGGCTCCAACGTTACTCTCTGCTCCTTCTGCGGCAAAAGCCATGCAGAGGTCAAAAAACTCATTGCAGGTCCGGGGGTGTATATTTGCGACAACTGCATTCACGTCTGTAAAAACATCCTCGACAAGGAAACCTCGGTCGATTCCGAGGGTGGGCCGGCACTGCTGGTGCCACGCCCGGCGGACATCGCCGCACTGCTGGATCAGCATGTGATCGGCCAGGCGCAGGCGAAAAAGGTGCTCAGCGTCGCGGTGCACAATCATTACAAGCGCATCCTGCACACCCAGCAGCAGGCCACGCGCGCCGGCAGCGGAGCCCCTCGCAAAGTGACGACCGCTCTGCCCGACCCGAATGATGTCGAGATCGAGAAAAGCAATGTGCTGCTAATGGGCCCCACGGGCTGTGGCAAGACGCTGCTCGCCAAGACTCTCGCACGCATTCTCAATGTGCCTTTCAGCATCGCGGATGCCACCACGCTTACGGAGGCCGGCTACGTCGGCGAAGACGTGGAAAACATCGTTCTGCGGCTCTTGCAGGCGGCGGACTACGATGTCGCCCGTGCCGAGATGGGCATCGTCTACATTGATGAGATCGACAAGATCGGCCGCAAGACCGAGAACGTGAGCATCACCCGTGATGTCTCAGGAGAAGGCGTGCAGCAGGCGCTGCTGAAAATCATCGAAGGCACAGTGTGCAATGTGCCACCGCAGGGCGGACGCAAGCATCCGCAGCAGGAGTACATCCAGGTGAACACCGAAAACATTCTGTTCATCTGCGGCGGTGCCTTTGTCGGCCTCGACAAACTGATGGAGCGGCGTCGTGGTGGCAAGACCATGGGTTTTGTGAATTCCCAGGCGGCGAAGCCCGAGACGGCCAAATCCAGGGCCGAAGTCGAACCTGAGGACCTGCTGTCGTTTGGCCTGATTCCGGAGTTCATCGGCCGTCTGCCGGTGGTTTGCTCGCTGGAGTCCCTGACGGAACAGGAACTCGTGCGGGTGCTGACCGAGCCGAAAAACGCCTTGATCAAACAGTACGCTAAACTGATGAACATGGACGGCGTGGAGCTTTCCATCACGCGTGACGCCATGCTTGCCATGTCGAAGGAGGCGGTGACACGTGGCACCGGTGCACGCGGACTGCGCAGCATCTTCGAGCGCATCATGCTTGACGTCATGTATGACGTGCCAAGCCGGTTGGACGTGCGTGGCGTCACCATCAACGAAGGCGTCGTCAAAGGCGAGCGTGCCGCCATGCTTCGCAAGCGGGTGGAACGCAAGGCGGCATAAGCTTCGGGTTACAAAGTCGGGGCAAAAATTCTGCTGGAGCTTTGGGGGCTCCTCACATCATAGTGGGTGCTATCACACCCATGACCTCCCGCCGCCACTTTCTTCAACTCGTCACCACTGCCATTGCCGCTGCAGGTTCACGCCAAGCCCTCGCCGCCGACAAGGAACCGCCGTTCAAAATCTCGCTGGCGGAGTGGTCGCTGAACAAAGGTATTTTTGGGAAAGGCAATGCAGAGCGCCACGAGCATCTCGACTTCTGCAAAATCGCCCGCAGCTTGGGCATCGATGGCGTCGAGTATGTGAACCAGATGTTCTTCGACAAGGCCACCGACGCCGCCTACCTCGGCGAAATGAAAAAGCGCCAGGAAGGCGATGGCGTGAAAGGCCTGCTCATCATGTGCGACCGCGAAGGCAATCTAGGTGATCCCGATGAAGCCAAGCGTGCAAAGACCGTCGAAAACCACCTCAAGTGGCTCGATGCCGCTTCCACCCTCGGCTGCCACAGCATCCGCGTGAATGCCGCCAGCGATCCGAAGCTGAGCTGGGACGAGCAGATGAAACTCGCTGCGGATGGTCTGCATCGTCTCTGCGTCGAAGGCGACAAGCGCGGACTCTACGTTGTCGTGGAAAATCATGGCGGACTCTCCAGCAACGGCCTCTGGCTCACCGGTGTCATGAAAGCAGCAGACCACGCCCGCGTCGGCATCCTGCCTGATTTTGGCAATTTTTACACCGACCGCGTCAAAGGCGAACTCTACAACCCCTACAAGGGCCTGCGTGAGTTCATGCCCTGGGTGAAAAAGGGCATGAGCGCCAAGGCCTATGACTGGGACACCGGTGCTGGTAAATTCTACACCGAAGACCGCCGCGAAGGCCGGGAGATGACGCTCGACTTCGAGCGTTTGATCAACATCGTCGTCAAGGCTGGCTATAATGGCTACATCGGCATCGAATACGAAGGCGACAAGCACACCGAAATCGAAGGCATCAAGCGTACCAAGCAGGCGCTCGATGAGATCAAGTCGATGCTCTGATTTTCCAACCGCTTCCTAAACTCACACCCCACTCGCACATCATGCCTACTGAAGACACTCCCATTCCTGCCTCCGTCCCGGAAACCAATCTCTGGTCCGGTCACACCTCCCAGTGGGTTCATTTCTGGTATTACTTCTTCTGTGTCCTGCTGGCTGCGGGCATTGCGGTGGCGGCCACGGTGTTCGGGCTGGCTACTGCTGGGGTAGGAGCGCTGGGTTATCTGGCGCTGATCATTCCATTGCTTATGTGGGTCTTCCGCTGGTGGGCGACGAAGTGCACCACTTATGAGCTGACCAGCCAGCGTTTGCGCATTCGTGCGGGGATTCTCAACAAAAAGGTCGATGAGCTGGAGCTTTTCCGGGTGCGGGACTACACCATGGAGCAGCCGTTTTTGCTGCGGATGGTTGGTCTTGGCAACATGACTTTGATCACTTCTGACGCCACCACGCCCACGCTAAGCATGCGCGCGATTCCTGGGGTGGAGGTTGTGCGTGAAAAACTGCGCACGGCGGTGCAAAATGAGCGGGATCGGAAGCGGGTGCGGCAGATGGATGTGGACAGTGTGGATGACAGCGGTGGCGCCCTGAGCTGATGCCCGCTATTTCGAGCCTTCGATTTTTTCGGATTTTACGACGGTCGTTTTGCCGTCTTTGACTTCGAGTTGCAGTTGCATGCGCGCGAATTCCTTTTTGTAGCTCCAGCCGACTTCGGTGTCCCAGGTGGTGGCGCTGGTGGGCTGGAGCTTGCGGAGTTGGAGGACAAACGCGGCGAGACGTGTGTCGGAATCCGCAATGGTGTGGTCCGGGTCGATGTCCTTGAGGAATTGCGCATCGATGAACTTGAGTTTCAAATCGGCGAAGCGTTTCGTGAAGGCCTCGCTGGCGGGGGTCATGCCGTCGCGGTTGATTTCGCCGAGGACGATGGAGTAACTTTTGGCCACGCCGGGATTGAGATCGGGGATGGTGGTGATGAGGTGGCGGAGGGCGGCTTCGCCGGCATCGCATTCATAGAGGTTCAGCGGGAGGGGGGCGGTTTCTGAGGAATCGCAGGCGGCGAGGCCGAGGCAGAGGCTGAGCAGAAGGTGGCGGCGTGTCATGTGGGTGTTCATGGCATGGAATACGCAGCTTGGCAATGCGCTGGCGTGCTCCATACTGGCAACCCCATGTTTGACATCCGAGAAAAACCCAATGCAGTCGAGAACGCTTTTCTGGTCGGTGCGTACTTTGACCGGCGGCAGAAGCAGGAAGCGACTGATTTGCTGGAGGAGCTGGCGGAACTGGTGGGGACGCTGGGGATCAACATCATTGGCAAGGAGCTGGTTTTTGCGCGGGAGCACACGGCGCGCTACCTGATTGGCAGCGGGAAGTCGGCGGAGCTGATGAAGCAGGCCAAGGAAGTGGGGGCGGATGTGATTGTGTGGGACAATGAGCTGAGTCCGGGGCAGCAGCGGGCTTGGGAGAGCGAGGGGGACATCTGCGTGATCGACCGGCATGAGGTGATTTTGGACATTTTCAACATGCGGGCGAAGACGCGGGAGGCGCGGCTGCAGGTGGAGCTGGCGAAGATGGAGTATTCGATTCCTCGGCTGACGCGGATGTGGGCTCACTTGGACCGACAGGGCGGTGGCGCCGGCGGTGGTGTGGGTGGGGCGGGTGCGGCGCGTGGTGAGGGTGAAACGCAGCTGGAAGTGGACCGTCGGCTGGCGAGCAAGCGGCTGGACAAGCTGAAGGCGGATCTGGAGGAGGTGAAGAAGCAGCGGGAGACGATGCGCAAGGACCGCCTGCGCACGCCGGTGCCGCATGCGGCGATTGTGGGGTACACGAATGCGGGGAAGTCATCGCTGCTGAACAAGCTGACGGCGGCGGATGCGTATGTGGAGGACAAATTGTTTGCGACGCTGGATACGACGACGCGGCGGATGGAGCTGCCGGACGGGCAGCCGCTGCTGGTGACGGATACGGTGGGGTTCATTCGGAATCTGCCGCATGATCTGGTGCAGTCGTTCCGGGCGACGCTGGAGGAGGCGATCCAGGCGGATTTCCTCATTCATGTGATCGACGCGAGCTCGCTGCAGGCGGTGGAGTTTTATCAGACGACGTCGAAGGTGCTGGCGGAACTGGGAGCGGGGGACAAGAGGGTGCTGCTGGTGCTGAACAAGGTGGATTTGATCGACGATGCGCGGCTGATGGAGCTGAGGCGTGAGTTTTCGGAGGCGGTGGTGATTTCTGTCAAGACGGGGCAGGGGATGGAGGATCTGCTGCACCGCCTGCATGACTTCTTGATCGATCGTGTGGTGCGGCTGACGATGAGTCTGCCGCTGGATCGCATGGATCTGGTGGCGCTGATCCATCAGGAGGGGAAGATGCTGAGTGAGGATTATGAGACTGGCAGGGCGGAGATTCAGTGTGTGATGCCGAAGCGGTTTGAGAGCCGGTTTGCGGCGTTTCTGCCGGTGGATCCGGAGGCGGGGAAGAAGAAGGGGAAGAAGTAGGGGAGCCGGAATGGTTGGCCGCAAAGAGGCGCAAAAAAGGACGCAAAAAGGGGGAGGGGAGTTTGCGGTTGTTTGCGGTTGTTGAGCCGGAGGTCGGAGCCGGAATGGTGGCCGCAAAAGGACGCAAAAGGACGCAAAAGGACGCAAAAGGACGCAAAAAGGACGGAAAAGTTTGCCGTTGTTGGTGGTGGGGGATCGAGTGGGTTCTTTCCGTTGAGAATTGTTTGGCGAAAATGGGGAAAGGGGTAAAAAGGGGCTGCCAATCATTGTTTACTTCTGCTCATGTTCTCACTCGCTAATAAAACCGTTATCATCACCGGAGCCGGATCGGGCATCGGTCAGGCCATTGCCATTCTTTTCGCGAAGCAGGGGGCGCATGTGGAGGTGCTGGACCTGAAGCAGGAGGGGGCGCAGGTGACGGTGGACCAGATTGTGGCTGCCGGGGGCAGTGCGCGGGGATCGGCTTGTGATGTGGGGAATTATGCGGAGGTGAAGGCGATTTTTGACGATGTGGCGAAGACGCATGGGAAGATCGACGTGCTGGTGAACAACGCGGGCATCGCGCACATCGGCACGGCGTTGACGACGGCGGAGGAGGACATGGACCGCCTGCATCGGGTGAACATCAAGGGGGTGCATGCGTGTGCTCAGGCGGCGCTGGCTCACATGACGACGGTGAACAAGGGGGTGATCCTCAATATGTGCTCGATCGCAGCGCAGATGGGGCTTGCGGACCGGTTTGCTTATTCGATGACGAAGGGGGCGGTTTTGATGATGACGTATTCGATCGCGAAGGATTTTATCAAGCAGGGGATCCGGTGCAATTGCATCGCTCCGGCGCGGGTGCACACGCCGTTTGTGGACGGGTATCTGGCGAAGACGTATCCGGGGCAGGAAGCGGAGATGTTTCAGAAGCTGAGTGAGGCGCAGCCGATTGGGCGCATGGCGAAGCCTGAGGAGATTGCGGCGCTGGCACTGTATCTTTGCAGTGATGAGGCGTCGTTTGTGACGGGGAGTTCTTATCCGATTGATGGCGGCGCGGTGAATCTGCGGTGAGAGTTTACGGTTGTTGACGATGGTTGACCGTTGTTGACAGTGGTTTGCCCTGAGTTCCTGAGAGGGGACTCGGGGCTTTTTGTTGTTGCGGTGGGGTGGGGTGGTTTGGTGGGGTTATTTTTTGGCAAAGGAATGAGGAGCAAGGGAATGGGGACGGGGAGCGGAAGGTTGCGGTTGTTGGCGGTGGGTTGCGGTTGTTTGCCGTGGTTTGGCCGGAGTTCCAGAGGACTGACTTGGGGTGGACTGGCGTTGCGGTGGTGCGGGGTTGTTTGGTGTTGTTGTTTTTTGGCAAAGGAATGGGGAGCAAGGGAATGGCCGGAGGCAGGGAGGGACCGGAGTTGAACCACGGAATACACTGAATACACGGAAGTCGGATCAGAGGCGGAGGTGGGCTTTGAGGGAGGGGCTGCGCGAAAGGGGCGTTTTTTGGCGGAGGAATAGGGGAAACGGCTTTGGCACCGCAGAGATTGGAACGCCGCAGAGATGGGTTTTTGAAGTGGGCTTTGAGGGAGGGGCTGTTTGCGCTGTGAGAGCGGTGGATGTGGTCCGTGGGTCCTGGGTGCTTGCGATGCGCTGGCCGACAGACAGGAGTGTCTGTCGTACTTCAATCCATCCGCTCAGGCATGGTGTTGGATGGGATTGAAGTTCTTTGAACAAAGGGGTTGAATTTGAAAAAACGGGCCCAAGGGTTGTGGTATGATGTGGTGGGCGGTTGATGAATACCAGTTACTACCATTGGAATCTTCACTTTTCGGATCATGGCTATTTCTTCTTCCAAAAAGGCCCGCGAAGGCGGGATGAGGGCGGGTCGGCGGGTGAAGATGGCGAGTTTGCGGCGGTGGGTGAGGGGCGCGCGGGTGAAAGGGCTGACGGGGAGGGAGCTGGTGTTTGAGCTGCATGTACGCCGGGGGCTGGCGCTGCGGAAGGTGGCGAAGGTGCTGAGGCTGGGCCTGGGGGAGGTGCGGGAGCACTGGTGGGAAATCCGTGTGGCGCGGGCGGCGCTGGCTCCGAAACGGGAACGGGTTTTGCCGCCGCTGGCTCTGCGGTCGGAGGGGGATTTGGTGGCGCTGCGGGAGTGCGTGAGTGTGGCGCTGTGGGAGACGGTGGTGGGGACGTTTGGGGTTCCTGAGGTGGAGGATGCGGAGCGGGCTGAGGTGCCATCGGCGCCGATGCTGTCGGTGCGGGTGAAGGCGCTGAGGCAGATGGCGAGGCTGTATGGTGTGGAGTGCAAGGGCCGGGCTGCTGCGGCTGCGGCTGCGGTGGAACCGGTGGGGTGTGCGACGCCGGAGGAGATAGCGGAGGCGGTGAGGGAGAGGAGGCGGGGGAGTTGACGATGGTTGACGGTTGTTGACCGTGGTTGACGGTTGTTCGTCAGGGCTTCCGCGACACGAGGGGACGAAAGGGAGGGCTTTTAACCGCTGATGAGACGCTGATAAGACGCTAATGCAGAATGAGAAATCCGGACCGGCGCCATGTTTGTTTGGAGGTGGCTGGGACGTTCGTTTTGCCGCAGAGGTACAGAGGGAGCAGAGGCGGTTGACAGTGGTTTACGGTTGTTGACCGTGGTTGACGGTTGTTGGTCAGGGCTTCCGCGACACGAGGGGACGAAAGGGCGGATTTTAACCGCTGATGGGACGCTGATATGACGCTAATCCGGAATGAGAAATCCGTGCTCGTGCCCTGTTGGTTGGGCGGCGCAGGAGACGTTCGATTTCGTTGCAGTGGAGCGGAGGGGCAGCGGTGGACAGGAGGATCTGGTCGCTGGATCTGGTGCGATGCAGAAGGCGGGTTTCACCCCATTTCGTGGGTGGCGGATCTCGCGCAGGATGTTGCTCGCCCAGTGAATGAATTCTCAAACATTGGGCAACAAACCAACCCCAAACGTTTCTTATGAAAACCCAAATCTACAGCCTCGCCTTCGCGCTTATCGCTTCATCTGCTGTCCTCGCGCAGGATACGACCACCACCAAGACGACGACTGTCCAGGCGGACGGTTCGACGCAAACCACCATCAAGACCACCACGAGCACCGGGACTCTGACGGAGTATGTGCCCGGAACGACCTTCATCCTGAAAGAGGAGAGCGGCCCGGTGACTTATCGCTATGGCAAGGAAGTGGTCTATGTGACCAAGAGCGGCAAGGTCATCACCCAGGACATGCTGAACACACGCGTTCGTGTGGGCAACCCGGTGAGTGTGCAGTACATCACTGATGGTGACAATCGCGTGATCAGCCGCGTGGTTGTTGATGATTGATTGAATTGATTGCTCCGAGGGATCGGAGCGAGACATCCTCATTCACACCGGCACTTCTTAGGAGGTGCTGGTGTTTTGGTGCCTGGGGAGGGGAGGCAAGGCAGTTGACAGTGGTTTACGGTTGTTGACCATTGTTTACAGTGGTTTCGCCAGACCCAACTTCCGGAGTGGGAATTGGAACCACTGACTTGCACTGACTTGCACTGATGATGAAGGCTAAGTTGTCCATGGCGGTTCAAATGCCGTGGGTGATGCGTTTTGTGTGTGGAGAAAGGGAGGGATTTTAACCGCTGATGAGACGCTGATATGACGCTAATCCAGAAGGAGAAAGTCGGACCTGCGCCATGTTGTTTGGGGGTGGCAGGGACGTTCGAGTTTGCCGCAGAGGAGCGGAGGGGCAGAGGGAGCAGAGAATGAAGTGAGCCGGAGTAAGCCAGGCGGCAGCGTGGGAGCGGATGTGGGGTTTTGGTTTTGGCAGAGGAATGGATTGGCAGAGGAATGGACTGAGCTTGGGCCTGGGAATGGCGGGTGTTTTGTGAGGTATTTGCGGCGTGTGGCCCTCGGTGCTGCTACTTGAGGGCCTCCTGACACTATGAATCCATTCCTACTCCTCGGGCTCTCCTGCCTTTTTCTCTGTCAGTGCAAAACGGCCAAGATTTCGGGGCCTGTGCCGAATCCGCCGATCAAGCATCTGGCGGTGGTGAACAACGAGGATGTTCACATGGACGACTTCCAGTCACAAATGGTCGATCAGATTCGCGCGATGGGCATTCAGACGACGGTGGTGCCAGCGCCTCCCGGAAATGCGGACTATCTGACCTACACGGCCAACTGGCGCTGGGACCTCGGCATGTACCTGTGGCGCTTCACCGCTACTCTCCATCGGCCCCAAGGCCCGCTGCGCAGCGTGATGTATGGAAACACCGGCCTGGACCTCCGGAAATTCGGTGAAGGGCAGGATAAGATTCGTTCGCCGATGCGGCAGATGCTTTTGGGGAGGTCTTGAGGGGGGAGGGGAGAGGCATGGACTGAACTCAGGCCTTCGAAAGGTGGTAATTTTTTGTCAAGATTTTGCACGCTGCCCCATCTACGCGAATGCGTCAAAAATTACGCAAAGGAACTTGCGATGTTTAATCCAATGCGTAAATATTGACGCATGAGCAGCAAGAAAAAAATCCGCGACAAACTTGCCAGCTTTACAGGCGATGCCAACTGGACGCTGGCTGAAGCGGAATTGGTGCTCACTCAGCACGGCTTTAGTCACACTGGCGGTTCGGGCTCTCACCGCGTCTATAGTCACCCGGCCCTCGACCAGCCTGTGGTGCTCTCCGCCCACGGCAAGAGCATCAAATCCGGCTATATCCGCAGCATCCGCCAAGCCATCAACGACCTGCCGTAATAACAGTCAGGCAAACCACCAAACACCAACACAACGTATGAAAGCCATCCCTTATCAATTCACGGTCGCCTGGAGCGAAGAAAACAGTGCCTTCGAGGCCCGCGTGCCTGCGCTGCGCTACTGCCTCGCCTACGGCACTACGCCCGAGCAGGCCATTAAAGAAGTAAAGATCGCTGCCGGTGCCATGCTCAAAGTTATGAAGAAGGAAGGCAAGCCCCTGCCTGCGATGGACGCCACGCTGGATCGAGTGAAGGCACTGCAGCCCTTGCTGAACCTATCGGCCATCGCCGCAGCCTCCGGCATCAGCGTCCAGACACTGAGCAGCAAGATCGTTCGTGGGACCGCCCTAACGCCCGACGAGTCCAGCCGTATCGGCAAGGTGTTCGTGTCGTATGGCATCGAAGCCAAGGAAACGGGGGCCTTGGTGAACTCAGTGATCGCCAAAGGACGCGCCGTCACAAAGACAGCGACTAGTGGCGCTGGCGCTATTCTTGATTATCATGGCGGTGGTGGCAGTGCGAGATCGTTAGCTGCAAGTGTGCTCAGCCGCCCGGCAGCCAAAACGGCTCATAAAGTAGTGGCGAAAACTAAGCCCCTCTGAAATGCCGGGGGGCGCTTCAAAGCCCACGGCGCAGCGTGATGTATGGAAACACCGGCCTGGACCTCCGGAAATTCGGTGAAGCGCAGGATAAGATTCGGGAGCCGATGCGGCAGATGCTTCTTGGCAGGCCTTGAGGGAGGGGGGGGCGACGGGTGGTGGGACTCGGAGGCGTTGAGAATGGGGGGAAGGGGGGAGTATCGACGTCGAGCACCCGCAAGGGGAAGATCTTGTCAATAATTTGCACACTGGCACCATCTTCCAGCCGCCCGGTCAACTTGCCACCTATGTCCCCGGTCCGAACCTTCACGCCGTCCTAAAAGAGGTGGCCATTTGGTGCGCTGGTACGGAGTATTCGCTACCCTGACCACTCAGCAGTCACAAAAAAGAGACGGCACCTTGCGGCACCGCCTCTTTCCTTGAACATAACTCAACCCAAAATCGTTATCAGAACTTATACCCCAGCCGCACGCTGCCGAAATGGGCCTGCATGTCCTGACGGAAGAACTGGCCCTGGTAGGAGAGCAGCAGGCTGAACTGGTCGTTGAACTGGAAGTTCACCCCACCACCTGCCACCATGTAGCTCTGCCCGGGGCTTTGATTGCCGCCTGTGGCCGTGAACGGCGCATTGATCAGGCTCACGCTCGTGCCGTTGTTGGTGATGTTCTGCCGCTCATAGCCCACGCGCACCTGCGGCGTGATTGCTGCCCAGCTCGTCTGGATTTTCTTGGTCGCCGACCAGCCCACGCGTGCCACCAGAGACTCATACGTCTGCCGTCCATAGGCCAGAGCAGCCGCGCCGCCGCCCGTTTCACTGTAGCTGTTCACTGTTCCATGCAGGTAATCCACACCGGCGTAAGGTCCTGTCACCAGCGTGTTGTTCTGGAAGCGGAAGTTCCACCCCGTGTTATACTGCACCGAGTTCGTGTAGGTGCGGGTGCTGCCGAAGGCCTGGTCGAAACCAAAGCCGGGATTGCGCGTCGAATCGAGCTGGTAGCTGCCAAAGCTATACAGCAGGCTGCTCCAATAGTTTTTACGCGCAAAGGACACATAGGCAGAGAGGGCCGGGCCTTCGAGATGCAGATGGCCGAGACCGCTGGTGTAGCTCTGGTCACTGGTGAGGAAGGTGGTGGCGAAGCCCACCGCAAGGCCACGGCTCAGATGACGGCTAATGCCGACGCTGGGAGCCCAGGAGTCCACCTGTACACCCGCCTGATTGTTGATGGCGTTGAGCTTGACGTTGCCGTAATTCACCGTGGTGAAGACTTCCCACTGGCGGGAGCGTGGCACCATTTTGGCGATGGGGTTCTTCGCGTCAGGGTTACCATCACCCTGGCCGACCACCACGCCGTAATCTGCCAAAGCAGCGACGCTGCCAGTGGCATCTTCCTCACCATCACCCGCTTGCAGGTTGAAGAGGTGGTTGTTTAGATCGTTGGTCACCGTGCTCCCCGCGCTGATGAGCATCTGCCCTTGCACGTTCACCATCGGCAGGCCGGTGGTCACGGCTGACACCTCCTCGGGTGGCGGTCCGAAGGTGACTATGAAGTTGAAATTCGGACTGATGGCATTCGTGTAGGTGCCGGTACCGAGTCCGAGGCTGGCAAACGTGGCACCCGCAAAAGTCATGGACCCTGCGAGAGAGGCACCTGAGACATACCCCGCCGGCACGTAAACAAGCCCCGCAGCCGAGTATGCCAAAAATACGTCGCCTGAAGACGATGTGGGAGGGTTAAGGCCACCAATGCCAAATGGTACGGAAGTACCACCTGTTCCTGTGTAAACATCACCAGTACCACCGGAACTGAAGTAACCCACTGCAGGATAAATATACGAAGAAAAACCTATTGTACCAGATAGAGTCAGTCCCGTCAGATCGACGGAACCCGAGTACGACAACACCACATTCCCGCCCGCTTCCGCACCAGTGATGGTGACGTCCGCGTTGGCAGCGTTGGGCAGCAGGGTGAGCTGGGCCGCCAGCAGGGCGGCACAGGTGAGCAGGTTCATGGCGCGGAACCGTGGGCGCGGGAGCGGGCTGAGTGAGTCGGTGCGTTTTTTCAAATGGATTTGTAGTTAAAGGTTTGTCAACGGTGCGTTCGAAGTAAACCAAGGGCCAACCACGATGATGGTAGATTCCTGAGCTGACTTTAATTTTTTGTTCAACTCTGAATCGGGCAGCATGATTGCTGCCGAGACTGGGAATTGCAGTAAGAAGTCCGGCAGCATGAAAAACGCCGCAAACGACTGCTGCAAATGAGGAACGTTATTTCGGATTATCCCACAATTGTTGCAAGGCTATCAGAGGTGTTTATTGGGTTACTGCACTCATGCGTTTTTTCAGGTTATTCGAAATTTACTTGTGTTTTAGTCTGGCTAACGGGACGGCAGCTTTATTTTTGAAACCCCATCATTAGGGCCTGCCGATGGGACTTCGAGCGGCACACTCAAGGCCAAGGCTTCACATACAATCGCGATGATGGTGTAGGCGTGCTCCGGCGGCAGTTCACCAGAGGCTCGGATCATCTGCGCCACATCGGTGCCCTGCACATAATTCATGACCAAGTAGAGCAGGCCGCCTGGCCTCTTGACCAAATTGACCGTTGGCTAAACCAGACTGGCCAGCATGGAAGGCTTCCAAATATTGAGGGCAAGGAATCTTTTGCCTGCCAGAGTGCCGAGGTCGGTCCTCTAGCAATTGTGTGTGGCTGCGCAGTCCTAAAAGTGCCAGGCATACGCCCCTTGAGGGTTCTCTTTCAAGAGTTCCCAAGGGCGGGGGATCTGCTGGAGATTTTGGAGAGCCTTGTGACGCTGGGGAGGGCGCGGAAGGACGGGGAGAGGTTCACAAGGTAAAACTGGCGGGAAGAGCAAGCCTCAGCGCATCCAACAAGACGCTCCTCTAGATCGTGTTAAGGGAATCGGGAGGTGTTTGGACGTTTGCTTATCGCGGCGGGATGGCGCTGCTGGTGGACGCGGCTTGCAGAGAGTGCGATGGGTTTGCTTTCCGGACGGACGGTGCCGTACCCAGGGCGTTGCCCTGGGCTGCGATAGGTCGCGCCTTTGGCGCTTCAATCCAGGCATCGGGGGGGGCTTTTTTGCGTTCCTTGCTGCGTGGCTATTCTCCGGGCTTTTTACGGAACGAAAGGGAAGTGTGCGTGAGGCCTTTCTTCAATCAATGGCTCCCGGTGGCAGCTTGGTTTTCCAGCGGTCAACGCGGCAGGAAATGAGGGCCCAGTTGCCGGGAAAGTGGAGATCGAGCACGCGGGTGGCGACGATGTCCAGCGTGATATGCTGGCCCCGGTGCCGGGTGGTTTCGTCAGCGATGAAAGGGCCGAATTGCAAAGCGAATTCTGGATCGCTGTAGGTCCAGGTCTCGCCATCAAAGTGGAGCGTGCAGTCGCGCGCTTTGGCAATCCATTTTCCGGTGGTGGGTACGCTCATGGGTTTGGAGCTTTTCAGTTCAGTGTTCCATCCGTCGGAAGAAAGGTCGTGGCGGTGGATGCACCTCGCGCGAGAGAGTCCTCCCCTGAAACGTCCGAAACGTTCCACGATGTGATGGAGGCTAAGCCGTTGCGGGTTCATTGCAATGAGCTCCCTGCCTAACCGAGGGTGAAACTGGTTTGCGGAAAGTGCGCGTGGAGTTGTTCGGCGGAGGCTTGGGGACAAGCCTCCCTACCTGCGCTGGGTGTGCGGCGGAGCTCATGGGAGACGCTGCTGGTGGACGTGGGATGGGGCGGGGGGCTGGGTTTGCTTTCCGGATGGGCTGTGCTGGTACCAGGGTAGCCTCGCTGAGGCTCGGCAACCCTTCGCTATGGTGCGCAGCCCCGGTTGGGGCTGGTGTGGCGGAGCGAAAGGATATTGCTTTGCATCTTGCACCAGGGCGTTGATCTGGGCTGCGGTGCGTCGCGCGGTTGGTGCTGGGGAGATGAACGAAACGGGAGGCTTCTCTTTGAAGGAAGGGGGGCGAAGGACGGAAAGGACAGAAAGGACAGAAAGGACAGAAAGGACAGAAAGGACGGAAAGGACGGAAAGGACGGAAAGGACGGAAAGGACACTTCTTCGCTGAAGCTCGGAAGGGTGGGGCGGTGGGCATGAAAAAACGGCAGCGGGGTGAGCGCTGCCGTTTGGGTTTGATGATTCAGATTTGGAACGCGAACAGGGGAGAATCTCCGCGAATTAACGCGAATTAACGCGAATTAACGCGAATCAGAATCCTGAGTGAATGTGGAATTCAACTTATGCTTTCCAGCCGTCGCGGTAGGAGGGGCGGGTGATGAATTTGTTGGGGGCTTCGACGTTGGTGACTTTCATGGCGGATTTGTCCCACTGGACGGTCTGCTGGGCGCGGATGGCGAGATTGCCAAGGAGGACGAATTCGGTGAGGGGTGCGGAGTAGTCGAAGTTTGAGGAGGGGAGGCCGCCATTGACGATGTGGTGGGCCCATTCGCCCTGGGGATTGTCTGGCATGACGGAGCGGGTTTCGGTCTGCTTTATCTTGCCGGACTTCATGTCCTGGCGGACCTGGGTGTATTTATCCAAAGGATAGATGATCGGGCTCTTGCAGTAGGCGTCGCCTTCGAAGATGACGCCGTCGGTGCCGATGAACATCATGCCGGAGGTGGCTTTCTTGAAGGTGTCTTCGGGGATGTCGGGGTGGCGCTCGGGCTTATTGGGGGCACCGTCTTTTTCGCCGTCGTGCCAGGTGACGGTGAGGGCGGGGTGTTTGCCGGCGGGCATGTGGTAGACTAGCTTGCTCCACATGGGGGCGTTGAGGTCGGTGATGGGGCCGGATTCGGCTTCGATCTTTTCGGGGATGAGCTGGCCGAGGATGGAGAAGGAGGAGTCCATGATGTGGCAGCCCATGTCGCCGAGGGCGCCGGAGCCGAACTGCCACCAGCCGCGCCAGTTGAAGGGGGCGGGGCCGGGGGAGCGCTGTTTTTTCTTGGCGGTGACGGGGTCGAGGTCGAACTCGAAGTAGGGCTCGGAGGGTTCGCAGGAGAGCCAGAGGTCCCAGTCGAGATTGGCGGGGCATTCGACGAGCTTCTTCTTAATAGGGCCCTGGGGCCAGATGGGGCGATTGGTCCAGAGGCGGATTTCCTTGAGGGTGCCGATGGCACCCTGCTCGATCCATTCTTTGGCCATGCGCTGGCCGTCCATGGTGCGGCCCTGATTGCCCATCTGGGTGACGATTTTGGCGTCTTTGGCGGCGCGGTGGAGATCGCGGACTTCGGAGATGTAGTTGCAGAGGGGTTTCTGGACGCAGACGTGCTTGCCGTGCTTGATGGCGTGCATGGCGGCGAGGTAGTGGGTGTGATCGGGGGTGGAGACGATGACGCCGTCGATCTGGTTCGACATTTCGTCGAACATTTTGCGGAAGTCCTGGTAGAGCTTGGGGGCGGGGGGAGCGGGCTGGGAGGAGTCGAGGTGGTGCTTTTCGCGCTTTTTGGCGGCTTCATCGAGGCGCTTGGTGTCGACGTCGACCATGGCGATGATGTTGTGATTGAGGGTGACCATGCCGGTGTCGGCGAGGCCTTTGCCGTTGGCGCCGATCTGGACGAGGTTGAGGCGCTTGGAGGCGGTGTCCTGGCCGCGGAGGAGGAGATTGGGGCCGGTGAAGGCGCTGGCGGCGAGGCCGGCGGTGGTGGTGAGGAAGTGGCGGCGTGAGTGCATGGGGGGAGTCATGGGTGAGGGGTTGGTATGGGTGCGAGGGGCGGAAACGAGGGAGGAGAGGGGATGTTGCAGTTGGTTGCAACTTGCATTCGGGAGTTGAATGATGGCGGGAACCGGTGGAAACGTGGGGCGCGTTCGTCGTCTCCGTAGTTCAATGGATAGAACGAGGGTTTCTATCCTCCCCCCTTTGAAAAACGATTTCACTGGGAGAAATACAAAATAGGACACCAGAAAACGAGGGTGGACATTCTTACTTTTATTCTTACTGTTTTCGGCATCACTTATGGCCTCTGTCTGGAAACACCCGAACTCCCCCTATTGGACGGCTTGCTTTACCGATGAGACGGGCAAGCAGGTAAAACGCTCCACGAAGCTTGAAGACAGGAGGCTGGCATTCAAGGCAGCCGAATCTTTCGAGGAAGCCGCGAAGAAAGCCAAGGGGGCAGAACTCACCCGCGCCGCCGCCGTGAAGATGCTCAATGAACTCATGGAGCGCACGCACGGGGAAGGGCTGGACACCCGTTCAACCCGTGAGCACTTCACCGACTACGTTGCCAGCTTGGAGGCACGCGGCACGAAGCCGGGAACGCTGAAACGATATGAACCGATCTTCGATGGCTTCCTTGCCCATCTTGGCGAGCCACGGTCAAACGCCCGAATTGCCAGCGTGTCTGCGCAGGAAGTCGAATCATTCCGTGATGCTGAAATGAAGGCTGGCAAAACAGCAGGCACCGCAGGTTTTGCGCTCAAGGTGCTCAATGGTGTTTTCGAGGATGCACGCCGGAAGGCCATCATTCTCTCCAATCCGGTTCAAGCCGTGAAGCCGCTCGCCAGCGCCATGAGCGAGGAACGCCGCCCCTTCACTGATGCGCAGGTGAAAGCCTTGCTCACTGTGGCAGACACCGAATGGCAGGGCATGATCTTGTTCGCCTATCACACGGGCATTCGTTTGAATGATGCCGCGAACCTCTCACGCCAGAACATCGAAGGCGGGAAACTGCTTCGCTTCCGTGAGGCCAAGACAGCGCACCGGAAACAACGTGCCAGTGAGCGGGAAACCGTGGTTGTCATGGCCTCCGATCTTCGCGACTACATCAAGAGCCTGCCCATTCCGATGAAGAAAGACGCGCCTCTTTTTCCTTCGCTCCATGGCAAGAAATCGGGCAGCGCTGGCGGGTTGTCGAATGCGTTCGCCCGCCTGCTGGACAAGGCAGGCATTGACCGCGAGCAAGGCGAGGCACGGAAGGGCAAGGGCCGCCGTTTCAGCGCTCTGAGCTTCCATTCATTGCGACACACGATGATTTCACGGCTGGCGAATTCCGACGCGCCAGAGGCCGTCACAAAGGCCATGAGCGGGCATTCCACCGACGAAGCGCACCGCCGCTATGTGCATCTCGATACAGAGGCACAATCCCGCGTGGTGGCGAAAGCTCCGAGACTTTGGAGGGCGGTGGCGTGAGTTCCAAGAAAGTGAAGCCAGAAAAGACGCTCGCTCAGGCCTTAGGGCTATCGCTTGCGGAGTTTGAGCTGGCCGCCGCATTCAACTGTTTGATCGACTCACGTCTCTTAAACGATCACGAAGGCATTAAGCATTTCAGCGTAAAGATAGGCGCGCTCGTGTCTGCCCAACTCGCCAAGGGGAATGATCGATTTCTTGCCTTCGCAGCCGAGGGATTCCAGCGCGTCAAAGACAGGGAAAGCATCAAGCCGGGCAAGCCAGCATCGAAGCGGCACATTCAAATCCTATGGGCTGCTCAGGCTTTCATGAATGAGCGTCGCTGTCGTCCCACTGCTGCCGAACTTGTGAAGTTTTTGAACGAGAAACTTTCTGCGGAAGGGGAGCCTGCGAACATTACGACATCCGACATTTCAGAGGCCATTGAGCGAATGCCAGAACTTCGCGAACTCATCCGAGCTGCCAAGCGCGGAAGGCCTGCCGCTAAGCGCGAAGGCCCGGCAAAGTTTTAATTGCCGGGACACTAGCACTCCAATCGGGTGCAATTTCGACACCTTCAAACGTGGGTGAATAGTGCTGGTCTTCAAAATGAAGATTACATCCCTCCCCCCACAATCGGCGGCAGTCAACGCACTGCCAGAATTCGCAGATCATCGCACCGCCCGCGCATTGTTCGGGCTGTCCCGCTCGCATCTCTACAACCTCGTCAATGAGGGAAAGATTCGCAGCGTGTCCATTCGCAAGCCGGGAGCACTGAAAGGCCGCCGCCTGTTTGTTTGCGCCAGCATTCGCGACTTCCTGCATTCCCAAGTCGCATAACAAAGCCGCGCACCCGTGAAGGCAACGCGGCTCTGATAACTAGGAGAAGCGAGACTCTGCCAGAGCGGGAAACGCGGTGCAACCAAAAGGACGCGCCATGTACAAATCATGCTCACGATGCCACGTATTCAAACCGTTGGCTGCATTCGACCACTCCCGCTCCTCGCGGGACAACAGACACCACCGCTGCAAAGCATGTGACCGCCGACGAGACAAACAGCGGCTCCGAGACGGCACGATGCAAGCCAGCATCGACAGGTGGGGAGAACGCTATCCTGAGCGCATAGCGGCTCATAAAGTAGTTCAGCAGGCACTAAAGGACGGGACACTCGAACGCCATCCTTGCGCCTCTTGTGGTTCAACAAAGGCCGTCCACGCGCACCACGAAGATTATACAAGGCAGCTGGACGTAACTTGGCTCTGCCATCTCTGCCATATCGAACACCACCGCCTAGAGCGTTTCCACGGCAAAGGGCAGACGCTTTTTAGTTTCATGCAGGAGGGCAAGCCATGAGCAAAGGTGACCGCTATTTTAAAGCGCCGCTTGCCATCCTGCGGAACGGACAGAGTGCGCTTGATGCCTTGGATGCCGCTGTTTGCTGCGGCCTCGTGAACGCAGGCCTTGGCTACCTTGAAACGCATGGCGAGGCTGAATTTGATACTCTGCTTGAACAGGCAGACGAGGCAGCTGAGAAGCAGGGCTTGCCCACTACGCCGCCACCGCGATTCACGCTCAAAGATTGCGATGGAAAAACGATAGCGCATGAAAGAGCTGCTGAATTTTGGAAAGCGGCGCATGCAGGCGCGAAGGTCTGCGGAGTGAGCGGCGGAAACCGCGCCAAAGATGTTCAGACATGGGCGGCTCACACCAGACCGAAAGAAGTCTTTTTTACGATCAAAAGTGAATGGCTCTGGAATGCGGTTTATACAGCAAGGCGTGAGAGTGGCGACGACGTGACCAATGAGTTCAAGCCGCTAGCTTGGCGGGAGTTTCGCATTCTCGCCGCCATCTTGTCTGCACCCGTGAATAAGCTTTATGGCTTCGTGTTTCTCGGCTGGCAGTCGATTCAATCGCGGGCATGCGGCTACCATAAAAGAGATCTTTTTGGGGCCAGCAAGTCAGAGCTGCCGCCACACTGCCAGCCGCTAACGCGTTCACAAATTGACCTCACCACTTCACGCATGGAAGTTTTAAAATTCTACCTGCGCTTTCGTTACTCGAAAGGAGCACGCGGCGGAAAGACGGCCTATTCCTTCCGGCATGAGACACGGGAAAAACTCGCGGAGGCAGTCGGGAAGTTTCAGGCCGAATACTGTTTAAAACCGACAGTGGACGCAAACCGCGCCAAAGATCGTGAACTGACTATCCGCCTGCAAGGTGCCAGCAAGCAACCTGCAACATAATGAAGGGCTTTCACTTTCTCCCGCATGGGTGCCTGCATCCCTCCCAGCAAGCACGCCCGCAACCATACCCGCAACATAAGGAGAAAGGCTACAAGGAGAAAGGCGCGATGAAAAAGACCCGAATCAAAAAGACCAATGACGGCCTCGCTTCGCTCGTGGCACTTTTTTTTCAATCATGTTGTGATGAATGATTAATGCACACCGAATCCTACCAGACAGACACCAGTAACGGATCATTGAGCATTTGAAGCCGTTTTGACGCGTCTAAAGCTCAAGCCCTTGTGCCTGCCTCCAAAGCCGCTTCCCGCTGTGCTGGCTGCGCTCTAGCCCTCGCAGAGCTAAAGCAAGCGGCGTGGACGCGGTGCCTGCTTCACCGGATAGATGGTTGGTGGGATCTCTTCAGATTCTTCATCGGCTGCCCTCCGCTTCTCTTGAGCCGCCTCGATGCGCTGGCTGTGCAGATCCTCTATGTGCTGGCTGAGCAGTTCCTCGATGCGTTCCAAAGATTGTGCGGCCTTCCTGCTTTCCTGCGCCGCCACATACACAAACCACGGTAGCAGGATAAAAAGCACTAGAAGAAATATCGCGCCAATGATTACCGCCATTCCAGTGACATTGGTAACAGAGTCACTAGCGCCATTGAATTCTTTGATGCGTAGCTTTTCTGGAAGGCAGGCAAGATAAATCAGCCAACCAAGCACGGCGAGTAAGAGCATGATGAAGAACCAGCTCAATGCGCTGCCGTTTTGGGTGTCGCGTTTAGACATAATTCACAGATGGTGCGCAGAGCGCCTGCCGCCGCAAGTTTGCGCTGCTGTGGCTAAGCACCTCCCCCCTAGTAGGAAGTCTCCTAGACCCATCATTCCAAGAGGTTTTATAATCTACCAGTGCTTTCGTGCGAATTGTTCAAAATGCAGGTTCACATAAAAAACACACACCTTGCCCATTGGTGGCTAAACCTGCCGTTCCGCTGGACAAAGGACAGGCCAGTATAATAGTGGAAATGGGTGGACGTATTCTTACTTTCATTCTTACTTTGCCACTATCCGGCGAGGTGTTCAGCGTAAAGCACTGATATTCAGTCGTCTCCGTAGTTCAATGGATAGAACGAGGGTTTCCTAAACTCTAAATACAGGTTCGATTCCTGTCGGGGATACGCGGTAAAGAATGCGAGAGGTGGGAAGGTTTAGGCGAGTGGTTGATTTACTGTAAATACTGGTATTTCCATGGTCTTTTTGAGAAATGGTCTCGCTCGGTTCTCATTTATTAGGAATTACGACCACCCTTTGATAGGGCATTGTGAATAACTTAAAATGCTGAATTTCAGTGTGTTAAGTTTTTTTTGCGAAAGGATAAAAATAGGTTGTCTGGTAAGGGTTCAATGTGTTTTGATGCAAAGAATACCTTTAGATGCCACCAACCACACCCTGCGCAGAAATAAAGAATGCAGCAGCCGCACCTCTTTCGAAGAGAATGCGTGCAGCTGCGTCGCTGTATTTGTGAGCGCAGACATGAGGTTGTTTTACCTTTTTCCTTATCCCTTATGAAGACATTACGCCACCACCGCCAATTCCTTGGATGGTTCATGATTTGCCTGATGGCAACATGGCTGCCAGGACCGCATGCTCAAGGTGCCATACTTTTTTACGATGGAGGCACTGGTTCGTGGGACACTACGACGAGCAATTGGAACAGCACATCCACCGCTTGGACCAATGGCAGTGACATTGCCAGTTTCACCACAGCCCCAGCGGGCACTGTCAGCTTGACCGAGCCGATCATAGCGGGCGGCCTGATCTTTGGTGTGGATGGCTATCGGATCGATGGAGGTGCGGCTCCTGCCACCAACACTCTGACGCTGATGGCACCGAGTGGATCGAATTCACCGGCCATCAAGGTGGCGGCCTTGAACCGGGTGACGATTGATGCGCTTCTTGCCGGTACATCTGGTTTCACCAAGACTGGCAATGGCACGCTGAGGCTGACGAACAGCAGCAACAGCATTTCTGGAGATGTCGTGATCAATGGCGGCAACCTGATGATCACAAATGAAGCGCAGCTCGGGACGGGGACCACGGCGATTTCGGTGAACGGCATCGCCGGCAGTGGCAACCCCGGCTACAGCGGTGGCAGCCTGATCCTGATGGGCAACACGGTGGGTGCGGGCATGACCATCAACCGTGAGATCAGCGTGACTGGACGTGGCCCGGGGGCGGTCAACGGCAGCGGTGGTCTGGTGAGTGTGGGCAACAACACGATTG
>NZ_JBIPNG010000572.1:0-3746 GCF_044373815.1 Prosthecobacter sp. | reverse complement strand
TGAGGCCGGAGTCGGTGTGGTGTATGAATTCGCCATGATTTCCCTGTCTGTCAGCGAGGCTGTGAGGCATTTTGCCGATCTGCTGCACCGTGTGCGGCATGAGGGAGAATGGGCGCTTTTGACTGAGAGCGGCAAGCCGGTGGCACGCATGCTTCCCGCGAGTCGCGCGTCTAAAGGTGCCGAACTGGCTCTAACTTGGCCTGACCGTCCCCGGCTAGGTGAAGAGGAAGCCGAAAGTTTCGAATCGGACATTGCAGAGGCACGAGCTAAACTTCCTCCAGTGGTTGCGCGATGGGACTGATTTTGGATACTTCAGTTATCGTTGCCGATGAGCGCGGACGTTTTAGTCTCGCGGCGTTATTCGGTGCCAGACCTGGAGAGGACTTTTTCATTGCTGCCATTACTGCTTCCGAATTGCTTCATGGCGTTGAGCGGGCAAATACGGCGGAACGTCGCGAGAAGAGATCCATTTACGTAGAGGGGGTGCTGCAACGACTGCCCATCATCGAATTTGAGCTGACCGTGGCCAGGAGACATGCGCAGATTTGGGCTGAGCTTGAAGTTTCCCGGAAGATGATCGGGCCGCATGATCTTATCATCGCTGCCACTGCTTTGGAGCATGGGCATTCGCTGGCGACCTTGAACCAATCCGAATTCTCCCACGTGCAGCAGCTTGTGCTGGAAGATGTCGCCCCTTTTGCTGTAACGAAGTCCTGACCTAGTGGGTGACTCCATCCAGCTTCCCAAGATGCTGGAAAAAAGCCCCGATTGAGCTATGAATGGACCGTGGACGAAGACCTGACGCTTTCAGATTCCGAAAAGCCGCGCTACCTGCTGCCGGAGGGCTGCCAGGATCTGAATGACGTGATCCGTCTGCAGGAGGAGGCTGGGGGCGGTGGCTCTGCGCTGAAAGCGCATGCTTCCGGGCCTGCTTCGGAGTCCGCCCCGCCTGTCTGCATCACGATCTCAGGCCTGGTGACGGTGGGTGCTCTGGCCCACCTGCTGCAGTTGAAGTCGTACCGGCTCATCTGCACGCTGATCAAGTTCAAGACATTCGCCTGTGTCACTTCGGTCATCAGCTTTGACACCGCCGCCAAAGTTTGTGCGTACTATGGTGTCGCTGTGCATAAGGCTGAAGATTTCTGAGAGGATGTTTCGGGGATGTGGCGTGCTCAAACAGCACTCTTCGCCGCATTCGCCTCATGATTCTCCCGCGCCACTTTGCGCGCTGCTGACACTACGTGCGTGCAGGCTTCGATGCAGAGCAGGGGCATGGCGTTGGGGGCGTGATTGGGCTGGGTTTTGGCGGCGGCGGCTCCGGCCATTGGCTGGGTGGCGGTGAGGGGCCAGAGGATGCGGCGGAGGCACTTCGTATTCGCGCAGGTTTTGCCGATGAGCGCGTGGGCCTGGTCATCGCTGATGGTGTTGACGAAGCGGTACATGCCGGTCTGGCGGCCGAGGAGATCGCGCAAGGGGACGGCGGTGAGTTTTTCCTGCTCAAGCGCGCGTGCCATGCCGATGGCGGCGGGGTAGAAGAAATCGAGCGCGAGGCGCAGTTCGTCGAGGTCGGTGAGATCGAGCCGCCAGCCGCGATTCAGGGTGGGGGCGGAATGCAGAGGGCGGAAGGTGCCGCTGGCATCGTTCCGGGCGATGAAGAGGGCATCGTGCGCTTCGTGATGGATTTGCAGATCGGCTTTGCCGCGATCCGCGATGTGGCAGAGCGAGTAGGTGCCGTCGGGGTTGGTGGTGATGACGATCTCGCCGATTTCATCGAGGCCGGAGTTCAGCCAGTAGGCGAGGGAGGATTTCACCTCGTCATTCGGCATGCCTTTTTTGTTCTGCACCTGGTGCTTGGCATCGAAGTCGTGCACCTGATCGAGGATGACGTCTGCCATGAGGGGCTCGGTGCCGATGGCGCCGCTGTAGTAGATCTGGCGGCCCTGGAGCTGATGCGGGTTTTGATGGAAGACGCCGCTCTCGCTGAGGGCGGCGCCGACGTCCTCGCGCATGCCGAGGAGGACGGGGATGTCTTGAAAGCTGTGGAGGCCGTCGGCGATGAAGAAGGGGACGACGACGACATTCGGCGCGGTGGTGAGCGTGGCCCAGTCTTTCACAAAGGGGGCCTCCTCCATGTAGGTGTCGATGACTTCGGCGAAGCCGTAGTGGCCGCCGCGAATGAGGGCGACCTGATCCTGAATGGCCTTGGTGGAGTTTTCGTTCAGGCTGGTGCCGTGGCCGACGATGACGAGGCTGGTCTGATCACGCGGCACATGGGGGGCGACTTCATCGGCGCGCTGAATGAGGAGGCGCGTCATGTTGGGGTGGATGCCCACGGGATCGCAGTAATGGATCGTTTTGCCATCGCGCTGCGTGGTGGGGCCGTCGAGCCGCAGCTCACGCGGGATCACCTGCTGGCAGAAGTAGCCTTCGCTGATGAAATTCGGGACGATGTAGATGACCTCGCTGTCCACCATCTCGTAGACCTCGCGCATGTTGGGCTCCTCTTTCCAGAAGCAGCAGGCGACTTCACGGAAGAGGCCGCGACGGCGGATGGAGTCGGCGTGCAGGTGCGTCGGGGCGCTGGAGTCCGGATTCGTGGTGGAACCGTGACCGACGATGATGAGGGCGGCTTGTTGGTGAGAGTTCAAAGGGGAAGGCGTAGGAGATGGAAGGAGGAATGGCCCGTGATTACGTCACGGGAGGTGCGGTTGGAAACAATTCCTCATTCGGGTTTCCTCATTTCTCATTCACCCGTGGCGGAAGCGCAGGTCTTTAATCTTGGCATCGGGCAGCTTCTCCTGCAGGCGTTTGAGAATTTTCACTTTCTCCTGCATCAGCGCGTGGTGGGCCGTGGGCTGAATGAGGCGGACGCTGAGGATGCCGCGCTCAAAGGTGTCCGGGCGGGTGAGTTTGAAAAGGAACGCACCGACGATCTCCTGCCATGCGGCGAGGATGTCCTCCAGCTTCACGCGGTTGGACATGCCGGCCTTGGCCATGATCTGCGTGGCGAGGTCTCCTACCCTGAGCGTTGGCAGGTCCATCAGCGGCCCGTCCTCCACGCCGCGCCACGCCGAGATGAGGTTGTGGCGCCTGCGCATGGCGGCGGTGGGCTTGCGTTTGTCCATGCGCGCACCCTAGACGGCAATTGGCGGGTGCTAAATCGCAAATTTCAAATCTCGCATTTCCGGCGGGCCGCCGCTAAAGATGCCCTCCCCCCGACCACCAGCCATGTCCGCCGACACTCTCCCCACCGACCATACCGACCCGATCAACGCGCAGATTCTCGCCGTGAGCGAGGACCGCATCAAGGGCTTCACCCCCACGCCGTTTCAGGACATTGCACAGCTGAGCGGCCTGCCGCTGGAGACGGTGGTGGAGCGCATCCAGGCGATGCTGAAGGCCGGGGTGATCCGCCGCGTGCGGCAGACCCTGCTGGCGAACAAGCTGGCCGAAGGCGCGCTGGTGGCCTGGAAGGTGCCGACAGAGAAGCTCGAAGGCGCGTTTGAATTCCTCTTCAAGCAGGACCCCTTCAGCGGGCACGTGGTGCTGCGCTCCACGGACCGCGAAGTCAGCGGCAGTGACTACCGCCTCTGGACCACGCTGAAAGTTCCGCAGGGCCATGACATCAACCAGCATTGCGATGTGCTGGCGAAGCTGATCGGCGCGGAAAGCTACTACACCATGGAGGCCCACGGCATCTTCGCCCTGGGCGTGGGCCATGTGCGCCGCAAGACGCTGGAGCCCGG
>NZ_JBIPNG010000571.1:0-3748 GCF_044373815.1 Prosthecobacter sp. | reverse complement strand
TGGCTGCATAGGTCCAAGTCTCGCCCTGATCGCTGCTGAAACTTAACAAGGCCTTTCCGCCGAACACGGCGACCTGTGCAGGATGTGGCCTGCCGATGGTCATGAGCCTCCCATCGGCAAGTTCCAGCACCGGCGCATGAATCCCGGCGTGCCGGCTTCCCTTGCCACCCGGACGAACATCATCATTCGGGTGGCGGGCGCCGACCGAAGTCCAGCTCTTGCCGTTGTCGCTGCTCTTGAGCAGCGACACCCCGACATCCTGTGTGATGATGAGCGCTCCTTCCCGGGTGCGGATCATTCCAGCGCCGGTTTCCCCCTGCGGATAGATCGGTTGGGCTTTTGACCAAGTGGCGCCATTGTCGGTGGAGGTGCGGACGATGTTCTCCGAGTGGCCATTGGCCAAATGGTAGATGGTTTGGTCTCCATCCCACCACAGCTTGGGGGCGTGGTCGTTGATATCTTGCCCGTCCCAGAAGGGCGAAGCCTCCTCCCACTCGCTTTGCCCGAAGCGCATCCGGCTGGCGACATTGCACAGTTCCGTGGCCCCTTCCAAGACTGTAGAGAACCAAACGGCAAGCAGGTCCCCGTTGGGACATTCGGTGATTCCCGGGCTATGGTTGTGCGCGGAGAATAGCGGGCCCGCAGATCCTTCCGGGATTTTGACAAAGGGCTTCGGGCCGCTGAAAAACGGCTCGTCCTGCGGCGGCATCGCGATCTTGGCCACTTCCTGCTTCACATCCTGCGCGTTCTTCGGTGGTGGCACCTTTGCGAGCAACTCTCCTGTTGGCTCATCTCCCAAAACCACGCGGAACCCGAAAATGCTCGCGCTGGATTCCGGAATCCATGCCCCGCGGTTCGCGCTGCGCACCAGTCTTGAAAGCATCGAATGCGGCCCGTCGCGGAAGACACGGAAGTCCCCGCCGCTGCGACCGCGCGGATCGGTCCGCTCCCCGGCCTCGTAGGGACCATACCAATCACTGCACCATTCGGAGAGGTTGCCATGCATGTCGTAAAGGCCCCAGGCATTCGGCGCACGCTGTGCCACCAGCAGCAAGGACTGGTTGCTCTTTGCCACTACCGCACCCTTTTCGGGAATCACAAATCCATCGCCCGCCAATTTCAAAGACGCCCCCTCCGCACCAACAGGCAGGTATTCCGGCGCTCCTTTACCGTCCGGAAAGTAATAGTTCCAGGGGAACAATTTCGGATATCCAAACCGCGTAAACCACGGCAGAAAACCATCCGGCAGTTTGTCTCCGGTATGGAAGACCGTCGCCGTCCCGGCGCGGCAGGAATACTCCCACTCCGCCTCGGTCGGCAGGCGGTAGGTCTTGCCTTCCTTCTTCGAGAGCCATTGGCAGAACTCGACCGCTTTATGCCAACTGATCCCGTTGGCCGCCTCGTCAGGCAAGCCCTTGTCTTTGCGATACTCCGGATCGAATTGCCGATACTGCTCTACCGTCACCTCGGTGGCCCCGATGTGGAACGGCCTGGAGATATGCACCTGGTGCACGGGCTTCTCATCCCAGTCCGCCCGATCCGACTCCTCGGGATGTTTTTTCATTTCATAGTCCGTCTGCGGCCCCTCCTGGCCCATCATGAACGTGCCGGGCTGGATGGGCATGAGTTTCATGCCGATGGAGTTGGTGACCGGCTCGGCGGTTTGGCCCACAGAATACACCGAAGAAACGGAAAGGGTGAGAGGGATGAGGAAGAGGTGGATGCGTTTCATGAGTGTGTGGTGCTTCACTTCTTCGGCGCGGGTGCCGGGGCTTTGACCCACGCGAGATTGAAGACGTAGTGGTTGCGGCTGGTGACGAGCTGGATGTTTCCATCACGGCTCTGTGTGGCGGTGAGGTAGCTGACGGGTTCGGCGAGCGTGTCGCTGATGAGGAAGGGCGTTCGTTCCTTTGATATCCACTTCCGCTCCGGTCCACCGAGTGTGATGAGTCGTCGGTCGGGCCAGGTCTTGCCTTCGTCGTAGCTCACGGCAGCAAATAGGCCGTAGCCGGTGTAGTCGCCGCTGGTGGATTTGAAGTTCAGCCCATTGCGAGTGCTCCAGTTCCGCCATTGGTCGGTGAACGAGCAGAACAGCAGTGGACCTTCTTTCAGTCGCAACAGGACGCTCTTTTGAGCGCTGCTCACGACAGGAAATTCGCTCATGTCCCACTGCCATGTCTTGCCGCGATCACTCGAATAGCTGACGGGCGTGCGGTTCTCGAAACGAGCCTGCTCTTGCGCGGGGTCAAGCCGTGAAAAGGCCATCCAGCGACCGTCGGCGAGTTCCACCATGGTGGGATGGTAGCCGGCGATGAATGATCCGCTGTTGCCGGGCCTGACATCCTCGCTGCCATGCATCCTGCGACCGTGCTGCTGCCAGCTCTTGCCACCGTCTTCGCTGACCATGACTTCAAAGAGGTCATACGGGATCGCCAGGACGCCGTCTTTGGTGCGCATCAACTGATTGGCGTAGTCTCCGGCGGAACGGAAGAACTCCGGCTTCGACCAAGTGGCTCCATTGTCAGTGGAATGGCGCAGGCTCTGACAGCCGGACTTATAATACACGTCGTCGATGTGATAGAGAGTCTTGTCTCCGTCCCACCAGAGCTGCGGCGCTCCGTCCAGCACCTCGGCCGCATCATAAAAGGGCGAGGCGGGTTCCCATTCCTTCGCACCGAAGCGCAGTCGTGACGCGGCGTGCGAGCAGGTGAGGTCCGTCTCGGCGGGAGTCGAAACCCATGCCGCAAGCAGGTCACCATTAGGGCATTCGGTGATGGTCATGCAATGGTTCTCACTGCAATACACCGGCCCGACTGCATCATCCGCGACATGCACCAGTAGCTTCGGTCCCGCAAAGAACGGCACATTGGCGGCCTGCGGCACGATGCGCGGCACGGTCTGGATCACGTTTTGCGCATTCAGCGGCGGCGGTGCTTTGGGTAGCATTGTTCCTTTTGGAAGCTCACCCTGCACGACGCGAAACCCCATGCAATCAAACGCATCGTATGGCACGCGTGAGCCTCGGTTCGCCGAGCGCAGGAAGCGGATGAGCGAGGAATGAAATCCACCCCGGAACACGCGGAAGTCGCCATCCACACGCCCGAGCGGGTCTGTCTGCGCACCGCTTTCATACGGCCCATACCAGTCCCTGCACCACTCGGCCAGGTTGCCGTGCATGTCGTGCAGGCCCCAGGCGTTCGGCGTCTTCTGCGCCACGCGTAACGAACCCGCCGCATCATGTCTGGCGTTTTCATGAGTCCATGAACCGCCGACGAGTTCGCCATACTTCAAACCGGCCATCGCTTTCTCTCCCGCCTTCCGCCAATCATACTCCTGTGGCATCGGCCCGGGCGGAAAATAGGCGACGCGAAGATTCTCATCGCCAAACCACTTCTGGTGAGCATCGGGCAAGGTGTCGCCCGTGTTGAAAAGCGTCGTCGTTCCCGCACGGCACGCATACTCCCACTCCGCCTCAGTCGGCAGGCGATACGTTTTGCCTTCCTTCTTCGAGAGCCACTCGCAGAACGCCACCGCCTTCTCCCACGTCACACCACTGGCCGCATCATCATCCGCAGGCTTCGACGTCGGGTCCTTCGTTTTGAACGCAGGATCAAATTGCCGATACTGCGCCACCGTGACCTCGGTGACACCCATGAGGAAAGGCTGCGTGATCTTGACCTTGTGTGCGGGCTTCTCGTCGAAGTCGATTCGATCGAAGTCCTTATACATCTCCCCGAGCTGCTTCTGC
>NZ_JBIPNG010000570.1:0-3750 GCF_044373815.1 Prosthecobacter sp. | reverse complement strand
CACCGATGAGGCGGTTCAAGCGGCCTTCGACGCGGTTTTCACGAACAGCTTTGCAGAGGAACTCCAGGTCGGTCTGGTCGGCCTCTGAAAGCTCCTGATCCCCTGCCCAACGCTCCATCCGCTGTACGTTGATGAATCCAGCGTGAATGCCGTCGGCAATGTCATTGAGCGAGTATGCGGTGTCGTCCGCCCAGTCCATGATCTGGCACTCGATGCTGCGGAAGCCGTTGCGCACCTTGCCGGGGGTGAGTTCCAGCGGGAAGGCCTGGCCGCCGAGGGTGAAATCGAGCCAGCGTTCCTGTTCGTCGTAGAGGTAGTGGTTCTTTGCATGCGGGGTCTCGGTATGCAGGGTTTTGTATTTCAGGACGCCATCCAGCAGAGCCCGGGTGGGGTTCATGCCGCTGCGGCCTTCGCTGAAGAGTGTTTGCGTCAGGATGCGAAGGGTCTGCGCATTGCCCTCGAAGCCGCCGTAGGGGGCCATGAGGTGGTGGAGGGTGCGCTCCCCGGCATGGCCGAAGGGAGGGTGGCCGAGGTCGTGGCTGAGGCAGGCGCTTTCGACGAGATCGGAGTCGATGAAGCACTCATCATCCAAGTGCTGGCTCTGCTGGGTGAGCCAGCCGCAGATGCTGCGCCCGATCTGCGCCACTTCGATGCTGTGGGTCAGGCGGGTGCGGTAGAAATCGTACTCGCCGGACAAGAAGACCTGGGTCTTGTTTTGCAGACGGCGGAAGGCGCTGCTGTGGATGATGCGGTCGCGGTCGATCTGGAACGGGCTGCGATACTCACCGGCATGGGCAGGGCGTGAATCGAGCGTTTCGAGGTCGAAGGAATTGTAGAAGCGGTTCGCGGGCATGCAGTGGGTACCGCGATGCTAGCAGGTCGTGGCGGGCGGGCAAGGCTGCTGCTTCAGCGATCCCTGCGGAAGGCAAACTGCTCTGGAGGCACCTGATTCCCGTCGTCCGCATCTCTTTGGCGGCGTTTGCCACCGACGAAGGCGGGCTTGAAGGGCAGGTGCTGCGCCTTTTCGATCTCGTCATCGGTCACGCCCTTGGCCCGCAGGCGGCTGCGTTCGTAGATGCGATATTTCTGGATCTCTAACATGGGGGTTGTGGACTGAGACTCCCAAGCAAGGAGCGGTGTTCAAAACTGCCCCGTGTTTAACAGCACCAAAGTGCAGGCTTCCTCGCAGGCAATTCCGGCTTTTTGCAAAGCGTCTGTCAGCGTCGCATTTTCCGCGCCAGGATTAAAGATTATCCTGCGCGGCTTGAGCGTGATCAGCTTATCCTGCAATCCGGATGAGATGGCTGCGCCGACATACATCGTCACCGTATCCACCGATCCGGTAATCAAGCTCACATCGGCCACCACGGGGATGCCCTCGATCTCAGCCAGTTTGGGATGCACGGGCACGACTTCATGTCCGTGCTTTCTCAGCATGAGCAAAGCGCGATGGCTGTAACGCTCGGGGTTGTTGCTGGCACCGATGATGACGACGCGTTCCATACTCATGATTTTTGATCCTCCTCATCCAGATGAAACAGATGCAGGGCGCGATGCGCCGCTGGTGCGAGCACGATGCCCATGACCGAAATGAAGACGAGTCCGCTGAAGAGGGCGTAGAAAGAGGCGAAGAGCTTGGCAGCGTCCGACGGCAGGTCTCCCATGGGACCCATGCCGCCCAGAATCATGGAAGCGTTTAAAAGGCTGTCGATCCAACTGAATTTGGCGATGTAATGATAGCCCAGGATGCCGATGCCCAGTGCCACACCGATCACGATCAGCGCGATGGAGGCATACTTGATCACCCGCTGGATGAAAACCAAACGCGGGGCGAGAGGATCGGTGCGTGATTCAAACATGGCGAGCTACCATCCCGGAGAGGCCAGGAATTGCAACACCGGCTCAGCCTTTCCGAGTTCATTGATGCGAACCGTGCCGTCGTGACAGCCGGTGATGATCCGTGTGAGTTTGTCGATGCGTTGCACCTGCAGCACATTCACGCGGTCTCCATACAGCGTGATCTTGTCCTTCGTTTTGCGGGCTTTGGCATCCATGGAAACCACCGAACCGCTGCCCATGGCGGCGAGGGGTGTCCCGGCATCCAGAAAGCCCAGCGCCAGCATTTCGGTGCGGCCGCCCGGCCTCAGAGTGCCGTCTTTCGCTGCATCGCCATTGCGATCCCAACGGCGGATATTGCCCTCGACATCCCCGCTGAGGGTTTCCTTGCTGTCTGGGGAGAAGGCCACGCTGAGCACTGCGGAGTCATGGCCAGTGAAGGTGGCCTCGATTTCTCCTTTGGCAGCGTCAATGCGCTTGGCAGTACGATCACGGCTGGCGGTGGCGATGTGCTGGCTGTCTGGAGAGAAGGCCATGCCCATGATCCAGTCCGCGTGCGGCTCTGTCTGCCATTTCAGTTTGCCGGAGGGAAGTTCGAAACAGCGCACTTGATTGTCGGCACCGCCGCAGGCGAGCAGTTTGCCATCCGGACTGGCCACCATGGCCAGCACGCAGTCGCGCGCGCTCACCAGACGCTTGCGTTCCTTTGGCTGCGACGGATTGACCAACCATACTTCCCCTGAGCGCCCGGGGACGCCGCCAGCAACAGCGAGTTGATTTTCGGTGATCCAGGCCAGAGCGAGGGTGCGCTCGGGCATGCCATCGATGCGCGCAGTGAGTTTGCCCGATGCGACATCCCAGAGAGTTGTTTCAAAATAGCCGCTGCAGGCGAGCGTGCTCCCAGCGGGATTCAGGGCGAGAGCGGTGACTGGGAGAGGACGTGGGTATTTCGCAGGTGCTTGAGTTTTTTCCGTTTCTGGTACGATGGCGCGCAGGGCCGCTTTTTTATCGGCGACGTCCAGTTTGGCACCGCTGGCGATCCATTCGCGAATCAGCTTTGTTTCCTTTTCGGGGAGGGCATCGGCTTTCTTGGGCATGCGGTCGTCTTCCTCATGGGTGGCGATCAGCCGGTAGATCTCGCTTTCGTCCGGCTTGCCCGCCACAACGGGCGCAGTCTCGCTGTCGCCCGCCTTGAGCATGAGCTCCACGGTGTCCAGACGGTAACTGCCCTTGGCCTTTCCGGAGCGGTGACACTCCACGCACTGATCAATCAAAACAGGGGCGATCTGCCTGGAGAATGAAATCTCGGCAGCGGTGGCAAAGGCTGTCAGGGTGAGAAATAGCAGCGTGCGAAGCATGGGGCGGAGAGAAACGTTCCTTGTGGCCGAGTTTGTCGGACGTTGCATCCATCGTTTGCCTCTTTTACATGCCACCCATGAGCCCGAGACCCTGGATCATTGCCGAAACAAACTGGAAAAACGTCAAAGCCACGCGCTATGAAGCCGCCGTGCTCCCATGGGGCGCGACGGAGGCGCACAACTGGCACCTGCCCTACGCGACGGATTCGCTGCAAAACGACGCCATCGCCGCCGAGGCGGGCCGCATCGCGTGGGAGGCGGGAGCCAAGGTGGCCATTTTACCGAACATGCCTTTCGGGGTGCAGACGGGACAGCTCGACGTGCCGTTCTGCATCAACATGAATCCGACCACGCAGATGATGGTGCTCGAAGATGTCATCAGCAGCCTCGAAGGCGTGGGCGTGATGAAATTCGTGATCCTCAACGGGCATGGAGGCAATGACTTCCGCCAGATGCTGCGTGAGCTGCAGGCGAAGCACCCCAAGATGTTTCTCTCCACGGTTTCCTGGTTCAATGCGGTGAAGGGCGATGACATTTTCAACATCGTGGGGGACCA
>NZ_JBIPNG010000164.1:0-12778 GCF_044373815.1 Prosthecobacter sp. | reverse complement strand
CAGACGAAGCAACTCTCGGTTGAAACCGCCGGCAACGGCAACCTGATCAACATCAATGGCAACATTACTCTGAATGACAGCCTCCTCGTTTACATGAACGATGGTGCTGAGAACGGCGGCAGTCAGAACTACGTCAACTTTAACGGCCGGCTTCTGGACGGTGCAACAACCAGCGGCAACATCACCTTCTACGGTGACGACGCTGGCGGTGCCAACGACAATACCAGTGGTAGAACCTACAACTACGCCGTGCTCAAGGCCGACAACAGTGGCTGGACAGGAGATGTTCGCATCAGTGCCAACACCGGTTATGATCAGGATCAGACCACCATTCTGCGCCTGGAAAATGACAAGGCGCTCACTGCTGCCAACGATGTGGACATGGGCTACAATTCCATCCTGCAGACCGGCGGCGGTGCCCGCACCATCGGCTCTCTGAGCACCAATGGCGGCGTCGGTCCCTACACCGGCGACACTGGCACGATGGGTGGCAGCACCAATGGCAGCACCGAAATCATTGAAAATGCCGCCACCACCGAAGGCACGCTTACCATTACTCAAAGCACACCGGCCTCCACGGAAGTGTTGTGGGACGCCAAATTCCGCAACAGTACTCTGAACAGCCAGTTCTTTGCTCCAGGTGCCAGCCCTACGGCTTCCGCTGCATTGAATGTGGTCAAAGCAGGCGATGGCTGGGCCACGATGACCTTGGACAACGACTATACTGGCACGACGACAGTCGCAGCAGGCATCCTCCAAGTAGGTCGCAATAGTGTGGGGGATACGGGAGCCGTCAATGCTGCTGGATTCTCATCCGCTGCTGGCACTACCATCGCAGGGACCGGTCAGATTCAAGGTGCTGCGACCATTCTTGGCCATCTTAGCCCGGGTGATGAAGCGGGAGCTTCCATGGGGACGCTGACCTTCGTCTCCTCGGCCACCTTTGGTGCCACCTCGGACATCACTCTCCAAGCCCAACGTTCCAGCTACACCGCCATGAATACGGTCGGTTACGATACTGCGGGCTATAGCACCTGGGTCAGTGGAATCACCACCGATCCGACTTACAGCCATCTTCTCAATGACCCGGTCACCAGCGCTCAGCACGACCAGATCCTTGTTGGCGGTGCATTGACCATTGTTACAGGCTCCAAAATTACCCTCGTTAACAACGGCTACAATGCCGCCGCAGGGGATGTGTTCAAACTCCTCGACTGGAACGGTGCTAATCTGACCTACAATGTCGGCGGGGTTGCCTACAACGGTGGTTTGTTCCGCACGGGTGCAGAGACCGGTACAGATCTTGATCTTTTTGAGCTTGGCTCCGGCTTCCGGTGGGATGTGAGCCTGTTCGATACGCAGGGCATCATCATTGTGGTTGTGCCCGAGCCCGGTCGCCTGCTGCTGCTTATGTTTGGCCTGCTGGGCCTGTGCATGCGCCGTCGCCGTCGTTTTCTTAAATAGTGGCCGACCATTCGTCCTGATGCTGGCTGGCTGAAAGATGCCAGCCAGCTGCATCGGGCTGCTTGCAGCGTTTAACAGGCATCCGTCATGCCATTAAAGGCCATGGCTGAGTCAGAGATGCGGGCATGCCAGCTCTCAAAGAACTGCAAAAACTAGCAGTCCATTTGCCACCAAGAAATCGCGTGCGCTCAGTTCGCTTTCTGCCCTTCCGCCCATCGAATGGCGAAATAAGCCAGTTCGCCTGTCTCATTCATCCCCAGTTTTGCACGAATGTTCATTTTGTGCACATCCACGGTTTTGGTGCTGATTCGCAGCGCCTCAGCGATCTGACCTGTGTTTTTCCCTTGGCCGATCAGCACGAAGACTTCAAACTCACGGTCGCTCAGCTCTGAGATGGAATCCTTGGATTCGGCGGCGTTGCCGGAGGAAAAAGCCTTCAGGATTTCCTCGGACATTTCCTCGCTGACCGCTATGCCGCCGCTCGCCACACGGTGCAGGGCTTGTTCCAGCACCTTTTGCGGGGCGCTCTTCATCACATAGCCGCGTGCCCCTGCCTTGAGAGCGCTTTGCGCGTAGAGCTTCTCATCATGCATGGAAATGGCAATCATGGGCAGCTTCGGGCGCAGCAGGCGAAGATCCTTGATGAGTTCAAGCCCTGAGCGGTCTGGCAACGAAATGTCCACGACGAGTACATCCGGTGTGTCCTCGTCCACTTTGCGCACCGCCTCAGAGGCATCTCCGGCCATCCAGGCAAAAGCCAGATCCGCAGCGTTTTCAATGAAGAGCCGCCATCCCTCCCGCATCATGGTGTGGTCATCCACGATGGCAATTCGTATGGCGGCTTGTGCGGGATTGGTTTTCATGGGTACGAGGTTCTCGTGGGCAACCGCCCTTATTTGTTTCATGGATTCTTTAGCGGAATCCGCACAATGGCAATCGAGAAATCCCGTTCGCCTTTTTCAATGGTTCTCTCCAGTGTTGCGGAGAGCGTACGCAGCCGCTGGCCCATGAGGTGCAGGCCCATGCCGTGTCCGTCCGATGCGGTGCGTTCTATAAATGGAGTTCCATCATGAATCACACTCAACACCACATTGGCATCTTCCATTCTTATGGTGATGGTGATGACATCCGGCTTGGAATGCTTGCAGGCGTTGATGACCAGTTCCTGCGCAATGCGGAAGAGCAGTTCCTGGGAGCTCCCGGTGAGTGATGGGCTCAAATCGGAATAGTCGAGCGAGCACCTCACCATGTATGACTTCTCGGCAAACCCCAGCACGTTCTCCAGCGCATCTTTCAATCCGTGATTTTCGAAGCCCACTGGAGCAAGCCCCCACGCCATGCTGCGCGCGATCACGGTCGATTCTGAGAGCTCTTCAGCCACCTGCCCGGCGAGGTTGGCTATCTTGCCATCTTTTTCATGGATCATCCCTTGCACGACTCCTGCTTTCATTTTGATGGCTGAGAGTCTTTGACAGAGATCATCATGCAAGTCTCTGCCGATCTTCCTGCGCTCCTGTTCAGCGGCTTCGAGCACCATGTTCTCCGCTGTCCTGAGCTTGGTCACCGCCCCGGCAAATTCCACGGAGATCATGGATAGCTCATCATGTCCCTTCAATGTCATCGGGAGGCCGTTCGTGGAGCTGGCGGCTCGCAAAATTTCCACCACTCGGCGCACCCTGCGCGTGATGAGTTCATCCAGGGCGAACCAGAGCAGCAGGCATGATGCCAGCAGCACCCCGGCCTGCCGCAAAGATTCCTGCCAGGCTTCCTCATGCACTTCGATCAGCGCCAGTGTGGCGTCATAGCGGATCAAGATCGCAGCGCGGCTGTTGGATTCGTAAGTTTCAAAAAACGGCACCATCACCACCAGGCTGGTTTTTTTCGCGTTCCATTCAAATGCAGGCGCCATCGTCTCCAGCACAGAAGCGTGCCGCTGCCATTCTACTGCAAGCGGTGTTTTCCTGACGTCCATCTGCTTCCATTGCATGTGAGTGGAGCAGCTGACGATTCCCTCCTTGTTGCATACCAGGCCCAGATCCACATCGGAGGAAAGGGACACGTAGGCCATCTCGAGTTCGGCGGCGCGCTCCTGCTGCTTGCGGGACAGGTGCTGCAGCAGGCCGGCCAGACGGCTGCCTGTTTCAATAGCCTCATGCTCCAGGCGTACGAGCCGGCGGTCTGTCAGCCACTGCTGATTTCTCCAGTTGTTGAGCAGAATCATCAGAAGGCCAAACGACAACACACTCAGTGTGATGCGGCTTTGGATGGAGTGAAGCAGTTTCAAGGAAGCGCCTCCTTCGCAAAGCTGTCATCGATCCAGGCGCCGCCCGCCGGTTTTGACAAGATAATGCCGGCGCGGATCATCTGCTCCTCCATTTGCAGCGCCAGTTGCGGGAGTTGTTTAAGCTTTTCCACATTTTCAGTTTTGTTCAGTCGGCGCAGACGTCCGAGGCATGATGAAAGCTCGGCAGCGTCCAGGTTCTCACGTCGCAGGACAGCCTCCATTCCCATGAAGGGTTTGCCTGCCCATATCGTCTCCGCCATTTCTTCCTGAACTTGGAGAAGAGACTCCAACTCTTCACGAGAGGACATGCAGGCGCGCTCGGAGGCCACCAGCAAATAGGTGATCGGCACCTTGAGCTGCGTTGAGTCATAAAGGCTGTGCGTGCCGTTGTGAGTCAGCTTGGTCAGCCACGGATCCGTGACTACCACAGCCTCCACCTGCCCGGCTAGCATGGCTGGTTCCATCTCCGACTGAAACATGGGAACCATTTCGACTTCTGTCATCGTCATGCCCACGCTTTCCAGCGCATTCGCCAGCAGATAAGAGCCCGCACTGCGCTCTACCCCCACTCGCTTGCCTTTGAGGTCCTGCAGCCGCTGGATTTGAGGACGCGCCAGAACAGCATCCGCTCCTTCAGACTGGCTTAGCACCTTGAGCACTTTCAGCTTCTGCCCTGCCTCGCGCATTCGCAGGGCACTGTCCAAGGTCACCACCGCCACGTCCGCGGCACCACTGCCGAATGCCCGGACTACGGCGGATGACCAGGTAATCTCGATGATTTGAAAGCGGTTCGGTGGCAGGACTTGCAGGTCGCCCGCCACCAGCAGGGGCTCGGCAGCCGGCCACACGCCAGGGACGATCCGAAGGCGGCTTTTTTTCTCGTGATGCGGGAGAAATGCGGCCGCAAGCAGCAGAATGGCCAACAGAAGGGGCAGGAAGCGTTGCAGCAATGCCTTGGTTTCTTTCATCCTGCCAGCATGCAACAACCAGACGCATCATGTCCACTTTTGCTTGCACCAGAGTTCTTCATTTCTTTTCTGGCCACGGCGGGAGCCTCCGCTAAGTTAGGCGCATGGCTAAAGATATTCCCACCGTCTCTCGTCGTCATTTCCTGACTGCCAGCGCCGCCGCGCTTGGTTTTCCCACCATCATTCCCGCCACGGCTCTCGGCAAAGGTGGCCGCCCTGCGCCTTCGGAGCGCATCACCGTCGGTGCCATTGGCTGGGGGACGATTGCAGGTGACTGGACTCCGTCCTTCCTCAACAACGGCAAGTGCCAGGTCATCGCCGTGGCTGATCCCATGAAGGAGTACGGTCACTACGGCTACGATGGCAAAAGGACCGGTGGACGTGAGGCCGGCAAAAAGATCATCGACGCGCATTACTCCCAGTCGGCAAACAAGCCGGTCAAGGCCTGTGCCGCCTACTCGGACTTTCGCGAAATGATGGAGAAGGAAGACCTGGATGCCGTGCAGGTTTCCACTCCGGACCACTGGCACGCCTACCTGGCCATCTATGCCGCGCGCAAAGGCAAACATATCTACGGCCAGAAGCCCCTGGCGCTCACCATCGCCGAAGGCCGCCGCATGAGCGATGAAGTCGCCAAGGCTGGCGTCACCTGGCAGACCGGCAGCCAGCAGCGAAGTGATCAATACTTCCGTCTCGCCTGCGAGATGACGCAGAACGGCCGCATCGGAAAACTCAAGCGCGTGCGCGTCGGCCTGCCCGGGGGGCACTCCAACTGGAATGGCATGGCGGACCAGATCAATCCAGCACCGCCGCCCCCCGACTTCGATTATGAAATGTGGCTCGGCCCTGCCGAACACATGGACTACCGCCCCGCTTTGCTGCCGCTCAACTGGCGCCACAACTTTAATTTCTCCGGCGGCATGATCACAGACTTCGGTGCTCATCACATCGACATCGCCCAGTGGGGCATGGGCACACAGCTCAGCGGCCCCGTCGAGCTGCGCAATGTCTCCGGCACCATGGACAAGGCGGCGCTCTACAACACGGCCTCCGAGTTTGCTTTCGAGTGCGTTTATGAAAACGGCCTTGTCATGCAGGTGGCCAGTCCGACGCACAAGATCATGCCTGAAGTGGAGGCCGCGCTGGCCACGCCGAACGCCAAGAAACCCTTCGATCACGTCGGCGTTATGTTTGAAGGTGATGACGGCAAATGGATCTACGTCAACCGCGGCAAGATCACCGCCAGCAGCCCAGACATTCTGCGCGAGAAGACTCGCCCTGAGGAAATTCACCTCTACGAAAGCAAGGACCACACGGACAACTTCCTCTCCTGCATCTACGATGGCAAACCGACGGCGACTCCCATCGAAGTCTCGCACCGCAGCATCACCATCGCTCACCTCGCAAACATTGCCCTGCGCAGCGGCAGCACTGGCTTGAAGTGGAATCCGAAAACGGAAACCATTGCTGACAATGCCGCAGCTTCCAGTCTGCTCTCCAAGGAATGGCGCAAGCCATGGGTGCTTTGATTTAGCGTCTCTCAAGACCATCGCATGCCGAAACATCTCCTGACATCACACTGGTGCAGCGTCCTCCTGACGATCATCCTCGGACTTGGGGGGGGCGCTCCCATTGGAATGCAGGCGCAGGACACGATCAAGATCGGTCCGCTCCAGCCCTTGCAGACCTTGCCTTCACTCGGGCCGGTAGCCCCGGCGGTGCCTCAAACGCAAGCCCCGGTGGCCGCCCCCACAGCTCCGGCAGCCACTCCACCAGTGGCTCCGCTGCCTGCGGTCCCACCAGCCGCCGCACCGCCGCCACTGCCCACCAGCAGTACAGTCACCATCACCGCGCCGATTGCTCAGGCTTATCTCTACATCGAGCCCTACCAGACGCGCTTTGAAGTGCTCTTTGATGCGGCCACGGTGCTGGCCTGGCTGGCACCTGAAGCAGCACTGCCGGCGGCGCTCCCCGCCGACCAGCAAAAGCAAATTGTCGAGACCATGGCATCGCGTGCTTCCGACTGGTGCGCGCTAAGCGTCGGCGATCAGGCGCTGCAAGTGCCGATGCCTCTGGTGGCGGTGATCAAGGGCTTGCCCGGCAACACGCTGCCATTGAAAGAGGGGGAAGAAGTGGCCCTGAATCAGGCGCTCGTCGGATTCATGTGGGAGTTTGCCACACCTCCCGGTCCGGATGAAATGAATGTCACGTGGAAAGGTTGGATCAAAGGCACCACCAAGCTGCCGGTGCGTGTCTTCTTTGGCCCCTTGAGCGAGACTGGGGAAATACACTCCTCAATCAAAACATTCCGCTGGCGCAATCAGGGCCGCATGCCCCGTCCTGCACCGCTTGTGGCTGTGCCGCAGATTCCATTGCCGCAGCCATTTCGTCTGCCGCTGGGCGGCATCCTCTGGCTCGTTGGTGGTCTTGCGTTTTACATCTACCTCAAAGTCAAAGATCACAAGCTTCCGGGGGGCAGTTTGCCGTACTTTTTCGTCTGGCTGCTGGGCGGAGTGCTCATGAGCCAGCTGCTTGTGCTGCCCATTTATACCGGGCCTGCCGCTCAGGCGGTCACCCAGGTTGCTGAGGCGCAGAAGATCGTCTCTCCGCTGCTGCGCAATGTCTATCGGGCTTTTGATCATCACGCCGAGTCAGACGTGTATGACGTGCTGGCCCGCAGTGTGGATGGTGAGCTTCTGCGCAAACTCTATCTCGAAACCATTCAGGCGCTCACGCTGGACGGCCGTGAAGGCACCCGTGTCACCATTGCCGAATTCTCCGCCACGGTGGACAAAGTGGAAGCCAATCCCAAGGGCGCAGGCTTCATCGCGGATTGCAACTGGATGGCCCGTGGCATCGTTGGCCACTGGGGGCACAGCCACCCCCGCGTCAATATTTACAATGCACGCGTCACCATCATCCCGGTGAAGGATGAGTGGAAGCTCACCGGCCTCGAAGTGCAGGAAGTCCGGCGGCTGTAGGCTGGTAATTTGGTTATAAGCCAGTCTGTCTGCAATGAGACGCCTCATTGGCAACGTATGACTCCCATCATGCGCCAGTTGCTTCTCCTCCTTGCCATCCCCGTTTTCGCCGCCGATCTCCCTCCGGATAAAGGCAGCACCATCCCCGAAAGTGGCAAGCGCCCCGGCGTCATCACCGGCAAGGCATCGCTTCCTTTGCCGAAGCACGATCTTCCGGACGGCTACACCCTCGAAGTCGCCGCTGCCTCCCCGCTCGTCACCCATCCCATCATGGGCTGTCTTGATGACAAGGGCCGTCTCTTCGTCGGCGATGCCGTCGGCGTGAACTGGAACAAGGCGCAGCTCGAAGCAAATCCACCAAACCGTGTCCTCATGCTCGAAGACACCGACAAGGACGGCAGCTACGACAAGAGCACCGTCTTTGCCGACAAGATGACCTTTCCGCAAGGAGCCTGCTGGTTGAACGGCAGCCTTTACGTCGGCTCACCGCCCGGCATCTGGAAGCTGACCGACACTGACAATGACGGCGTCGCCGACCAGCGTGAAATGATCGTCGGCGGCTTCGACTACACCGGCAACGCTGCCGACATACACGGTCCCTTCCTGCATCCCAATGGCCGACTCTACTGGTGCCATGGCCGCAAAGGTCACAAGGTCGCGCAGAAGGACGGCTCGCTGGTCGATGAATCACTCGCCTGCGGCATCTGGAGTTGTAAACCCGACGGCAGCGACGTCGCCTGGCACTCCCTCGGCTGCGGTGACAATCCCGTCGAAGTCGATTTCACACGTGATGGCGACATCATCGGTGTGCAGAATCTCTACTACAGTCAGCCGCGCGGAGACACCATCATCCACTGGCTCTACGGTGGCATCTATAAGCGCAGCGACCAGCTCAAAGCCATCGCGCATCTGCCTCGCACCCTCGAAACCATGCCCGTCATGTACAATTTCGGCCACGTCGCCGTCAGCGGCTCCTGCTTCTGGAAAAACTATCCGGCCAGGAACCAGGGCGCTCAGCAGTTCATGGTCACCCACTTCAACACTCAGCGCCTCGTCCGCATGGAACTCATCCCAAGCGGCAGCACCTACAAGGCCGTCGAAAACGAATTCCTCCGCCTCCACAATCCCGACATCCACCTCACCGATGTCATGGAAGACCCGCGTGACGGCTCCCTCCTTCTCATCGACACTGGCGGCTGGTTTCGCATCGGCTGCCCCTCCAGCCTCATGGCCAAGTCCGATCTGCTAGGGGCGGTATATCGCATCAAGGCGAAGAAGCCGCAGCTCGCCATCCAGAACACGAATGACTCTGTCCGCAAAGCTGATCTCCAATCGCAAATCGCAGCGCTGAAGTCGAATGATGAGCACGCACGGCGTCAGGCGTTGGAGTGGACGGCGAAAAATCGGCCGCAGGAAGGTGAGGTTTTAAGCGTGCTGGGACAGTTGCTAGACCAGGAGCTCGATCCTTCATCTGAGCACCTTTTAATTTATGCGCTTCGTCAAATGAAGCCTCCTGTTCAAAGTGGTCCTGTCTCGGACCGATATATGAGCCGCTGGCTGTTGGTTGAATTAGCCCGTCATGGTTCCGAAAAGAGCTTTGCCAGCATCATCGAGAGCTCGCTTCCTCGCCTCGTTCCTGAAATGTCCCCCCCTCTGGCTGATGCAATTCGGAGATCGCTCGAAGTGGTGCCTGATGGCGACCAAATAGCAGTTTCGGCTTTCACGGAATGGCTCAAAGAATCCGACATCACTCAAGGAAGAATAACGTTTATCACACACGTCATTTCCGGACAGCTCGCGAAACCATCCGCGCAGTCGCTCATGACTGCAATGCTAGGTCATGGCTTGGTGGATGTCCGCATGGCGGCTTTGAGCATCCTCGCCACCCAAACCTCGGGCATCACCAGCGAAGCATGGCTTCCGGCTCTCGACAAACTCCTCGCTGAATCCCCCACACCGCTCGTCTTCGACGCCATCAAGAAACTCAAGACCCCGCACTTCGACGCCGCTCTCCAAGCCATCGCCAACGACACCAAGCGTCCGCTTGCCATCCGCCTCAAAGCCCTCGACTCAGCCAAGTCCGTCAAGCTCACCGGCGAAACGTTCACGATGGTCAAGGGCGTGCTCGCCGATGCCGCCTCATCCTCCGCCGCGAAGATTCAGGCCGCAGGCATGATCGCCAGCGCACCTCTGGCGAAGCCACAGCTCCTCGAACTCGCACCGCTGTTTGCCACGCTTGGACCGGTGGAGCTCAAATCGCTGCTAGCCATCGTGCGCAAATCGAAAGACGCCGAAGTCGGCAATGCGCTCGCGCGTGAAATTGCGAAAAATCCTGTCATCGCCAGCCAGCAGGAAAGTGTTTATCGCACTGCGTTTAGTGACATGCCGCCTGACATTTTTGAGACCATCATCCTGCCAGCTTGCAACACCGCCGACGCCGCCTCCGAAGTCAAGAAGCGTCAGCTCGGCCCGTTGGCTGACAAGGTCATCGCCAGTGGCAATGCGGTGAATGGAAAAAAGAACTTCGAGATGGGGAAGGGGACCTGCATCGCCTGCCACAAGATCGGTTCCGCCGGTCGTCCCATCGGTCCCGATCTCTCCCACATCGGCGCCATTCGCACCGAGCGTGATCTGCTCGAAAGCATCCTCTTTCCCAGCAACACCCTTGCGCGCGATTACGAAGCCCACGTCATCGAAACCAGTGACGGTCAGCAGACTTTAGGTGTCATCAAATCCCACACCGCCGAAGGCCTTCTTGTCATCGACATCGCCGGCCAGGAAAAGACCATCGCGCATCAGACCATTGCGGGCGACACCACCCTGATCACCAGTCTCATGCCCCAAGGCCTCGATCAAACCATGCCTGAAGCCGATCTCCTCGACCTCGTCGCCTGGCTGCGAAGCTTGAAGTAATCACACTACTCCGCCAGCAGCATCTTTTTGGCTGCTTGCAGGTGTTTAGTCTGCTCCGGCGGCAGTTCGGGATACTTCAGCTTCATGCCCTTCATCTCATTCAAGATCGCGGCACTGACGATGAGGCGCATGTTCTTCTTGTCGTCCGCTGGGATGACATACCAGGGGCAGTCTTCGGTGGCGGTGGTGCGGATGGCGTCTTCGTAGGCCTCCATGTATTCCTTCCAGTGGCCACGCTCACCCACGTCGCCTTCTTCAAATTTCCAGTTCTTGCTGGGCGTGTTGATGCGGTCGAGGAAGCGCTTCTTCTGCTCGTCCTTGGAGACGTTGAGAAAGAATTTAAGAATCAGGATGCCGTTGCGGTGGCAGTAGGCCTCGTAGTTGCGGATGTCTTTGAGCCGGTCGGCGAAAAGCTTGTCGATGTTCTTCGTCGTTTGCGCGGGCAGGCGCTGCACCTTGGTCACGATCTCGGGGTGCACCCGGCAGACGAGCACCTCCTCATAGTAGCTGCGGTTGAAGATGCCGATACGGCCGCGTGGTGGCATGACGCGTGAGGTGCGCCACATGAAGTCATGGTCAAGTTCGTCTGCCGTGGGGCGTTTGAAGGCATGCACTTCCACGCCCTGCGTGTTCACACCGCTCATCACATGTTTGATCGTGCTGTCCTTGCCGGCGGCGTCCATCGCCTGAAACACCAGCAGCAGCGCCTGCCGGTCCTGCGCATACATCTTCTGCTGCAGATCGTCGATCTCCGTGCGGAACTCGGCGATGAGAGACTCATAGTGCGCATCGTCCTTGTACAGATCCTTCACCTTCGTCTTCGCCTTCTTGATGCGAAAGGGTTTGCCGTCTGGCACGCGGAAATCGTCGAGGTCGAGCTTGAGTTTCATGAGGTCAAAAAAAGTAGATGGCAGGAATTAACAGCAATGCCATCCGATGAACAGAAGGAACTGAGAGGTTGGGGCAATGCGCATGCCGTCTTTGCGATATTGCCTCCGGTTTGATCGTCGCGGCCGTGTCCTCTTTAAGATGTCCGAGCAATGCGGGCACAAAAAAAGGGCGGGGATGAACCCGCCCTTTAAATTGGTCTTTTCCCTGAGCCGAATTACGCGGCGGAGACAGGAGCCTCGGGAGCGCCGGGGGCCTTTGGCAGGGTGAAGCGATAACGGATCTTGCCGCGCTTGGCGGAAGCACGGGCTTTGCGCTTGGTGCGTTCTTTGGGAGTCTCGTGCGCACGCAGGCGGCGGACTTCTTCGAGGATGCCGTCCATTTCGAGGCGGGTCTTGAGACGTTTGAGAGCGCGGTCAACGGGCTCGCCTTTACGGATCTGAATTTCGGTCATAAACGGGTCTAGGTGGTTTGGGAAAAGGGGGGTGAAAATAGGGGAATGAGGCCGGGCGTCAACTGGAATGTGACCTCAAGCGACGAGAGTCTGCTCCCGGTCCGGACCGATGCCGACGAGGCTGACGCGGGCTCCGGTCAGTTCTTCGAGGCGTTTGAGGTAGGCTTTGGCCAGTTCGGGGAGGTCGGCGAATTTTCTGATGCCGCTGAGATCCTGCTTCCAGCCCTGGTGGGTTTCGTAGACAGGGACGCAGGCGGCCAGGTCGGCGGCGGTGCTCGGCGGGTAGTGGATGGTCTTGCCTCGCAGGGTGTAGGCGGTGCAGATCTGGATGGTGTCGAGACCGTCCAAGCCATCGAGGTTGGTGATGGCGAGTTCATCGGCACCATTGAGCATGACGGCGTAGCGCACGAGGACGGAGTCCAGCCAGCCGCAGCGGCGGGCGCGACCGGTGGTGGCGCCGAATTCGCGGCCCATGTTGTGCAGCATGTCGCCGATGGCGTCGTTTTCGGTGACGAAGGGGCCGCTGCCGACGCGGGTGGTGTATGCTTTGCCCACGGCCACGACCTTGTCGATCATGCGCGGAGGAACGCCGGAACCGGTGCAGGCACCGCCGGAGGTGGTGTTGGACGAAGTGACGAAGGGATAGGTGCCGTGGTCGATGTCGAGGTAGGTGCCCTGAGCGCCTTCAAACAGCAGGCTCTTGCCGGCCTTGATCGCCTCGTGCAGATACACCGTGGTATTGGTGATGTGAGGTGCCAGCGTTTTGGCGGCTTCGAGCATCTCCTTGACGGTTTCTTCCACGGGGACGAGTTCGACGCCGAGATCC
>NZ_JBIPNG010000622.1:0-3244 GCF_044373815.1 Prosthecobacter sp. | reverse complement strand
CGCTCAACCCCCGCTACAAAACTGGTGCCTCAATAGACGAGTTAGTCGCCACGGGTGATCTTGATGAAGCTACTGGTCAAATTTTTCGCTTTAGTTCGTCGCCATTGAGACTACATCGTCACCAAGCCCAAGCTGTCGCCAAAGCAAAAGCTCGACAAAGCTTTGTGGTAACTACAGGAACTGGTTCAGGAAAATCACTCTGTTTCTTCCTGCCGATCGTTGACACCATTGTGCGCGCACTTAGAAAAGGAGAGTCGCATCGCACACGCGCAATCATCATCTATCCGATGAATGCTTTGGCAAACAGCCAAATCAAGGAGATCGACAAATTCATTTCACAGTCTGGACTGCCGGACTCTCTGAAACCAATCGTCGCACGCTACACAGGCCAAGAGAGTAATGAAGAACGCACTAAGATTGCAAACAATCCACCCGACATTCTGCTTACTAATTTTATGATGGCAGAGCTTCTTCTCACCCGGCAGAACGAACTGGACTCCACCGTTATTGGCAATGCAACGGGCCTTGAGTTTATCGTCTTGGATGAACTTCACACCTATCGCGGACGACAGGGCGCTGATGTGGCTATCCTTGTTCGGCGGCTTCGGAACCGATGCACACCAGACAAAGCACCAATCTGCATCGGCACCTCCGCCACTATGGCCAGTGAAGGTTCCAACGCAAACAAAGCTCAAGCTGTGGCCGACGTTGCATCCCGCCTCTTCGGAGCATCCATCGGTGCTGACGCGGTAATCGACGAATCACTGCAACGAGCCACTGACGACAGCATCGGCCTCGATCAGACCAAGCATCTGCTCTCTGCAGTTCTCACAGCAGACCTGCCAAGCATTCTTACGGATGAAATTCTTTGTAAGCATCCGCTGTCGATTTGGACAGAACTCGCGATTGGACTAACAGACGCTCAAGAGTTGCGTCGTCAAGCACCCATCCCTTTCGGAGAGGCCGTGGAAAAACTCTCGCAGGACTCTGGAGTAGAACCTGATACTTGTCGCGACACCTTCATAAAATTCCTGACCCGTATCAGCCTTCCTGAATCCGCTCGGGGCGGCAAAGAATCTGGTGCCTTCCTGGCATTCAAATTGCATCGATTCATCTCCGGTGCGGGCGAAATTTTTACGACCCTCACCGCCCGCCCGCGTCGTGTTCTGTTCGAGGGGCAGCTCGAAGATCCGCTGGCTCCTGGAAACCGTCTCTATCCTACCCGCTTTTGTCGCAGTTGTGGTCATGAAGCACATGTAGTAATTCGCAAAGACGAGGCTGGAGAAATACAGTTTTTTCCGCGAAATATCGATGACACCCCACAGGACAATCTTGATGGAGACGTTGCGGGCTATCTTGTTCCGGTTGGTGATAACGATCCTGAATATCAGTTTAATGGTGATATTGAATCCTACCCTGAGGATTGGAAGGAGGAGCATAAAGGTGTTGAGCGACTGCGCCCAACACGGAAGGCGAGGATACCCGAGCGCCTCACCGTTGGACCAGATGGACTTTACTCCAGAGAAGGCGCGGCCTTCTGGTTTATTCCCGGAAAATTCGGATTCTGTCCTTGCTGCCACGAGCAACCTCATCCCAGTATGCGTGAGCGTAGCAAGTTGGCAGGCCTCTCTGGTGAAGGCAGAAGCTCTGCCACTACTCTCCTTGTTTCTACTGCACTGGAGTGGATGAATCATCCTGAAAGCGCAATGCCGCCTGAAAAACGCAAGCTGCTAGGATTCACTGATAATCGTCAGGATGCGGCGCTTCAGTCTGGACACTTTAATGATTTTCTTTTTGTAAGCCTACTGCGGGGTGGGATTCTACGTGCAGTATTAGATGCAGGCTCAGATGGAATATGCGAAGAGGATTTCGGGCTAAAAACCTTACGTGCTCTGGGTTTTACAGCCGCCAACAAAGAAGCGCGCGTCCACTGGATGCTAGAACCAGAAGCAGGCGCAGTTGGTCGCGAAGACGCGCAGCGCGCACTCGCCAAAGTGCTCGCACACCGAGTTTGGACGGATCTGCGACGTGGTTGGCGCTACACCAACCCAAGCCTCGCTGAACTCGGCATGTTAGAAGTTGATTTTATCGGATTGGATGATGTTGCAGCAGATTCAGACGCGCTCACCGCCGTATTGCCTTCTCTCGTCGATGTAACCCCAGAAAAACGACGTGAAGTGCTTAAGATCATCCTCACATTTCTCCTCCAAGGCTTGGCAGTGAATACGGAGGCTCTTGATCGCACCGTGCTCGATGGCGTTAGCCTGAAGTCCCGTAATCTTTTGCGGGCCCCTTGGGCCATCGATCAAAAAGAACCTTTGCGAGGATGTACTACACTTCTTCTACAAGCGCCCGGTAAAGATAAAGTAGGGCTTCGCGAGGAGCAAACAATTCTCCGCGCTGGTCATACTTCTCGACTTGGCCGCTTGATCAACCGTAATTCGGTGATCGGCACACGCCTGAAACGGGATGAATACCTAGATGCTATGCAAGGGCTAATGGAGCTTCTTTACAAAGAAGGACTTGTCGTACCGATCGAACTGGAAGCGGACCTTAAAGGCTGGCGGCTTGCACCATCTGCCGTTCGCATCGTACCTGGCCCGGCTGCATTAGGCAAGGTGACGGAGGGTAATAGTTTTTTTCTCAGTCATTATTCCGACATCGCTGCCGATCTTATAAACGGACGCAGCACATACTGGGGTCTAGAAGGCCGCGAGCACACGGCTCAAGTATCGCCGAGACAGCGAGAATGGAGGGAGTGGCGTTTCCGTTTTGAAGAAGATGATCTCGAAAGACTCAAGGAAACAGCCGCAGAGATGAAAGCCACAGGCGAATCGACCCAATTTCTGCCCGCCCTTTTCTGCTCTCCCACCATGGAACTTGGTGTTGATATATCCGCTCTCAATGCAGTCTATTTACGGAACGTCCCCCCTACCCCTGCAAACTATGCCCAGCGTGCAGGACGCGCGGGGCGCTCTGGACAAGCCGCCGTCATCGTCACCTACTGCGCTTCTCAGTCACCGCACGATCAGTATTTCTTCAATCGGCGCAATGAGATGGTCTCAGGAGTTGTTCGCCCACCTGCGCTTGACATCACCAACGAGGAGCTTGTCCGCTCTCACCTTCACGCCATCTGGCTCGCGGAATCCAAGATTGCGCTTTCTGCAGACATTCCAGACATCCTTGATCTCAGCCAACCGAAGTATCCATTAAAGGCTGAACTTATCGAAACTATCGGCAAACC
>NZ_JBIPNG010000163.1:0-12850 GCF_044373815.1 Prosthecobacter sp. | reverse complement strand
AGATTCGTGACGGGCTCTGGAGTCATGTGGCTGATCTGGCGTGCAAGCCGGCACCTGCTTGCGTCGAGATGATTGATGAACTGAGAAAGCGTTGCCCGGGTTTTTCTGTTTCAGACTATCAACGGGCCTTGGCTGATGGTATGTTCGTATCGAGATGAAGGCATACTGGCCTAGACAAGAAGGCAAGAAACCATTTAGCGCAGCAAAGTGTCCTGACTGGCTGGCTGATTCCACCGCCGCCGCGCAGCGGCTGCGCAAGCCACCGTCGTTGCCAAGCTTGAGGTCGTTAAGCGTATGAGTCCACTGTCTCCATTCGAATTTTTGGCTGGAGTGTCGTACTTGATTTTGGCTCCGTTCGCCAACTGGCGCGTGAGCGCCCGCAAGCCACAACCAGCCTGGGCTGGATTTGTTTACTGCATTACAGCCCCAGCGTGCGTCCTTTGGCTCTTTGTGGCGACCGTGCTCTCTATTCCTTACCTCTTCATCGCGGGTCATTTTCTAGCCACCCGCGAGCGCCGTTTATTCCAGCGACTTCAGTCACGGCAGCGCACTATGCCGTGGAGTGACGTCGAGCAGCGTCTCCGAGCTGGCGAAGGCACACTCATCATCGAACAAGCCCAGAAGCAGAGTCTTCGGCTGTGGTGGACACCGGACGACGTTCAATCTCTTTCACCGGTCCCCATTCCGACATTCGACGATCTTGACTTCCTCCTCCTCGATCCTCCGCAGCCTTTCGTAACGTGGTGTTTAGAGCGGTATTTTTTATCGCCCGGTGGCTCTGCTTTTCTCACTCGTCCGGTTGGCCTGAGGTTTCCGCCCGGATTTACTGCGCCAGAGTTTTTTATGACACTTTTTCCGTCAGCTCGCGTCGTTGCAACTGTACTTACCCCACAACTAGAAAAGGACGAAAGCGCCACATAGTGTGCTAAAGGTCAATTCATGAAGCGGTGGCTCACGATCCTCATCACCACATGCATTGTCGGGTTTGGTGTTTCGTTTGGACTTTTCATCATCACCACGATTCACGGCTTGCTCGGTGAAGCCAATGAACCCCTTTTTTGGAAGCTTTCGATCAGTTCGCGCCTTTGCGGTTGGATTGCCGCCGGGTTTTGGGCGATGCGGCGGATTCGCAGACGCACGCTGTCTTTTGGGGACTCTGCCTTTTTCTTCTTCGGTGCAGTTTCCCTCTCCTATTTGGGCTATCTGACCTTTCAATAAGACCTAGAGGCCAACAAAAGTCTCCATCGTTCACGCCTGCCCAGGAAACACTGAGGATTGTCTTTGGTTCGATTCGCGGGATGAAGACCACTTCATGCTTGGTTGGAGGCAATTGTGGCGGGAGAGTTAGGCTGGGTCTTGGGGATCTGCGGAGAACCGCTCAGAGGACTGAGCGGACCACTTTACTGGCGTCTGTGCGATGATCTTTGGCGATTTTTCGCCGATGGGCTGGCCATGATTTAACATGGGGATGTATGAAGGGTATGGGCGTTGCCGTGCGCTGGGGGACGGGCGGGCTGTCGCCACACCCATCGTACGGATGAGGCTACGCCTGATCAGGCGTGGGCTTGGAGTTCTTTGACGGGTTCGCCTTTGCTGAGGGCCATGGGGCGGCCGACGGGGGTCATGACTTCTTTGCTGTAATCAATGCCGAGGAGGTTTTGTACGGTGGCGTGCAGGTCTTCGACGAGAACAGGTTTTTCGGGGGCTTGCTTCTCGCCGTCGGGATCGGTGGCGCCGATGACACGGCCACCGGCGAAGCCGCCGCCGGAGACGAGCATGCTGAAGCCGTGAGGCCAGTGGTCACGGCCACCGACGTTATTGATCTTGGGGGTGCGGCCAAACTCACCGCCGCAGACAACGATGGTGCTTTCGAGGAGGCCGAGCTTTTTCAGATCGCGAATCAAGGAGGCGTAGGCGGCGTCGAGGATTTTCACCTGAGTGGCCTGGCCTTCCAGATTGTTTGCGTGGGTGTCCCAGCCATTGAGAGTGACTTCGACGCAGCGGACACCGGCTTGAATCAGGCGGACGGCGGCGAAGCAGCCGCGACCGAATGGGGTGTCGCCATAGGCGTTGAGTTCTTTGGCCGGGGCATCGCTGACGTTGAAGGCTTTCAACTGCTCGGAGGACATCATGTTCCGTGCCCGCTGCATGGAGATCTGATGCAGTGTTTTGTTTTGATCCATGTCCGGCTCGCGTCCGCGAGCGAAGGCCTGCTCGACCACGGCCAGGCCTTCCATGCGGCGGTCCAGTCGCTTGTCGTCCACGCGTGCTTTGACATCGGGCACGGGAAACTTGGGGTCATACATCTGAAAGGCGTCGAACTTGGCGCCAAAGAAGCCGCCGCGTGCGGGCCACTGGTTGGGCAGAATGGAGACGTGGGTGGGGATCTCGATCTTCGCCTCCGGCAGTTCATGGCAGACGATGGCGCCGATGCTGGGATGAATGAGGGTGGGATCGGGGCGGTAGCCGGTCTTGATGTTGTAAAAGGCGCGCTCGTGGTCCCCTTCCTTGCTGACCATGGAGCGGATGAGTGACACGTCCTGCATGACGCTGGCGGTTTGTTCAAGACCGGCGGCGAAGTTCACACCTTTGATGGCGGTGGGGATGGTTTTCACGCCGCCGCCGATCATGGTTTCGGGGTGGGGGTCGAAGGTATCGAGCTGGCTTGCGGCTCCGCCGAGCCAGAGGAGGATGACGGAGCGGGCGGGTTTGCCTTTGGGGGCGGTTTCGGCTTCGACGGCGAGGAGGTCGGCCAGAGGGGTGAGCCATGAGATGCCAGCGGCTCCGGTGCCGCGGAGGAGGGAGCGGCGGGTGAGATGCGAGGGGCTGTGGCAGGGGGAGGTGTTCATGGCGTGAATCGTGGGCTGTGGGTGCTAAGGCGACCTTTCAGCGCGGCGGGGGGACGTGTAGACGCTGCTGGTAAGCGCGGTGTGTGAAGCGCGCGCTGGGTTTGCTTCCCGGAGGCTGGGAACTAACCCAGGGCGGCCTCGCCCAGGCTCGGCATGCCCTGGGCTGCGATAGGCCGCACCTTTGGTGCTGGGGAACAGTGAGAGGACGATGGAGGGTGCGATGGTTTTGCCAGAGCGTCTCGGAAGACTCATTTCCGTTTGGCAGGCTGTTTCTTGATCGAGGACCATGGGCTTCGACGGCGGCTGGCTGAGGACAGCCAGCCCTACCAGCGCTGGGTCTGCGAATGCCCAGCGCGAGGTAGGGCGCTTGGTCCTCCAAGCGCCGTCGAGCGTCTCCACGCGCCTCTTTTCGGAAATCCGTTTTGAAAAACGCTATAAAGGCATGTGCCGCAGCAATCGAACGCCGGAAACAGCGGCTCCCTTGGAGCGCAGGCTTCAGTCCGCCGCGGGTCGCTCGCCCAGAGGAAGAAGTCATCCACGCAGTGTGTGGCAAGCAGAATGGTGCGGTGGAGGTTGAAATGCTGAAGTGACTCGCGGAGGCATGGGTGCACGCGGAGTGCTGCGGACTGGAAGTCCGCGCTCCGGGACGCTGTGACCTGCGGCGCTCAGTTCCGCGATGGGCGTTCTTGACCGAAGGGCATGTGTTCATGCTATTAATGGTTCCAGGAAAACTCGGTGGCGTTCATGAGGGTCCAGTAGAGGTCGGACATGGCGCTGCTGCGGGAGTTTCTGCTCTTGGAGGTGGCCAGGAGGCTGGTGAAGTGGGTTGATTCGGCCGGGGTCGGACGACGCGTGAAAATGGAGAGGTAGGCGGCCTCCACCGCCGTGGCATTGTCTGGGGACAGCATGCTGATACGGGTGCTGGCATTGATGAAGGGATTGTTGCCGGTGTTGGTGGTGATCATGTTGCCGTTCATGAGCAGGAGGCGCTGAGGAATTGTGCCGCCGGCATCGTCGAAATTGTCCTCGCCGGAGTCGCCGTAGCGCTTCACGAAGTTGGCCACGTCAATGTCGCGCTTGAGGCGGAAGAGGACGTGCGTCTCCGCGTCGATGGTGCTGAGCGAGGCGGCCTGGATGACGCTGCCCGCCATCTGCTCGGGGCGCAGACGTGTCACTGGAAAGGCCGCCCAGGCATTTTCCGCCGCCGTCGTCACGGGATGCGAAGGGTCACTGGACTGACTCGACATCTTAAAGACTTGCGTGCCGACGATCACCCGGATCAGGCGCTGAATGTCATAGCCGTGCGAGATGAAATCATCCGCCAGCAACTCCATGCCAGCAGGAAAAGGCCCGTCGAGAGGGATCTCGTCCACAGGAGCGATCAAGGGACGGTTGAACAGCAGGGCCCACATGCGGTTCACGAGAGCGCGGGCAAAGGCTTTGTTGTCTTTGGCCGTCACCCAGGAAGCCAGCTTGGCGCGCGGGGAGCCTTTGGCTGGCAGGAGCTCGGGCTTCCAGGGCACCACGGGCTGGACTTTTTCCTCTTCTGTTTTGCCCAGGTAGCGGACTTGGTAGTTCTTTTTGGGATCATCGCGCAGGCCGGTTAAGTTGAAGTCCGCCTGACCAAAGAAGGCGGCGAGCTGATGGAAGTCGGTCTGCTTCCAGGTGCTGCCGAGCTTGCCGTCATGGCACTGGACGCAGTCGATGCGCACGCCGAGGAAGGCGCGGCTGACTTTGGCTGCCAGCTTGACCTCGTCGGGGCCTTTTTTGTTTTCGTTGGTGACGGTGACGAAGTTGACTTCGGGGTTGGTGGTCCAGACGCCGTTGGAATCGATCAGAGAGCGGGCGATCTGATCGTAGGGCCGGTTTTGCTGAAGGGCATCGCTCAGCCAGTCCACCAGCCGCCGACGGCGATACATGAGGAAGGGGCCGTTTTCGATCCCCACATAGACGCGGGCGAGGCGCTCGGCCAAATAATCACTGGTGCGGCGGTCTGAGAGCAGATGGGACAGCCACCATTGCGGTGCGTCCGCGCCTTTGAGCGACTCCAGCAAGCGAAGCTCCTGCAAGGAGGGAATGCTGCCGGTCAGCGCGAGGGACAGCCGGCGAACGAGGGTGAGGTCATCCGTTTTTCCCACGGGATTCAGTGCTTGCTGTGCCCAGGCTTTTTGGAAATTTGCGTCCACTGCCTGCGCTGCCCGCTGAATGTCCTCAAGCTGCGTTTTGGGCAACCTTGGGGCGCTTCCCGCGACCGCCAGCGGAGGGGTCAGGAGTTCCGCCACGCCCCAAAATGCCCCCGCCGCTACGGCAGCCAGGATGAGGGCATTGCGCAGCCAGACCAGCCAGCTGGAGGAGGTAGGAGCGGAATTCATGACGGGAGACTGCGTTCGAGCCTGTCTAGTAACACGCAAAGCCAACATTGGTTTCCTGAGGAACTTTGCAACAAACACCGAGCAGACGACTTTCATAGGGCTTCCTGCATGTCTGAACCTCCGCTGTTGCCCACCCTGCTGCCCCCTCCCCTGCCTGTGGAGATGGAGGAAGTCGTGGTGCCGCCGGCGCTGGCTGGCTCAGAGACAAACCGGAGCGGACCGGACCTCCTCAAGGCGGAGCTACAGTACGAACCTGGAGTGGACGAAGATGCGAGAGGTGGCGTGAGTCAGGGGGAGCCGGACCGCCTAAAGGCTGGACTACAATACGCGCGCTCAGTAGAGCCACATCATAGCCCGAGTCCCACTGTACCGGTGGCGGAGAAGCGGGGCTTTTTTCAGAAGGTGGGCTCGGGGCTGGACTGGCTTTTTGGGCTGGGGGCGCTGCTTGTTTTGGTGGCCGCGTGCTCGGTGGTTCCGGTGCTGAATTTTCTGAGTTTGGGCTACTTGCTGAATGTGAGCGGGACGATAGCGCGGACCGGGCGCTTTCGTGATGGGTTCATTGGTGTGAGGAAGGCCGCGGTTCTTGGCAGCCTTGCGGCAGGTGTTTGGATCGTCGTGTGGCCGGCGCGGCTGCTTTCCACGATGTGGAAGGATGCTGAACTGATCGCGCCCGGGAGCGGCATCGCCAAAGGGTGGCATGCGGGGTTGATCGTCGTGATTGTTCTCACGCTCGCGCACATTGTGTGGGCCTGCGTGCGCGGCGGGAAGCTGCGGCATTTTTTGTGGCCGCAGCCGCTGCGCTTCAAACGCTGGCTGAGCACGCCTGAGAAGTTCGGCAATCTCCAAGGCATGATCACCGTCTATATCATCGGGCTGCGCCTGCCGTTTTACTTCTGGCTGGGACTGCGCGGGTTTGTGGGTGCGCTGATTTGGCTGATTGTTCCAGTGGGTATTCTGCTTGGTGCCACGCGTTTGCCGGTGGGCGGTTCGGTACTGCTCTCGCTGCTGGGCGGCGTGCTGCTGCTGGTGGTGGCGATTCATCTGCCGTTTTTGCAGGCGCATTTCGCGCAGACGGACCGGTTCAGCGCCATGTTTGAGCTGCGTGAGGTGCGGCGGTTGTTTCTGCGGGCACCGCTGGCGTTTTGGTTTGCGCTCATCATCACGCTGCTGTTTGCGGTGCCGCTGTATCTGCTCAAAATTGAGCTGACACCGCGTGAGCTGGCGTGGCTGCCGAGTCTGCTGTTTGTGATTTTCATCTTCCCGGCACGAGTGCTGACGGGATGGGCGATGAGCCGGGCGACGAGGCGTGAGCAACCGCGGCATTGGTTTCCAAGATGGATGGCGCGGCTGGGGATTGTGCCGGTGGCGCTGGCGTACACGCTGGTGGTGTATTTCACGCCGTATCTGTCCTGGAACGGGGCGTGGAGTCTGCTGGAGCAGCATGCGTTTCTGGTGCCTGCGCCTTTGATGGCGCTATAGGGAGGGAACAGGGGAGTTGACCGTGGTTTACGGTTGTTGACGATGGTTTACAGTTGTTGGGGAGATGTCGCTGGTCTTGCACGCTTGGTGAGGAGATGAGTGCGCTGGGAACCGCACTCGGAGAGTGCGGACCACTTCGCGTTGTGGCCTCATGGGCCTGGAGGTGTTTGGCGGAGCTTTGGAAAAGTGCCTTGGTGGTGAATCTGGGCTTGTCGGGCAGGTGGCTTGCGCCATTCGTCATGGCCCTATGATCTGGCTTACTGACCACACGCTCCTGCCCGCTGATGTTTGGTCGCTTGTGCTAGCGGCGCTGGGGGCGATGTGCATTGGGATGTCGAAGGCGGGGCTGGCGGGAACGTCGACGCTGAACGTGGTTTTGATGGCGCAGATCTTTGGGGCGAAGCAGTCGGTGGGGGTGATTTTGCCGATGCTGATCGCGGCGGATTTCATGGGGTACATCATCAACCGCAAAGGCGGGAGCTGGCGGCGCATTGTGCCGATGGTGCCGCCGGCGATTGCGGGGGTGGTGGTGGGGTGGTTCCTGCTTGGCCGATTCGACAATTCGATGGCCCGTATCGTGATCGGCTGGATCATCATTGTGCTGCTGGTCTTTAACTGGGTGCTGAACAAGCGGAGGCAGGACTTCCTAGCCCTGACCGAACACAAGGTGTTCACGTGGTCGATGGGGTTTCTGGCCGGTGTGGTAACGATGCTGGCGAATGCAGCGGGGCCGGTGATGACAGTGTATCTTTTGGCGCAGCATCTGGAGAAGAAGGAACACCTGGGTGTGTTCAGCCGGTTCTTCCTGTTTATTAATTTATTCAAAGTGCCGTTCAGTACAGATCTGGGGATCATCAATCCGAAGTCGCTGATGACGAACCTGACCTTGATGCCGTGCGTGGTGCTAGGGGTGCTGCTGGGGTGGTGGATTTTGAAAAGGTTGCCGCAGAAGGTGTTTGAGAATGTTCTGTTCTGGCTCACAGCGTTTGCGGCGGTGTGGTTGATTCGGGGGTGAGGAGATGGGGAGCGGATGGGCAGTGATCGTGGTGCTGGAGATAGCGGCACTCTATGGCTGCTGCGGAGCTCTTTGCAGACGCTGCTGGTAGATGCTGGGTGCGACGGGGTGCTGGGTTTGCTTTCTGGTCGTTTGATTCTAACCCAGGGTCGCCTCGCCAAGGCTCGGCTGACCCTGGGCTGACTCCTCAGCCCCTTCAGGGCTGGTGCGCGGCAGAGCGGAGTGGTGGAAGATGGTGGCAGTCAGACAAGGCGGCTCAGCAAGACGCCACGCTGGAGCCTGAGATGCTGGAGAGTCGTGCGGAGACAGGGGTGCATGCGGAGTGCTGCGGACTAGAAGTCCGCGCTCCGGGACCCATTGGCCTGCGGCGGTCAATTCCGCGATGACGGTTCTTAACGGAGTGGCCCTTCACGCCCTTATTTTATTTTTGGAGTATGTTGTCAGAGTATCAGTTCGCAATACGCTTCGGCTCCCATGAAGCCTGTACTGCTCGCCTTGCTTTTTACTTCGTTTGCGTCTGCTGCTGATTTTCCTGCGCTGTATAACAGTGATCCGGGGAATCCGCAGCCGACACCGGCGAAGGAGGCATTGAAGATGCTGAAGTTGCCGAAGGGGTTTACGGCGACGCTGTTTGCAGCTGAGCCGGATGTGCAGAATCCGATCGGCTTGTCATGGGATGCGCGGGGGCGCATGTGGGTGGCGGAGAACTACACGTATGCGGAGCGGGCGAAGCGGTTTGACCTGGGTCTGAAGGACCGGGTGATCATTCTCGAGGACAAGGACTGGGATGGTGTGGCGGAGACGCGCAAGGTCTTTACCGAAGATGTGCAGATGCTGACGAGTGTGGAAGTGGGCCGTGATGGAGTGTGGCTGATGTGTCCGCCGCAGGTGCTTTTTATTCCTGACCGCAACCATGATGACGTGCCGGATGGTGAGCCTGAAGTGGTGATCGATGGCTTCACCGTGGCGAAGGACAACTACCACAACTTTGCCAATGGACTGCGCTTTGGGCCTGATGGCTGGCTGTATGGCCGCTGCGGGCACTCCTGCCCCGGCAGGCTCGGCATTCCCGGCACGCCGGATGAACAGCGGGTGCCGATGAAGGGCGGGATCTGGCGCTACCACCCTGAGAAGAAAATCGTGGAAGTGCTGACGCATGGAACCACGAACCCTTGGGGGCATGACTGGGATGCGAACGGGGAGATGTTCTTCATCAACACGGTGACGGGCCATCTGTGGCATCTCATGCATGGCGCGCACCTCATGGACTCCAGCAAGGAGAATCCATTTGTGTATGAGAAGCTGGATACCATCGCGGATCACTATCACTACGACCGCAGCGGGAGCTGGATGGCGTCCCGTGATGGGAAGGCGAACAGCCTGGGTGGGGGACATGCGCACATTGGGATGATGATTTATCAGGCGGAGCAGTGGCCGAAGGAATATCGCGGCAAGCTTTTCACGCTGAACATGCATGGGCGGCGTGCGAATGTGGAGCGACTGGAGCGCAATGGCAGCGGCTATGTGGGCAAGCATGAACCGGATGTGTTTCTGAGCGATGATCCGTGGTTTCGTGGCATCGAGATCAGCGCGGGGCCGGATGGCAGCGGCTTCATTCTGGACTGGAGCGATACGGGCGAATGTCATGACTCGACCGGTGTGCACCGCACGAGCGGGAGGATTTTCCGAGTCAGCTATGGTGAGGCAAAGAAGCCGGAGGTGCCGTTTGCGTGGCGCAAGGCGTGGCCGAAGGCGGATCTGAATGCGGCTGACGAGCACGCGCGTGCTTTGGCAATCCGCGAACTCACGCAGTTTTCGCCGATCGATGCGATCACTGGACCGCTGTCGCATGCGGTTTATCCCGTGCTGGCGTTTGATGCGGTCAAGCTGGCGAAGGAGGACAAGTCGGCTTTTGTGCGCCTGGCACTGGCCTCGACGCTGCAGCGCCTGCCGGTGGCCAAGCGCGCGGCGCTGGGTGCGGCGCTGCTGGCGCATGCGGAGGACGCGAATGATCCGTTTCTGCCTTACCTGGTGTGGTACGGCATCAGTCCGCTGGCGAAGGAAGATCCGCAGGCACTCGTGGCGCTGGCGAAAGACTGCACGTGGCCGAAGACGCTGCGCTGGATGGCACGGAGTCTGGCCACACAGCCGGAGGCTTTGAATGCGCTGCTGGCGCAAGCGAAGGCTGGGCAGGTGGAAGATATTCTGGGTGGAATGGCGGATGCATTTAAGGGCATCCGGAAGGCGGCGAAGCCTGAGGCTTGGGATGGGTTTGTAAAGCTGGCGGCAGGCGCACCAGAACCGGCTAAAGCCGGGACTACAAAACACACTGCTGATCCAGAACGGGCTAAAGCCCGAACTACGTACCCGGAGCCGGCTAAAGCCGGGACTACAATACAAGCGACAGCCGAGACGACGAAACAGATGGTTCAGGAATTGAGCATTTTATTTGGAGATGGGCGGGCGCTGGATGATGTGAGGAAGATGGCGCTGGACGAGAAGGCGGATCTTTCAGCGCGTGAGTCGGCGCTGAAGACGCTGATTGAAAACAAGCCGGATGATCTGCGTGCCATCTGCACGCAGTTGCTGGAGGTGCGTGGGCTCAACGTGATCGCGGTGCGCGGGCTGGCGCTGTTTGATGATCCTGAGATCGGGCAGAAGCTGGCTGGCAGCTATCGCAAATTTGGACCGGCCGAACGCCCTACTGTGATCGACACGCTGGTGTCGCGGCCGAGCTTTGCCAAGGCGCTGCTGAAAGACATGGCGGCGGGGAAGATCCCGCGCGCTGATTTGACGGCCTTCCATGCCCGCCAGATCAATGCATTCAAAGATGAAGCGCTCTCCAAGCAACTGGTGGAGGTGTGGGGAGAACTGCGTGAGTCTGCGGCTGATAAAAAGGAGCTGATCGAAAAGGTGAAGAAGCAGCTGACGCCGGCAACACTGGCGAAAGCGAATCTCAGCCAAGGGCGCATGCTTTTCACGGCCATCTGTGGTGCCTGCCACAGCATGTATGGGCAGGGCGGGAAGATCGGGCCGGATTTGACGGGCTCAGGCCGTGCGAACCTGGACTACCTGCTGGAAAACATTGCCGATCCCAGCGGGGTGGTGAGTGCGGACTTCCGCATGAGCCTGCTGACGCACAAGGATGGACGCGTGCTGAGCGGGGTGGTCACGGAATCGAACGCACGCACGCTGACACTGCGCACGATGACGGAAACTCTGACACTGGACCGTGCGGACATCGTGAAACAGGAGACCTCTCCGCTCTCGATGATGCCCGAGGGTTTGCTGCTGGCCTTTCAGCCGGAGCAGGTGCGGGATCTGATTGCCTACCTGATGCATCCAGTGCAGGTTCCACTGCCTAAAGCGCCATGAGCACGCCAACTTCCAGTCGCAAATTCCAATTTGGCCCTGGCTGGCTGCTGTTGCTGGGCATGATTGCGCTCCTGCTTTTCAACAAGAACAGCCGTGACGTCTTGAAGACGCTGAAGGAGCGGGTGAATGGGGAGACGCAGCGGATGCGCACGGAAGTGGATGGATTGAAGGCGGCTTTGGAAAAGCAGCGGCAGGAGGAAAAGTAGACCCCGGCCATTGGCTCAGGCTATTTTAAGACAATCTTTGTTTGGCAGCAGGCTCTACGGCTGCTGTATTTGCGCAATGTCACAAGGAACTCTTCTCATTACCGGCGGCGCAGGATACATCGGCTCACACACCGTTCGTCATTTGCTCGAACAAAACGAACGTGTCGTGGTGCTGGACAACCTTGTCTTCGGGCATCGTGAGGCGCTGCCCATGGACCGGGTGGCCTTTGTGGAAGGCGACATGGCCGATGCTGCGCTGATGGAAAAGCTCTTCAGCGAACACAAGCCGGAAGCGGTGCTGCATTTCGCGGCCTTTGCGTATGTCGGGGAGTCTGTGACGGATCCACTCAAGTATTACCGGAACAATCTCGCCGCTCCGCTGAAGCTGCTGGAAACGATGCAGCGTCATGGCTGCAAGCGCTTCATCTTTTCCTCCACCTGCGCAACCTATGGCGACCCGGTGCGCATCCCCATTGATGAATCCCATCCGCAGGCGCCGGTGAACCCCTACGGTGCCAGCAAATGGATGCTGGAGCGTGTGCTGCGTGACTGCGGCCATGCCTGGGGGCTGAAGTCTGTGTTTCTGCGCTACTTCAACGCAAGCGGCTGCCACCCGAGCGGTGAAATCGGTGAGGACCACAATCCGGAGACACACCTGATCCCGCGCATCCTGATGGCTGCCACCGGGGAGATCGAGAACATCACCGTGTTTGGCACGGACTACGCCACGCCGGATGGCACGTGCGTCCGCGACTACATCCACGTGTGTGATCTGGCTTCGGCGCATGCGCTGGCATTGAATTATCTGCGCAAGGGCGGTGACACTATCGCGGTGAATCTCGGCACGGGCCGGGGGTTCAGCGTCAAAGAAATCATCTCCACAGCGGAAGCGGTGACGGGAAAGAAAATTCCGGTCACTTATGGACCACGCCGCGCGGGTGACCCCTCAGAGCTAATCGCAGAGCCTAAACTGGCTAAAGAAATCCTTCAGTGGGAAGCCGTGCATAAGGACCCCCGGGAGCATATTGAGTCTGCTTGGAGATGGATGAGTGGGGAGCGGCATGGGCGGTATTCCGTTTGATTTTCAAGGAGTAACGACGCCTGCCGAGCAAGCTGTTGCAAGACTCAGGCTGCTGCCAGAAGTGGGCGCAGAACCTAACGCGCCTAAATAAACCATTTAACTAGGGCGGATCGAATAGATCTGAGGGAGTGTATTGACTCATACTTGCGATAAGCGCATGGAGAATGTCAGGTGCGATATGTAGTTTGAACGGTCTTCACTTAAGACTGTCGCACTATAGATTGACTTGATTTCACACTTTAAATGAGAGCTTTTATTCCGTCGTTAATTTGCGTTGTTGCGTGTCTTGGCAACACTCTACTCCATGCTGTTGAGCTGGTCGGTCAACCGCAGACGAGAACCACGGCAAACACCGCCACGATTCAATGGCGCACGGATGTGGAATGCGGCACGCGACTGCAGTTTGGCCTGAATCCCGCAGCGCTGGACCGCAAGGCTGAAGGTGCGGTGACGCGTGATCACACCCTGCAGCT
>NZ_JBIPNG010000162.1:0-12860 GCF_044373815.1 Prosthecobacter sp. | reverse complement strand
AGCTGTGGCCGACCATGAGCGCCACGTCCAGAGCGGCAGTTACGAGAACAACGTTAATACGCTAGCCAAGTTCGCCCAGGCCGAGCTCACCATAAAAAACGACCCTGAGCTGCAGCGCCAGTGGGCGTGCATTAAAGCCACTTTCAATGTCCAAGCGCACGCCGACTACAAAGGTGTGATTCGTCGCACCATGGATACGGAGCGCAACCTGCGACCGTCGTTTTCCGTGAACCTGCGCAGCCGGGCAGATGCTTTTCGTGCAGCGTTCGACGCTTTTTGCCTGAGCTGGCATCTTTATGGCATGCAGCACGATGAGCCGCTGCTGCTCAAGCTGGCCGTCAACATCACGCCATATGGCACGATGATCCACATTCCTTCCTACTGGTCTTTAGATACGACCCGCGACATTCGCTGGGATGCCATCGCCAGCCTTCACCGCGTTCGTGTTACTGGCCGACAGGGAGTTGCACTCGCCGAGGGGCGGGCTGAACGGATGAAGCTCGCCGAGAAACTCCGGCAGCTCGATCAGGATGCCCTGCGGCTCAAACTGAAAGGCGAGAAGAAGCATGCATTCCTTTGTAAAGGACTCGGCTGGGTGCCTGAGACGAGCGCTAAACGTCTCAGCAGGTTGAGGTCGGAATTCAAAAAGTAGGACAAACATTGCGAACATTCAGTTTCCTGGCTTGATGAAGATGTGGGCTTATCGCTTCGGCCGTCATGCTTCCCTCATCCAAATTCACCGACAGCGAAACTCCACCGCTGGCAGATAAACCAGCGCTTCCCGCTGAAGCGTGCCAGCTTTCTTTACCAACACGGGTTGTTTGTGACGTGTCTGAGGTCAGTGCCTTTTCACCAGGATACAAAGGAACGCACGTTCCGGTGGTGGTCGCCTTTGGTGGAGGACGATTGCACGAATGCCGGATGAGCGGGCTCTTCGATTTGGACCGTGCGCTTGCGGAGAATTCAGAAGCGCTCTTTCGCTCCGTTCGCCGGCTTGATGAGGATCACAAACTGAACCAATGGGATGATCTCACCTTTCAATTCGGTCCGCGATCCTTTCTCTACGCCGACGAATCCAGGGTTCTGGGCTATGCAGAGACATCACAGGAGGCTGAAAAGCTGGTGTCAAAGTTTGGCGAGAGCTACAAGAAAACACCCATCCCTAGGGGCGGCTCATTTTATCTCATCAGGACAGGCCGTGAAATCAGCCGTGAACTTGTGGAACTCGGCACAGAAACCATCCTCGACGATGAAGTCTTCAGCCTCCACTACGGCCATGGCAGCTGGGAATGGCACGAGGATTTCATCGCCAAGCTTCGCGGCAGCAGCCATGGCCTCTCCATCTTTGAAGGGGCGCCCGGCACCGGCAAAACCTCCTACCTGCGCCACCTCATGGGCGTGCTCAAGGACACGCACCGCTTCTATTTCATTCCCACGGCCACCATGGGAGTGCTGTCCAATCCCGACTTTATCGGCTTCTGGGCCGAGCAGCGCCGTCGTTATGCAGATAGGCAGTTTGTCGTCATCCTGGAGGATTCCGACGCCGCGCTCATGATTCGTGGGGCGGACAATAGGGAGCAGGTCAGCGCCATCCTGAATCTATCCGATGGAATGCTCGCCGACTTTCTCCGACTCCAGATCATCTGCACCATCAACTGCAAAGCTGCCGACATCGACCAGGCACTTCTTCGCCCAGGTCGGCTGCTGAGTCATCGGGTCTTCCGCAGGCTCGACTACAACCAAGCATCACTCCTCGCTGAGAGTTTGGGAAGAACGTTGCCCACGGCCAGCGACTATTCACTGGCAGAAGTTTTCGCAGGCCATACTTCGGAAATAGTCAATCACCCACGGATCGGTTTCGCCACTTAATTCAGAAGAATATCAATAGCGCTTCCGCAAAAAACGACAAATGTGTTTCACGCCACAACCATATGCAATTCGACAAAGCCGCATACAAGACAGCAAAGGAACGGATTATCAGTCTCATCAAAGGTTCGCACGACTGGGAAAACACTGAGGGTTTCATCGCCGACGGAGTGATCTGCCCGGATGTTTATGAGAAGCAGCCACTTCGCATTCTTTGCATCCTCGCAGAATCTTACGGCTACGACGGAGATGGAATGGTGGACATCGAGGATCAGCCAAAAGACGACATCATGGGACTTGGTAATCATACTGTGCAGACTCCACGAAAGTTGGCAAGCTTGCTGTACCTACTCCAACGCTCCGCCGAGGAAGGTGCCAAGGTTACACCGGAAGAATGGGAAAAGGTTCCCGCACTATTTAGCGTCAGTGAGCAGAACACTGCGATTCTTCAAGAGGCACTTTCCAAAGTCGCCTGGATCAATGTCAAAAAGGCATCAAACGGCAATGGCACAAAACTGGATTCCTCAGAAGCACACTCACATGCACGCCGCAACGAGGTTGTACTCCGCGAACAAATAAAATCAATTGCACCCGATTTAATCATTGTTTGTGGGCAGGTCGCCTTTTCTGCGCTTCTCGACATGGGGTTGCTTGGACCAAAGACCGTTTCAGGACGAGGATGGCAGATTCAGGACGCGGGAAACGGGACACGTGTTATCGAACTTTCTCACCCTGCTTACTTTGAAGATTGGAATTCCTATGATAAAATCTATCGCAACTATGAAATCATTCAAAGCCAGTTGAGTCACTAGCATGACAGCAGGCATTTTGCTCAATCTGCTCATTAATGGGCTCCACAATCAATCATCAAAGACAACTCAGTTCGACCGCTGAAGACCTGCCAGAGCCGCACCATGGCGTAGGTGTCCAGTTTGCAATATGATTGGAGTTGAAGCTCAATTTCGCTTTTTCGTTCGGTAAGGATGCCAGGCGATATGGCTTCAAGGAAGGCTTCCATTGCCATACCGCCATCTTGCACCCCATCAAGTTGGTCGTAGCTCAAGTCGGGCACGACGGCAGGTAAAACCGCTTTGATGCTCCAGCTGCCTTGCTGGCTTGGATGATAATAACGGTTGCGAGCGACAGGCAGGAGATCGACCACTCTCTCGTTGATCGCAAGCAATGGGGCGGCTTGGTCAGGATAGCGGTCTGCCAACTCGCTAATGCGGCCTTTTTCGAAAGACGCATTATAAACAAAGACCGGTCCAAGTTCACCACATGAGGCGATCAAGGTTTTGGCAAAAGCCTCCGATGGGTCGTTGCCCGAGACGTCGAGAAAAGAGGAGTGAGTCAATTGGCCGGTTTCCGTCAAAACGTGCAGGCTGAACTGGAATGTGATTTGCTGGTAAGGCCGCGTTCCTTTCCAGATGGGCACAGCAAACATGATGCTCTCAAAGTCGAGGAAATAAGCAGGAAAGCCGTGGGGTGCCAGATCCGCTGCAGCACCCACGGCGTCGAAATAGACCGAGCCGGCCAGCGTGTGCTGTTTGACGAGAGATTGCTTTCCGTTGAGCAGCTCGTCAGGCACCTCACGCAGATCGGTGATTCCCTGAGCGGCCAGTTGCTCGCGTTTGGTGGACGAGAATCGGGGCAGCCAGTCCACGGGAAACTCGGGCAGCACGACATCTTTGTAACAGTAGTTGCAGAAGCCGCATTCGAAAGGCGAGTAGCAGTGATCACCAACGGCAATCTCCGGCTCGGCAGGGAGAGCGGCAACGTTTTGGGCTTCGGCAATCCAGCCTTTGACTTCTTCGGTGCGAGCAAAGGCTTCTGCGGTGAGGTCGCTTTCCTTGAGAAGACCTTGGTACTTGTTGTCGCCTGGATAGGTCCAGGTGCTGTCAATGTGCGCCAAAGTGACAGATTTTAAGTCCACTCCGCTGGCCTTTGCTGCGAACGCCTGAACAGCAATGTCGTCACGGTGATAATCCTTCACGCCTGTGGACGATTTGACTTCGACCATCCGCCAGCCCGGATTTTCGCCATTAAAGTCAGGCAGCATGACATCAGCAAAAGCCAGCGCCCCATCCGCCTTGAAGCCAGCCTCAAAGACCGGCTGCTTGGAACTCTTGAGCAGCTCTGCAGTGCGTGCGAATGCACCATCGAAGCCTTCCGCGCTCACATCAATAATATTTCCGCTGCCATTGGGATCATAGAGGGTCTGGGCAATGTCCCCAACCTGATGTCCAGTCTTAAACCTGGCCTCCGTGGCGCTTGAATCCTCTCGCAATTCGGGTCGATGGATCTCCAGCCACAGACGCTTAGGACACTGACGAAAGGCCATCAGTTTGGATTTTGAGAAGTGGCGCATTTGAAGGTCGTTTACGTTTTTGTGGTGGTCGCTGGTAGCAGGCGTCGTGTTCACATACCCCATGGGGTGGGACATTTATAGGGGGGCGGCATTTTATTCGCCAGAAACCTTTCTTGGCTTCTCCACCCGCAGCACGTCCAGCGTGTAACCAGCTCCATTCTCGAACGGCTTCACCTCTCCCGTTACCTGCACGACGGGATAGCGGACAGTATTCAGTCCATAAACCCGGTAGGCGGCAGCGAAGATTTCGCACTCCACGATGCCGGTGCGGTCGCAGATGGAGATGAACTTCATGGGCTGGCCGTTCTGCTGCAGGTGGGAGCGGCTGACGATGATGAGGCCGCAGACGGTGACACGTTGATTGGGGTAACGGTGAAGGTCGGCAATCGAGCAGTACGTTTGCCAGGAAACCTGCGGGTGCAAATCCAGTGGGTGGCCGCTGACGGTGTAGCCGAAGAGTTCCAGTTCATCATGGAGCTTTTGCAGCGGGGTGGGTTCTTCGCGGAAGGTGGCGCGGATGTCGTCTTCGCGGGCGGTGTGAAAGAGCCAGTCGGCCCCGGCATTCACATCACGCGAGCTGTGTAGGCAGCGCCAGAACTGCTCCGTTCGGGAACTGCCGAGGGAATCAAACGCACCGGCACGGATGAGGTTCAGTGCTTCGGTGCCTTCGGGAAAAACACGTTCGCAGAAGTCGCGCACGCTGTTGAATGCAGCGCGGGCACGTTCACTCCGCCAACGGGCGAGCGTGCCCTCTGAGAGGTCCTTGATGCAGCGCAGAGGCACGCGGATGGCTTTGCCCAAGGAGGGTGCAGGCGTGCCGTGATCCACATTGCTCTGTTCCACGGTGAAGACATCGCTGAAGATGTTCACGTCGGGAGAGAGAAAGCCGATGCCGAGGCGGCGGCATTCGAGGGTGTAGACCAGCGCGGAGTAGAACCCTTTGCCATTGGTGAGCACTCCCGCCATGAACTCGGCGGGGTGGTAGTGCTTGGCATAGGCTCCCTGATAAGCCTCCACGGCATAGGCGGTGCTGTGTGCTCGGCAGAAAGCGTAGCCTTGAAATCCGGCCACAAGATCCCAGACATAGGCGGTGCTGCGGGCATCACGCCGACGGTCCTTGGCCGCCTGCATGAATTCGGCTTTCACTTCATTGATCTTGGCGCGGTCCTGTTTGACCAAGGCACGCCGCAGCACATCGGCACGACCTGCGGGCAGTCCCGCAAAGGCCTCGCAGATTTGCAGGATGTGCTCCTCATAGGCCACCACGCCAAAGGTGGAGCGCAACACCAAGGCAAGGCTTTCATGAGTGTAGTCCACCGGTTCAAGCCCCTGCGCACGCCGGGCAAACTGCGCCTTCTTGAGGCCATTGGCTGCACCGGGGCGGATGACGGAGACGATGGCCACGAGGCGGTCGATGTCGCGCACATCGGCCATGCATGCGAGGCTGGTCATGGCGGGGCTTTCGATGTGATGAACGCCTCGTGCATTGCCGGTGGCGATCATGTGCCAGAGACCGGGATCGCTCCACGGCTCAAAGGGTTCTGTGCGGGCGGGCGATTCGGTGCCGCCATGAGAGCCGACTTCAAGGGATGGAAGATCAAGAGCAAGCCCCTGCGACTGCAAGGTGGTCTGGGTGTCCCTCAGCACGGCCAGACCGCCCTGCGCGAGGATGTCGAGCTTGATCAAGCCGACCGCCTCCACGGCATCCATGTCAAAATGAGTGGTAGGCCAGCCTTTGGAGCTGATGAATGTGGGCGTTTGAGCACGAATGGGATCACGCGAAAGCACCACGCCGCAAGGATGCATCTTCGCGTAGCGCGGGAAGCCATCGAGCATTCCGGCCATGAGCAAGGCCGTGCGCAGCGGCTCCTCCTGCCATGCGGTGTGGTCGCACTCACGCGAGTGCGCCACAGCATCGGCCGCGTGGCGTGCATCCGTCCACGGCATGTGCTCGGTCAGGCGGCGGATTTCGTTCTCGGCGACACCAAGCACCTTGGCCACATCCCCAAAAGCGGAGCGTGCCTGAAAGGTGTTGAACCCGCCGACGATGGCGGCGTGCTCGGGGCCGTAACGATCCAGCAGCAGACGCACCACATCGTCTTTGCGATCATGTGCGAAGTCGATGTCGATGTCCGGCAGCTTTTGCAGCGCCATGCGGTCGCGGTTGAGGAATCGTTTGAAGTATAGCTCAAAGCGGATGGGGCACACGTTGCTGATGCCGAGGGCGTAGCATACCAACGAATCCGCCGCACTGCCACGGGTGATCCAGCCAATGCCAAGCCCTGCGCACTCCTGTAGCAGGTGCCAGACGGTGAGGAAGTATTCCTCGTAACCGACCTCCGCGATGATGGAAAGCTCTTCGCGCAACTGCGCCTCGTGCTGTTTTGCCTTGCTGCCGTAGCGACCACGCAGACCGTCGTGTGCGAGCCGATAGAGCATGGCCGCAGGCGTGCTGCCATCGGCAGGTGTGTAGCGCGGGAAGCGCAGGGTTTTGAAGTCGAAGGCAAACTCGCACTGCGCGGCGATGTCTTTCGCAGCCTGCATGGCGGCGGCTGAATAACTCCATTCCGCTGGCGGGTGAAAGCCGAAGTTGCCGCGCCGTTTTTTAGCGTGCTTCTCATGCAGCAGCGTCAGCGTCTTCATGCTCTGCACGATGTCAAAGAACACCTTGTCCTCCGCTTTGTGATAACGAATCTCCGGCAATGCCACGTCAGCACTGTCGGTGGCAAGGAGGATCAAGCCCTCCCGGTGTTCCTGCATTTGCGCCGGCGTAATACAGGCGCCGTTGTTGTATGACAGCAGGCGGCAGAGATTCTGGTAGCCGCGCCCATTCTGCACATAGGCCAGCAGGGGCTTCTTATCGCAGCACAGCTCCGCACCAATGATGGGCTTGATACCGGCGGCGGTGGCGGCCTGGAAGAACGGCACGGCCGCGTGCAGGTTCCTGTCGGTGATCGCCACGGCTGGCATGTCATGTGCGGCGGCTGCTGCGATGATGGCGGGAATGGTGAGCGTGGAATCGAGGAAGCTGAAGCAGCTCTTCACATTCAGCGCAGGCACGGCGAGACCTGCTGTGTGGCGAGTGATGATCTGCGGGCCTGTGGCAGAGCCAGGACGCTCACGGAGGACACGGTTTGTGGTGGTGGCGCTGGGATCGGTGACGAGCTGCGGTTTGGGCAGGGTTTGCCGAGGTGCCTGCCTGTGCTGTGAAAGCCAGAGGTCATGCCCTCGCATGATGCTGCGGTGGCCACGGCGAAGATCATCCACAATGAGGGAAAGCGTGTGTAGGCGCTCGCGCTTCATGTCGGACTGCTCCAGTGGTAGCACATTGCAGAAGCCCGTCTCATACACCTTGGTGAAGCGCAGGCCGATGAGGCGCACGCTGACACGGCGCTCCCACGCACGGGTGAGCATGGCCTGCAGCAGCGGATATAGATCATGCTCCAGGTCGGTCGGTTCATCGAGACTGGAGGAGCGGGTCACTTCGTCCATGTCGTTGTATCGCAGGCGCAACGTGACGGTGCGGATGCTTTTACGATCCTCACGCACGCGGCGCATGAGGGTGTCCGCCATGGCACGCAGACGGGCGATGATGAAGGCGGTGTCCGTGGTGTCCTGGTTGAAGGTTTCCTGCTCGCCATAGCTCCTGGCCGCAGGTGCATCGCAGACTACCGGGCGGAGATCGTTGCCGAGGGCGTAGTCATGCAGGGCAGGGGCACCACTGCCCACCAGCAGTGACAATTCATCCACCGGAGTGCGGGCGATGTGCTCGACCATGCGCAGGCCGGCGGTGTTGAGTTTGGCTGCGAGCTGCGGGCCGACCTGCGGCAACCATTTGTTTTCCAGAGGCCAAAGAAAGCCCTGCTCAAATCCTGGAGCCACCTCGATGAAGCAGTGCGGCTTTCGCAGCTTGCTTGCGATCTGTGAGACGAGCTTGTTCGTGCCCACACCGACAGAAACCGATAGATTCAAGCTCTGCGCGATGGCCTTCTGCATTTTCGCGGCCGTATCGCAGGCCTTCGTCTGCCGTGCGCCGTGAAGGTCCAGGTAGCATTCGTCAATGGAAGCCAGCTCCACGATGGGCGTGAAGTCGTAGGCATACGAAAACATGAGGTGCGAGAAGCGCTCATACTTGTCGAAGTCACAGGGCAGCACGACTAAGCCGGGGCAGAGCTTCCGCGCTCGTGCGGTTGGCATGGGAGTGTAGATGCCCAGCTTCCGCGCCTCATAGCTGGCGGAGGCGATGATGCCGCGACGTTCGCCACCGACGGCCACCGGGCGGCCCCTCAGCTTTGTATCGGCGGCCTGTTCCACGGAAGCGAAGAACGCATCCGCATCGAAGTGCAGAATCATGGCGGATCAGCTCTTAAAGAACCGCAGGAGTGCGATGAGCACCCCCTGGATGGGGTCGATGTCAATGCAGCTGTGCATCCGCCCTTCCTGAGCCTCGGGCTTTCCAGCGATGATGCTGCCCAGAAGGGGGATCTGGTGGCGAATCCACGAGCGGGCTTGGGCCAGCCAATGGAGTTTCAAATTGTGGCACGGGTGGGTGATGGGCATGGCGCACCCGATACTGTTCTTTAGAACAGTTGCAAGTCGGGAACGGAATACCCTGCCTTCTGTGGAACTCGCCACGGTTGCAAACCAGCAGACGGGTTTCGCCGGTGCTGGGAGTCATCGAAACCCCTGGCACTTGCGAATACCGAAGTGCTCCCACTCAACTGCCTTGATCAAACTTCCCGCCATCACCCTTTTGCTTCTGGTCCTGTGCTGCTCATTCGCCCAGGCTCAAGATGCAGGCATGGTTGCGATTAGATCCCTCACGGACCCGGCCAAGATCGCCACACTCAAAGACCCCCATGCTTGCAATGACAGGCTGCTCAAGGTTGTTTACTGGCTTAATCAGGCACAACAGGTAGGGCGAGACCCCCAAGTGATTCTCGATGCCTCTCTGGTCCAGCAGCCAAGGATTGGCATGCTGAAGGAGTCCTTGCTGCGAAACCTGCTCATTGCCAATCGTCTGGGACTGCTCACACCGGCGAACCTCGATGCCATGAAGCGAGGGAAGTCACCCACTGTTACCTTGGGACCGTATGCCGGTGAAATTGCCGAAGTGGATCACATCCTTCCCTTCGCCAAATTCCCTCAATACGGGAAAGAATTCTGGAACCTGGAACTGATGCCGCAAACCTTGAACCGGAGGAAGGGCGATACGCTTGGGCAGAGGCAGATAGATCTGTTGAGGAAACTGGATCCCTGACTAGCCCGCGGAAACTCCAAAGCATTGATTTTTAATCATTTCACTGACGCTCACGGTGGAAAAAGTGGAAGGCACAAATTTGCGTTCTCATGGAATTTGCGTGGTGGGGCGCCTACCCAGGGTCACAGACGAGCACGGAAAGAGATTCCCTTGCACGGGACGGCACACATCGGCACGATTCAATTTGCGATACACAACGCCCTCCACCACCTAACTGGCCAGGTTGACGAATTTTGGCGAACTCCGTAGGTGCTGATGAAACCACCCTTCATCACCATGCAAACCGCCAAAAACTCCCGTGAATCCGCCCTCAAAGGCGACGACCAGATCGCCTTCGAGAACGGCACTTCCTTTGAAGAAGCCTGCTCCTACCAGAAAGCTCTCGACTGGTATGCAGAGGTGAAGCCTAAGGGCGGCCGTTGGGACATGAGCGCCAGCGCCGGACGCGTAGCGATACTCGTGGCCTTGGGTCGGGCAGCCGAGGCCGTCGAGATCGGCCAGCAGGCCCTTCAGCGCATGCAAAAGCCGAATCCTGAACTGCTTGGCGAAACCGCTCGCGCTTTGAATGAGGCAGGTTCACCACACGAGGCGCTACAGCTATGCCGCCGCTGGGTGCGGCATCCGGCGAACTGCCAGCAACCGGCCTTGTGGCACTCCGGCGCGGCTTACGCGGCGCTTTGCGGCCAGTTCGAGCGCTCGCTGCGCTACCTCATTAGTTACCTGCACTTCTGTGAAGGCAAACTGACCGCCGATATCCTGCTCGACCGTGATCTCGCCCCGTTGTGGCATCATTTGGAAAACGATGTGCTGTCTCCCTTGGAGGTTCGTGCCTTGCAGCATGAGGTTTGGAAGACCAGCCGCGAGGCGATTCGGCAGAAGCGCGGCGGCCTTAGCTTTGAAAGCTATGCACACGTTCCGCCCTCGCTGCGCTCAATCCTCCGCGTCCACACCCGCAGCATGAACTGGGTTCCGCATCGCCATACCCCGCTCGCCCAGCGCACCGCCTTCGATGCCTGGTGCCAGGCTGTGCGGGATTCCTCGCTCGCCAGTCTCGATGCCGGGCTGCGCAAAGCACTTGCCATGCAGCCCGCCACCAGCGGAGAATGCGCTTAAATCTCTCATGCCTGCCTCCGTCCAACTCCACATCACTGAAGGCATTGCCAAGGGCAAGGTCTTCACCTTCGCCGCGCACGACACCTTCTTCCTCGGGCGGCATCCTGACTGCCAGATGCATCTGCCGGATGACACCTGCGTCTCGCGCCATCACTTCATCCTCGAAGCCTGCCCGCCACAGGCCTGCGTGCGTGATCTCGGCAGCCGCAACGGCACCTATGTGAACGGGCGCAAGGTCGGCGGACGCAAGGAAGGCGAATCACCCGAGGAGGGCGCACGCCGTGCCTATCCCGAGGTCACGCTCAAGCATGGCGACCGCATCCAGGTAGGCGATACCGCCCTCGAAGTCCACGTCACCCAGGCGGAGAAGCAGGCCGGGCCACCGCCCGTCGCACCCGTACCCAGCTTCGATGAACTCAACCCCAAGCAGCTTGCCGATCTCCTGCTCAAAGCCGCAAAGAAAGGCAAGGCACCGCGTCTCGACATCCCCGGCTACCAGATTGAAAAAGAGTTGGGCCGGGGCGGCTTCGGCGTCGTCTTCCGTGCCCGTCGTTTGAGCGATGGCGTGCCCGTCGCCATCAAGGTCATGCTGCCCCGAGTTGCCGTTCCTCCAGTCGAGATCGAGAAATTCCTGCGGGAGATGTCCGTTACCGCCCAGCTTCGTCATGCGAACATCGTCAAACTATTCGACCAAGGCCACAGCGAAGGCCTCCCCTATTTCATCATGGAGTATTGCGATGGCGGCAGCCTGTGGGACCACATCCAGAAACACGGCGGCAAGCTCCCGCTCAAAGTCGCCCAGCCCATCATGCTCGCCGCGCTGGAGGGCCTGGCTCATGCGCACCAGTCCGGCATCGTTCATCGCGATCTCAAGCCAGCCAACATCCTGCTCGACCGTGGCATCACCCGCGTCTCCGACTTCGGCCTCGCCAAAAACTTCCAGCAGGCCGGCATGAGCGGCCTCAGTGTTACCGGCAACTACGCTGGTACCCCACTGTTCATGCCCCGCGAGCAGCTCATCAATTTCAAATACATGAAGCCTGTCTCCGATGTCTGGAGCATCGCCGCCACTTTCTATTTCATGCTCACCGGAGCCTTCCCATATCCCTTCACGAAACAGCGTGACCCGATTGATGTGATTCTGAATGAGCCCATCGTGCCGCTGGAGAAGCGGGACAAAATACTGCCGCGCAATCTCTGCGCCTGCATTGACAAAGCACTTTCGCTGAAGGCGACGGACCGCCACCCAACGGCGGGTGAGTTTCTTCGATCACTTCGCACAAGCTTCTGACCGCAACCAGTGCATGAAATTTCCTCTGCCAACTACAACCGAAGAGATGGATGCCTATTTGAAGGCGTCATTTGTTGGCCGCACGCGGGAACAATGGATTGAATCTCTTCTTCGTTTGAGGCTTTCAGATGAGGAGGCTAGAGCGCGAGCACCAATGGTGGATCAAGACATGAAAAAGGTTGGATGGCCTCTACGGCCAGTCGATCTTCCTCATTTGGGCTGGTTTCTTGAAAACAATTACCCTATTCCACTCAAATACGCGATTCCCGACACGAGATGGGATGTAGATCACCCTGGCGAGCAGAAAGCCATGGAAGGCGGCTGCCTCACACACGGTGACTTTGCCTACCTTTCCAAGTGCTGTCTTTTGGGGCACTCACTTTTGCCGGATATGTGGCCCTCGAGGTTTTCCGCAGACTTGTGTCATCCAGAACGTCATCTCGATGTTTTGAACGAAGTCTGGTGGCTTGGCCGCTTCGTGAACGCCCGCTCCATCGCATATGAACCATCTCAAAACGGCGGGAAACGCCCCGACTGGACTTTCACTTGTGGTGTTGACGGTGAGGAGCTCAAACTGAGCGTGGAAATCAAACGACGGCCTGCCACCACGCGCCTTCAAATCGGGCAGGCTGCACAGATCGACATTTTCAGGGATATTGCCGAAAAATTCGCCCCTGAAGCCACGGACCACCTGCGCCTGGCCTGCATCACAGTCTATTGTACCATCAACCGCGCCTTTCAGGAACGTTGCAACGCATGGCTGAATGAAAACCGATCCGTGGTTGATGCCATTTTGTGTTTCTCCTTCTCCTCACAAGAACACGCGCCCTTTTTCGTGGCGCCACTGCGTTTGGAGCCATTGTTCTCCAAGATGCTGCTACAAACCCTCAATGATGAAGATCTCGGTTTCATCGGATACGTGGATCATCCACAGCATGACATAACCCCGACAGAATACGCCG
>NZ_JBIPNG010000161.1:0-12940 GCF_044373815.1 Prosthecobacter sp. | reverse complement strand
GCTACTCCGACATCAATTTCATCCTGCTCGGCGAGATCGTTCGGCGCGTGAGCGGCATGGGCTTGAATGAGTTCGCCGCCAAGCACGTGTTCGCGCCTTTGCACATGGACTCCACACGCTTCCTGCCTCCAGAGGATTGGCGGCCACGCATCGCACCCACCGAGAAAGATGAGACCGGCGGCATGCTTCGCGGTGTGGTTCATGACCCCACCTCGCGCAAGATGGGCGGCGTCACCGGCCATGCAGGCCTCTTCACCACCGCCGGCGATCTGGCAAAGTATGCGCGCATGATTCTCGCGGGCGGTGCCGGCCTATTGAAACCGGAAACCGTCAAACTCATGACGGCACCGCAGACCATCGCCACAGTCTTCGAACGCCGCGGCCTCGGCTGGGACATCGACTCCACCTTCAGCAGGCCCCGTGGCAAAGTGTTTCCCATCGGCTCATTCGGCCACACAGGATTCACCGGCACAAGCCTGTGGATCGAGCCCACATCGAAGACCTTCGTCATCTTCATGAGCTCTCGCCTCTACCCCAACGGCAAAGGCAGCGTGCGTGATTTGTACGAAGAGATCGGCACAGCGGCTGCCAAATGCGTAAATCTCATCCCTTCAAATGGCCCCCCATGGCCACGCGCAGAGATGGAAGTGCCCACCGTATTGAACGGCATCGACGTACTCGTCCGGCGCAAGTTCGCCGACCTGCACGGCCTCCGCATCGGCCTCATCACCAATCAGACCGGCATCGACGCTCAACGCCACAGCACCATCGATCTGCTCGCTTCTGCCCCCGGCGTGAAGTTGAAAAAACTCTTCAGCCCCGAGCACGGCATTCGTGGTGAACTCGATCAGGAAAAAATCAGCAACTCCACCGACAAGAAGACCGGCCTCCCCGTGCTGAGCTTGTTTGGCGAGCAGCGCGCCCCCACGCAGGAACAACTCGCAGACGTGGACGCCCTGGTCTTCGACATCCAGGACATCGGCTGCCGCTTCTACACCTACATCGGCACCATGCGTCTCTGCATGGAGGCTGCGGCCAAGGCAAAGAAGACTTTCTACGTGCTCGATCGCGTCAATCCCATCGGCGGCATCCAAGTCGAAGGCCCCGCCGTCATCGATGCCGAAAAACCCACCGCCACGCATGCCATCCCGCTGCGTCACGGCATGACCGCCGGCGAACTCGCGGCCATGATGAACGCCGAGCGCAGCATCGGCTGTGATTTAAAAGTGATCCCAGTCGAAGGCTGGCAGCGCCAAATGCGCTTCGATCAAACCGGCCTGCCCTGGATCAATCCCTCCCCCAACATGCGCTCCTTGAACGCCGCATTGCTCTATCCAGGCATCGGCCTCCTCGAGTTCAGCATCACCGTCGGGCGCGGCACCGACACCCCCTTTGAAGTCCTCGGCGCACCCTATGTGGATGATCTGCGGCTGTCCTATGAACTGAACAAGCTCGGCCTGGCAGGCGTGCAGTTCACCCCCATACGCTTCACGCCTACAGCCAGCATCTTCAAAGGCGAAGCCTGCGGCGGCGTGCGCATGTCCATCGCAGATCGCAACGCCTTGAATTCAGTTGAAGTAGGCATCGCCATCGCCAGCACCCTGCACCGGCTGTATCCAAAAGAGTTCAAGCTCGCACTGGTGGACACCCTCCTCAATCGTGCCGCCAGTGTGAAGGCCCTGCGCGGTGGCGACTCATGGAAAAAGGTCGTGGCAGACTGGTCAGCAGAGACACAGGCATTTGAAGCAAGGCGGCGGGCCTTTCTCCGCTATTGATGGAGAAGACGAGTTCGTGTTAGCATGCTCATGATGAAACTCCGCCACATCCTTCTGGCCTCCACCCTCCTGCTTGCCGCTTGCGGCAAGACTTCGGATCAACATGCGGAATCCAAAGGCACCATCGCGGTTTCGCTCCTCTCATTGCAAAATCCCTTCTTCAAAGTGATCGGCGACAGCATCATCGCCGAGGCCAAGAAGAACGGCTATGACACGCTCGTGGTCAGCGCAGACGGCGACGTGGCGCGCCAGAGCAACCAGATCAAAGACTTCATCGTCAAGGATGTCGCCGCCATCGTGCTGAGCCCCACTGACTCCAAGGCGATTGTAACCGTGATTCAGGAAGCCAACGCAGCCGCCATTCCCGTCTTCACCGTGGATGTGCCCTGCAACGAGCCCGGCGTGAAAATCGCGACCCAGGTGGCCACCGACAACTTCGGCGGCGGCAAGATGGCGGCAGAGGCCATGATCGAGGCGCTGCAAGGGCAGGGGGGTAAGATCGGCGTTCTCGACATGAAGCAGGTCGAGTCCTGCATCCTGCGCGTCAAAGGCTTCAAGGAAGTGCTGGCCGCTCACAACGCCACGGCGGCGAGAAAAATCGAGATCGTGAGCGAACTCGACTGCCACGGCGCCAATGACAAAGGCTACAAAGCCACCGAAGACATGCTGCAGGCGCAGCCAGATCTCGTTGGCATCTTTGCCATCAACGACCCCGGCGCACTCGGCGCACGCGGAGCCATTGAGAAGGCGGGCCGCACTGACAAGGTCGTTATCATCGGCTTTGATGGCCAGCCCGAAGGCAAGCAGGCGATCAAGGAAGGCAAGATCTACGCCGACCCCATTCAGTTCCCTGACAAGATGGGCGCCGAAGTCGTGCGTGCCTTCATGCGCTACTCCAAAGGCGAGGAACTCCCTTCCCAGATGCTCATTCCCACAAGTCTTTATCGCAAAGCCGATGGCGCGGCGGATGCTTCGCTGAAATAGTCCCATGCTCAATCTCATGAACCCGCTCACCGTCCTCACCCTGCTGGCGCTCGCCACATCCGTCGTCTCTGCCGCTGATCCCAAACCTGAGTCCGAATTCACCACCACCGATCCCAAGAAGGTCAAAATCCTCGAAGACTCGTCACGCGAAAAAGATCCCGAGATCGATCACTTCAGGCATCTCTGCCCCGGTCTTGGCGGCTATCAGGTCATCCATGAAGGCGGCGATCTGCGCAGCTGGATCAATCTGATCTACGACGGCAGCAAGACCGACCTCATGAACGATACCCTCACCGCCTGCCCCGGCCAGTTCCCGGCAAAGGCAAACAATGTCGTGCAATGGCGCGGCTTCCGCAAAGGCGGCTCCTTTGTCCCTTACGCCATCATCTACCGCATGATGTCCAGCGCCGATGACGAAAAGCAGACGCGCCTGGAAACCCTCGTCATCATCAAGCTCGACAAGGACAAATCAACCGTCGTCGGCCATGTGCCCGCGAAGGAAGGAAACGAAAAAGCCGAACTGCTTGCGGACAAGCTCTGCAAGCCATGAGCAAATACACATGAAGGCACGCTCATCCATTCAATGGTCCCGGCGCACGCTGCTGCTGGCAGCTCTCGCCGCTTGCTGCTGCTGGCCGGCGAAAGCCGCCGACGAGCTGCCGCAGGTTCGCATCCTCTTTCTCGGCAACAGCTACACCGCGTTCAATCTCCTTCCCGGCATGGTGGGCGAGCTCATGCTCTCCTCCCAGATGTTGGCACCGCACATAGGCAGCAATCTGCAGGGCAACTACACCCTCGAGCGCCACACCACCAATGCGGAGGGCATGGACTTGCTGAAAAAAGGTGCCGATGACGGCAAGCCCTGGGATGTCGTCGTCGTGCAGGAGCACAGCGTCGTCTCCGCCGCCGCCGCCGTGGATGCAGATGCCAGAATGCTCATGGAAAACGGCCTCGCCAAGCTCGTCAAATCCGCGCACGAATTGAACCCCAAAGTGCTGGTCGTCGTCTTTCAGGTATGGGCCCGGCACGAAAAGCTCTGGAAGGAAAAATCCCCCGATGCTCTCGCCACCGGCAAAGATCCTGAGCAGGCCCTTGCCCGCATCCACCTCGCCAATGCGAACGCCGTGAAAGCAGCGCAGGAAAAAATACCAGGCGCTCAAATCATCGTCAGCCCGGTGGGAGAATTCTGGTGGCGGGTGCACGATCTCTATCCCGCGCTCTCGCTCTATGCCGAGGACGGCACGCATCCCGATCTGCTCGGTTCCCTGCTCAGCGCCTACGTCATTCTCGGCAGCATCGGCGGGCGCGAGGTGCTCGAACAATCCTCATGGCTGCCGCCAGACTGCCCTGCAATGCAGGCAGCACGCGTGAAGAAGATGGTGTTGGATCACCCCGAAGTATTCAAGGCGGCAGGGAAGTAACACCACGCAGCAGTGGCCGGATCATTTGGGACGCCAGGACGTGACGTCATCACTCGTGCGTAGGATCTGGTCCTTGCCGCTGCTGTAAACGGCCACCTTGGTGACCAGATGCGCCGCCTGACCCGTCGAGATCTTGGGGTCGGTATTGCTGACATCGGGACTCTTCACCTGATTGTCACCGTTCGTATCCAGCAGGATGTGATAAGGCTGGCCATACATGTCAGCGAGCTTGAAGGGGCGTGCTGCGCCTACCAGACCATGGCGGCCATTGTTCGCAGGGGGAAACGATGCAAACGGCGTACGCTTCGGATTCAGATCCACCCCGCCGCTCGATGCAGGAGGAATGCCCATGAGAGTGTCCACCAGCGAATTGCTGCCATCGGTCAGCAGTTCGCCTGCGTCCTCTCCGTTGGCACCTTGGGCAGTGGACTGGATGGGCCAGCGGCCGTAGTCGATCTGGAATTGCTCAATGCCATTCTTGAGATCCATCAGCACCGTTCGAACTTTCAGTCGATTGCCTTGGTCGATGGCATAGCTGATTCCCGCAGCTGTCATGCTCGCGAGGATCGCGATGATGGTGATCGTAATGAGCAGTTCGATCAGGGTGAACGCTCTCGTAGCAGGTTGCCGGTGCGTTTTCATAATCAGATTTTACCTGAAATGCCTGTGGCAGGTCAATACTCCTTTTTCACCCTTGATCCCCCTCTGGAAACAGCGCACGGCTTGCCTCCCCGTGAACAAACAAGCCGTACTCGATCAAATCCTCTCCGTGCTCAATGCCGAACTCGCCGCACTCACCCGCGCCGCACAGGGAGCCTTTGCCGCCGCCACGGACCCGGACAGCAAGGCGGAGAACAAGTACGACACCCGCACCCTGGAAGCCTCCTACGTCGCCCGTGGTCAGGCCCAGCGCGTGGCAGAGTTGCAGGAGGCCGTGCGTGCCTTTGGTGCCTTGTCTGGAAACACCTTGGATTCAGCTGCCGCCATAACTCTCGGAGCCCTCGTCACCTTGGAGACCCCCGGCGAACAAACACACTACTTCCTCGGCCCCTTTGCAGGTGGTACAGAGATTGTGCATGCAGGCCAGGAAGTCGTCGTCATCACCCCCGCATCCGCTTTGGGTCAAAAACTCATCGCCAAGCGGGCAGGGGACATCATCGCACTACGACCCGGCCTTTCCGCAAAGGTGATCGCAGTGGTCTGATCACGCCTAGCAGTCACAGCCACAGCATCCACATCCGTCGCCGTCGCAGGGATTGCAGTCGATCATGGAACTCCCGCCTCTGGTCCATCCGGGGCGGCAGCAGCTACAGCAATCACAGCATTCATCGCAGTGGCATCCATCGCATTTGTCCCAGCAGGAGCGTTTGCGCTCGGTGCCTTCAATGGGTGACTGCACATGCTTCGTGCCTTTCTCTCCTTTTCCCGCCACCTGCGCCACCCGCGCTTCTGCACCTGCGATCAGCACCGCCTGCAGCAGATCGCGATGTCGCCGCAGCGGCAGGGCATCAAACGCGCGCCGCAGGCTGGCCAGTGCTTGCTCAAGAGCAGGCAGCAACGTCGCACGACGCCCCGCGAGATCAGGAAAGGCATGCAACGGGTTGAACTGGCCACGCTTCTTGTCCCGTGCCCAATCCTCCCACGCATCCTGCGCGTAGATGAGAAAGCCCAGGCTTTCACCGAGTTGCTGCAGCAGCGGTTTGGCACCCGGTGCCCCAGACACCTGCGCCAGGTGCCCCACGATCTCACCATACGCAGCACATGTCGGCCCGGCGCATGCGTCGAGGCTCGCTGAAGGATGCTCGATGTCTCTTTGTCCGGCCATCCAGCCGCGAACATCTTGCACTGGAAAACGCATCCCATGCAGCAGACCCAGAGCATCGCCGATGGGCCTGTCGAGCGTTCTCGATCCCACACGCGCCGCATGGCGTCGCCACCCCCGCTCATCCTGCGCATCGTCATCCAGCTTCGCGCTCAGGCCGCAGACCGTCACAGCGGCGGTGTATTGTAGCACCGGGCTGTCCGCCACCAGATCGCGCGGCGTGGCGAATGCATTGCAGCAGGTTGTCTGGCACAGCTCCGGCGGTGCTTCTGCCAGGGCCGAGCCCAGCAGCGTGAGAAAAGCGCTGTCCCTGTTCACCAGCCAGCGCGCCCACGCGCCATAGTGACGGTGCAAATTCGTGCCGAGACCGCAGAAGTGCGCTCGATATAAAGACGCCGCCTTCTGGCAGCACATCGTGGGACCCGGGAGATGGCCGAACATCGCCGAAGATGGCGCAAACACCTCCGGCGACGAATGATTTTTGCTCACCCCGCACGCCGCATCTCCGCGATCCACTCCGGCGGAATGCCCTGCCCGGGCACCGAGCTGTCCGGCTGCCGCTTCAGCCCCGCCGTGTGCTCCAGCAGCCACTCCAGCCCCACCCAGAAATGCAGCGCATCCAGCACTGGGTTCAGCGCATTCGTCACCGGGCAGTAATGCACCTCCTTCGGATTCGTGTGGTGCACCGTATGGTGCTGCGGCGTCTGCAAAATTCGCAGGTCCTGCAGCATCGAGATGAAGCGCCCGTTTTCCTTCCGGGTTCGGTGCGACCACTTGTGCACCTCGTTCGCATTCCCACCCACCACAGCAAAGAGCCACACATGCCACGTCAGGCAGCCCAGCCACGCCGCCGCGATGATCAGCACCCCCATCGCCACCAGCAGTTCCTTGTTGCTCTCCCACCACGTGTTCCGCGTCATCCGTCTCGGCAGATGATGATGCACAATGTTCGGCCGTCCGATCCACCGCCCCAGCCACGGCGTATCTTCGCGGATGTAAGCATCCTCCATCCAATGGACAAAACCGGCCGCAAAATCCGCAGCAAGCACAACGCCTGCCGCCTGAAGAGTGAGTGAGATAAGGTCGTTCATGACCCCTCATCACTTGCCCACAAAAGCACACCTCAGGACATTGATACTCTTGAAGCTTCGATTGAGGAGATCAATGGCGGCTCTTCCAAAGGCACCTGGCAGGCGTCAAAGTACAATCCATGAGTCACTAGCTTCCCGCGCGCTTGCGCAGGAAGCTCACTGTCCATGGTAAAGGACGATGCCTCTGGAATCCTAAGACCCTCTACTTCACCAGCCTCACCATCAAATCCTTGCTCTCCACACTCTCGCTGATCTTCACGCAGATATCCTTCACAGTGCCCGCAATCGGTGAAGAAACCGCTGCAAACATCTTCATGGCCTCCAGCGTCAGCAGGGTCTCCCCCTCCTTCACCTTCTGCCCCACGCTCACCGCAATGCTCGCCACCATCCCCGGCATCGGCGCGCCCACCTGAGTCGGGTCCGCAGGATCCGCCTTGGTCTTGGTCACAGCGTTCTTCGCCAGGGACTTGTTGGTCACCGTCGTATGGCGTGGATAGCCGTTCAGCTCAAAGATCGCCGTCTGCTGACCAGCGGCGTCAGCCTCGGTCATGTTGAGCAGGCGCACGAAGAGCGTCTTGCCTGCTTCCAGGCTGATGTGGATTTCCTCCTTGTCCTGCAGGCCGTAGTAATACGCCGGCGTTGGCAGGGCGGACACGTCACCGTAGGTTTTGCGGAATTCAGCAAACTTCAGGAACACATCCGGATACATGAGGTAGCTCCACACATCGTCTTCGGTAGGCTCCTTCTTGAGCTTGCCCTTGAGCTCGGCTCGCACGTCTTCCAGCTTGATCTTCGCAGCGTGCGTGCCGGGGCGTCCTTTGATCCGCTTGCCGCCTTTGCCCACGATGGCATCAGCCAGCGCATTCCACTTCTTGCGTGAATCCGCCGCCTTGGCCGTCTCCATGCCGTAGAAGGGTTCGCCAAGCCAGCCTTCAAACATGCTGGTCACGTCCTTGCTCCACTTGGTGCCTTGCAGGTTGATGATGTCCGTGGGCTTCACACCACGTGCCACGCACTCGATGGCCAGGTCGCCGACGACCTTGCTCGATGGCGTCACTTTGACGATGTCGCCACAGAGCTGGTTCACCTCCGCATACGCATGGGCGATCTCCGGCCAGCGTGGGCCGAGGCCCATGCCGATGGCCTGCTCCTTGAGATTCGTGTACTGCCCGCCGGGCATTTCGTGCAGATAGACTTCCGCAGTACCGTAAGGCTCGGAGGTGTCGAAAGGCTTGTAGAAGCTGCGCACCGCAGCCCAGTAGTCGCTAAACTCCTGCAGCGCCTCGACATCCAGTCCGGTGTCACGCGGCGTGTTCTGCATGGCAGCCACGATGGAGTTCAGGTTCGGCTGCGAAGTGCCGCCGGACATGGATGCAATCGCCGCATCCACCACATCGACACCCGCCGTGGCGGCTTCGATGATGCTCGCGGCGTTCAGCCCGCTCGTGTCATGCGTGTGGAAGTGAATTGGGATGCCCACTTCATCCTTCAGCGCCTTGACCAGCTTCTTCGCCGCAAACGGGCGGACCAGTCCGGCCATGTCCTTGATGCACAGCATATGCGCCCCCATCTTTTCCAGCTCCTTGGCCAGGCGCACGTAGTACTTCAGGTCGTACTTGTCGCGCTTCGGATCCATGATGTCGCCCGTGTAGCACAGCGTGCCTTCACAGATGGAGTTCGTGTCCTCGCGCACCGCATCCATCGCCGCCTTGAGGTTCGGCAGGTAGTTCAGCGAATCAAAGATGCGGAAGATGTCCATGCCGTTCTCCGCGGCATGTTTGATGAAGCCCTTCACCACATTGTCCGGGTAGTTCGTGTAACCCACGGCATTCGAGCCGCGGAAGAGCATCTGCAAAAGAATGTTCGGCACCTTGGCGCGGATGTCACGCAGGCGCTCCCACGGATCTTCGCGCAGGAAGCGCATCGTCACGTCAAAGGTCGCTCCGCCCCACATTTCGAGCGAGAACAGGTTCGGCGTGCGCCGTGCCACGCTGTCCGCCACGGCCAGCATGTCAAAGGTGCGCATGCGCGTGGCCAGCAGCGACTGGTGCGCGTCACGCATCGTCGTGTCCGTGATCAGCAGCTTCTTCTGCTTCGCAATCCAGTCGTTGCAGAACTTCTCTGGCCCCATCTCCGTGAGGAGCTGCTTCGTGCCTTTCGCCGGCGCGATGCGGTGGTCAAACTTCGGCGTCGGCGGTGCGGTGAAGGCCTTGCTGATCTTATGATCTTTTGCGAACGGATTGCCATTCACAATCGTGTCTGCCAGATAGCTCAACAGCTTCGAGGCACGGTCCTTGCGCGCCACAAACTTGAGCAGGTCAGGATTGTTGTCGATGAAGCGCGTCGTGGCCTGCCCCGCCATGAAGTCCGGGTGATGCACCACGTTCATGAGGAACGGGATGTTCGTCTTCACGCCACGAATGCGGAACTCGCGCAGCCCGCGGTCCATGCGGTCCAGCGACTGCTTGTACGTGCGGGCATAGACCGTCATCTTCACCAGCATCGAGTCATAATACGGCGTGATGACCGCGTTCGTCGCGCCCAGCGCGCCATCCAGACGGATGCCGAAGCCCCCGGCGCTGCGGTAGGTCAAAATTTTGCCAAAGTCCGGCGTGAACCCGTTTTCCGGGTCTTCCGTCGTGATGCGGCACTGGATCGCAAAGCCGCTCTTCTCGATCTTGTCCTGCGGCGGCAATGCCAGCGGCTCCTGGTGAATCTGGTAGCCCTGCGCGATGAGGATCTGGCTGCGCACGATGTCGATGCCCGTGATCTCCTCCGTCACCGTATGCTCCACCTGAATGCGTGGATTCATCTCAATGAAGAACCATTCGCCCGTTTCGTGATCCACGAGGAACTCCACCGTGCCCGCGTGCGTGTAGTTCACCGCATGCGCCAGTTTCACCGCAGCATCGCACAGGCTGTCGATAATCTCCTGCTTGATCCCGTAGCTCGGCGCCTGCTCGATCACCTTCTGATGCCGGCGCTGCACGGAGCAGTCGCGTTCGTGCAGATGCAGCACGTTGCCATGCTTGTCGGCCAGGATCTGCACTTCAATGTGCTTCGCCTTGCCCACGAATCTTTCGAGGAACACCGCCCCGTTGCCAAACGCGCGTTCCGCCTCCGTCTGCGCCTCATCCAGCAGCTTTTCCAGGTCCTTGGCCTCACGCACGATGCGCATGCCGCGCCCGCCACCGCCAAAGGCCGCCTTGATGATCAGCGGAAAGCCGATTTTCTTCGCTGCCGCCAGTGCTTCCTTGCGGTCGCTCACCGGCTCATCGGTGCCTTCGAGAATGGAGACCTTGAGCTTGCGGGCCACATTACGGGCCGCCGTCTTGTCGCCCATCATGTCGAGAATCTTCGCATCAGGGCCGATGAAAATGATCCCGGCATCTTCGCACGCCTGGGAGAACTTCGGGTTCTCAGAAAGGAAGCCATAGCCGGGGTGGATCGCGTCCACGCCCTTCTCCTTCGCCAGAGCCACGATGCCTTCGATGTCCAGGTAGGCGCCCAGAGGTCCCTTGTCCTTGTTCAGCTCGTAGGCCTCGTCCGCTTTGAAGCGATGCGGGCAGAAGCGGTCTTCCTGCGCGTAAATACCCACCGTTTTCAGCCCCAGTTCAGTGGCCGCACGCATGACGCGGATGGCGATTTCAGAGCGGTTCGCGACCATCAGCTTCTTGATGGGGCGGATCGTGGTGGGGGCAGGGGTCTTCTTGGACATGGGGTGGGTTGGGAAATGCGGGCGCATAGTCTCGCGAAATCGTGGGGAGGCAAGGTGCGAGCGCAGTTTTCCGACGCCGGAATCCAAGATTGGCCGTTAACTTGCTAATAATGACGTAGCGGGCATTGAGTTCCCGTCCGCCCCCAACCCTTTCGCATGTCCATCCACGTCGCCCTTCACCACCGCACCAGCTACCGCTACGAGCGACCCATCGAGCTGGGCCCCCAGATCATCCGGTTGCGCCCTGCACCGCATTCCCGCTCTCGTATCCTGAGCTACTCGCTCAAAATCACCCCGGAGAAGCATTTCCTGAACTGGCAGCAGGACCCTCAGTCAAACTTCCTCGCCCGGCTGGTCATCCCGGAGAAAACCAAGGAATTCAGCATCGAGGTGGATGTCGTGGTGGAGATGGCGGTCTTCAATCCCTTCGACTTCTTCCTGGAGCCGGAGGCTGAAAATTTCCCCTTCGACTACGATGCCACGCTGGATCATGAGCTCGCCCCCTTCCTGAAGTGCGGCGAACTCACGCCCAAATTCGCGGAATACTTCACCCAGGTCGAGAGCGAGCTCCTCGCCATGAAACCCTGGCCGCCGCGCACGATTGACGCCCTCGTTACCATCAATCAGCGCCTCTGGAAGGACATCGGTTACACCGTCCGCATGGAGCCTGGCGTTCAGACACCGGAGGAGTCCCTCACCAAGCGCACCGGCTCCTGCCGTGACACATCATGGCTCATGGTTCAGCTCATGCGCCGTCTGGGCATCGCCGCGCGTTTTGTCAGCGGTTACCTCATCCAGTTGAAGCCGGACGTGAAATCCCTCGACGGCCCCAGCGGCACCGAAGTGGATTTCACCGACCTCCACGCCTGGTGTGAGGTCTATCTGCCCGGCGCTGGCTGGGTCGGCCTCGATCCGACCTCTGGCCTCTTCGCCGGGGAAGGGCACATCCCTCTCGCTGCCACCCCAGACCCGGGGAGCGCCGCGCCGATCAGCGGCATGGCTGAGCCTTGCGAAACGGAGTTCGAGTTCGAGATGAAGGTCACTCGTATTTACGAATCCCCCCGCGTCACCAAGCCCTACACCGAGGAGCAGTGGGCGGAGATCGAAGCCCTGGGTCATGCCCTGGATAAAGAGCTCGAAGCCAACGATGTACGACTGACCATGGGTGGTGAGCCGACCTTCGTTTCCATCGACGACGCCGAAGGTGCCGAGTGGAACACCGCCGCCGTGGGGCCTATGAAAGCCAAGCTTTCGGACGTCCTGCTCAAACGCCTCAGAGACCGATTCGCGCCCGGAGCCTTCCTGCACCACGGCCAGGGTAAATGGTACCCCGGCGAATCCCTGCCACGCTGGTCCTATGGCTGCCATTGGCGCAAGGACGGCCAGCCTTTGTGGGCCCACCCGCATCTGTATGCCGACATGGAGACAGACTACGGCGTGAACGAGACCCACTCCGCACGCTTCATCCGCGCTCTCGCCGAGCGCATCGGCTGCAGCACCAAATGGATCATGCCGACGTATGAAGACGCCTTCTACTACCTCTGGCGCGAGCGCAAGCTCCCGGTGAACGTCGATCCGCTCAAATCCAACCTCAAAGACAAGGAGGAGCGCACGCGCCTCGCCAAGGTGTTCGAGGAAGGTCTCGACAAAATCATCGGCCACGTGTTGCCGCTCAAACCGGCGGACGAAGGCTGGGAAACCGGCCCGTGGTTCCTCCGTGCCGAGCGCTGCTACCTCGTGCCGGGGGATTCACCCATCGGCCTGCGTCTCCCGCTCGATTCCCAGCCTTGGGTCAAGACCACCGACTATCCCTACCATCACGAGCAGGACCCCATGCAAGACCGCGATCCGCTGCCCTCCCGGCAGCAGTTTGTGCGTGGCATCGCCGGCGTGCCGCCCTCCTTTTGGGAAAAACTCGCCCAGCGTCGTGGCCCGTCCAGTGCAGAAGGACTGACCGGGGGAGAAAAGCAGCAGCAGGGCATCGATCCTGCCGCTCAGCCGCCTGCGGCAGGTGAGTCTGCCGACAAGGTCGTGCGTACCGCCCTCTGTGTGCAGCCGCGCGATGGCAAGCTCTTCATCTTCATGCCCCCGACCAAGACGCTGGAGGAATACCTCTCCGCCCTCGGTGC
>NZ_JBIPNG010000569.1:0-3811 GCF_044373815.1 Prosthecobacter sp. | reverse complement strand
GGATACACAGGTCGATGTCACGCGCCTGATTTACATGCTTTATCAGGACGTTGAGCAGCAGATCAACCGGGCGGATTTGAAAGCCCAGCTCACTCTGAGCACCTCCGCCGTCTTGATGGCCATGATCGTGAACATGGGGCCGGGACTGCGCCTGCAAGGCTGGGCGGGCATGCAATGGTTTGAGTATGCCGTGCTGGCGTTGTACGCACTTTTCATACTCTTCATGAGTTTTGCTTTCGGGCGTGGCATTGCCGCAGCTTTTCCTCGGGCCGTGAGAAAAGCCCCCGATGCGAACCGGCATCCCAACCTTTATTTCTCTGGCCAGATCGCCAAAATTCCGGGGGACGAATATGCAGATTTGTTCTGCCGGCAGTCGAACGATGGGGTCAAACGCTCAGTGCTGGGGCAGGTCCATTCCAAATGCATTGTCCTGGAGGCCAAGCTTCACAACGTGCGCAAAGGCATGACCTACCTGCTCCTGGCGCTGGGAATTTGGATTGTTGCACGGCTTGTGCTGCTGATCGGCAACGGTTTCGATTGAGTCGGGCAGGAGGTGGAAGGATGGCAATCGGCTTTGACAGCCCCGGTGCACGCCGTAAAAATGGCGTTTCTTTTCCAACCCCGACGATTCAAACCATGAGCCACGCCAATCCTGCCAAGAAGATCATCAACAACCCGCTCAAGTGCGCCGACGAACTCTTTGAGGGGCTCGTGCTGGCTTATGATGGCAAGGCCCGCCGCGTGGGCACGCGTTCCATCGTCATGAATGATCTGCGGCCTGATGCACCTGCGCTGCTCGTGGGTGGTGGTGCCGGGCATGAGCCGATCTATCACGGCCTCGTTGGCAAAGGCATGGCCGATGGCGCTGCCGTGGGTGAAATCTTCGCCGCCCCACCGCCGGACATCGTACTGGAAGCCGCCCAGGCGGTGAACCGTGGCAAGGGAGTGCTCTTTCTCTACGGCAACTACGCCGGGGACGTGATGAATTTCGACATTGGCGCGGAACTCGCTGCGGATGAAGGCATCACCGTGAAAACCGTCATCATCGCCGACGACGTCTGCTCCGCACCTCCCACGCAAAAGCAAAACCGCCGTGGCGTTGCCGGTCTCGTGCCGATCACCAAGCTCGCCGGTGCCGCCGCACAGACGGTCGATTCCCTGGATGAACTCGTCCGCATCGCCCAAAAAGCCTGCGATCACACCCGCACCGTCGGCGTCTCCACCAAGCCCGGCAGCATTCCCGCCACCGGCAAGCCCACCTTCGAACTGGCCGATGATGTGATCGGCCTCGGCATGGGCATCCATGGCGAAAAAGGCGTGGGTCTCATCCCGATGTGCACTGCCGATGAACTGGCCGCCAAGATCCTGGATCTCCTGTTTGCCGACGATCTGACGCTCACCGCCGGAGATGAAATCGTGTTCTTCGTCAACAGCCTCGGCTCCACGCACATGATGGAACTGCTCATCCTGCTGCGCGGCGCCAAGCCCATCCTGGACGCACGCGGCATCAAGATTCACCAGACCATCGTCGACAACATCGTCACCTGCCAGGAAATGGCCGGCGTCAGCTTCAGCATCACCAAGCTGGATGCCGAGCTGAAAAAACTCTGGGACATGCCCTGCGAAAGCGTAGGCTACACCAAACTGTAAACCTGCCCATGCCATGAAACTCCCCGAGATCTTCGCCAGCCCAGCCAACGTGCGGTCCGTTCTGCAAGGAACCCCCATCTTCAATGCCGGCGACGACTCCGGGGAGATGTTCGTGGTGCAGAGCGGGGAGGTGGACATCGTCATCAACGGCATCATCGTCGAGACCGTGGGCCCCGAAGGGTTCTTTGGCGAAATCTCCCTCATCGAAGATTCTGAACGCTCCGCCGATGCCATTGCCCGCACCGACTGCAAGCTCCTTCCCGTGAACCGGCATCACTTCCTCTTCATGGTCGATGAGATGCCACAGTTTGCCCTGCACGTCATGAAAGGCATGGCCGACCGGCTGCGCCGTGCGGACAAACGCGCAAAGGCGTAGGCTCCCATCCTGCAGGCTTCGCATTTGACTTCCCCGCCAGCGCGCCAACAATCGCGGTCCCATGCCCAAAGCCAACCTTTCCAAAGACGAAGTCAAAGCCATGCTCCTGCTCGCCTGCGAGCGCATCATCGCTGCCGAGCCGATGCTGTCCCAGGCCGACCGTGATCTCGGAGACGGGGATCATGGCATGGGCATGGAGCGCGGCATGCGTGCCGCCACGGAGAAACTCAACGCCGGCGAAGTCGAAAGCATCGAGAAAGCCTTCTCCACCGTCGGCATGGCGATGATGAGCAGCATGGGCGGCGCCAGCGGTGCCATCTTCGGCACCTTCTTCCGCAATGGCGGCAAAGCCCTCAATGGCAAGGAATCCTTCGATGCCGCCGCACTGGCTGCATTCCTCCAGGCCGGTGTGGATGGCGTGAAGCAGCGCGGTGGTGCCGCCATCGGCGACAAAACCTGCGTGGATGCCATGGAGCCTGCCGCCACCAAGGCAGCAGAAGTCGCTGCTCAGTCCCTCCCAGATGCCATCACCGCCGTGGCCGCCGCCACCGAGGCCGGCAAGGAAGCCAGCAAAGCCATGGTGGCCAAGTTTGGCCGTGCCAAGACTCTCGGCGAGGCCTGCATCGGCTTCCCCGACGCCGGCGCCTGCTCCGTGGTGGTGATCATCACCGCCTTCCGCGACTTCATCGTGGCTTAATTTGCGGGGTGCTAAGCAAGCACGTCCGCGTGAGCTCTGGTGCTTGCGACTGCGCGACAGCCTTTTGGAGTGCGGTCGCGCAGATGCACGGCGCAAGCCTGCATCGAAGCTACCGCTTTCGCGAGGTATAGCGTGTGCTACGGCCTCAGCCCATCATCCAGCCAGCGAAAGCGGCGTCGCGCCCAGGCTTGCCGCCGTAGTCCAAGAAGCTCCGCGCTCGCGTATGCGCGGGTGCTTGCAGGGTGCTGCGGCTGTGGCCGTCTCCTCCGCCTCCTGACGAAAGAGATTCAATTCATCGTGGCCTGATCACCGGCTTCTGCCAGTCCTTCCAGAACGCCTCCGTGTGCAGCGGGTCGGGTCGGATTTCGATCACCATCGGCATCGGCAGCAGGTCTGCGAGATCATTCGCATCATCGGTCTGGAGATACTCCATGCCCCACAGCTGCGCCCAGGGCTCAAAGCCCAGCGAGTGACGGTTTTCGATCACGTTGCGTGCGGCCTCAGGCAGGGCGCGCATGCTGGCCACGCGGGAGAAAATTTTGCCGCCGCAGTTGTTGATCACCACGATGCGCAGCTGCGGATGATCCATCTGGGCGATGACCCACGGCGCGGCGAGATCATACAGCGCGCTCAGATCCCCGAGAATCAGCCAGCATTCGCCGCCATGCACCGCGCTGGTGCCGAGAAAGGTCGAAACGAGTCCGTCGATGCCATTGGCACCGCGATTGGCAAAAAGCTCGATGCCCGGCTTCGTCGTCTGCAGCGCCAGATTGAATTCGCGAATCGGCAGGCTGTTGCCCAAAAACACCCGCGAACCTGCGGGAATGGCCTTCGCAATTTTGCTCACCCAGGCCGGTTCAGATTCCGGGAATTTTTCGAAGTCAGGCTCAAAGCGCAGAATGCCGCAGGGCGGATCGACGCGGGTAAACTGCGTGCTGCGGATGTTCTCCCACGCCAGCGTTTCCACATTCTCCGTTCGCGCGAGTCCGCTGAACCCTGTGCGCGTGATGTTGGTGACCTTGATCTTCGGCAGATCCTCCAAATCCCGCCACCAGCGCCACGAAGGCACCGCACCGATGCGCAGCACA
>NZ_JBIPNG010000568.1:0-3814 GCF_044373815.1 Prosthecobacter sp. | reverse complement strand
TCTTTTTCGACGTCGTCGAAGAACACCTCCCCGCCGCAGGTGCGTGACATGACGTGGTAGCAGTAGGATTCGAGAGGCCCCCTGCCGAGCACACGAAACCGCCCGCCAGACCACGAACGCGCGCCGGGATAGAGGCCGGTTTTCGCATTCACACCGATGAGCTGCTCTTCGAGGGGGAGCGCCTGAGGATCAGAGGTTTGGGCGAGGTTCATGGGGTTGGAAGGTGGATGGAAAATAAGCGCGAGCAATTATTAAATGCCTGGCATTATTTTTTGTGATCGCACGGCGCCGCAAGATGCTGGCGCGGGACGATGGCGTCTTGCAACCGGAGCGCAGATGGACCGCCGCGGGCTGCCCGAGGGAGGGAAAGCTTGAAATTCATGGTGCGGCCAGACTGGGCGCGAGATTGTTCTCGGTGAGGCTTTCCAGAGGGGCCAAGTGGGACTACTGGATCAGGGCTTCGAGATCGCTTTCGGTGAGGCCTTCCATCATGGGGGCCTGGTCGTTGAGGGCGGCTTCGACGAGGCCGCGCTTTTGGGCCTGGAGCTTGAGGATGCGTTCTTCGACGGTGCCGCGGATCGCCAGGCGGTAGGCGTTGACGACTTTTTGCTGGCCGATGCGGTGGGCGCGGTCGATGGCCTGGGATTCGACGGCGGGGTTCCACCAAGGGTCGGCGAGGATGACGTTGTCGGCGGCGGTGAGGTTGAGACCGTAACCGCCGGCTTTGAGGCTGATGAGAAAGATGCGGCAGTTCGGGTCTTTCTGGAAGCGCGCCACCTGCTCGGAGCGGTCCTGGCTGCTGCCGTCGAGGTAGGCGTGGTCGAGTTTTTCGGCCTTCAGGTGGTCGCGCATGAGGTGCAAAAAGCGGACGAACTGGCTGAAGACGAGGAGCTTGCCGCCGGACTCCATGACGGATTCGATCTGCCCGAGGAGGGCGGGCCATTTGCCGGAGAGGTCGTCCTGGCCGAGGCCTTTCAGGGCGTCGGGCTGGACGCCGGTGAGGCGGAGATCGCAGCAGACCTGCCGGAGGCGCAGGAGCACGGTGAACATGGTCATCTTGGCGCCGTTCTGGCCGGAGCGGCGGCGGGCGGCTTTGATCTCCTCGCGGCCCTCCTCCAGGATCTTGCGGTAAAATTCGCTCTGCGCCGCGCTGGGGGTGCACCAGAGCACCTGCTCGATCTTCTCGGGCAGGTCCTTGAGCACCTGGCGTTTGGTGCGGCGGAGGAAGTAGGGCAGCGTGAGTTTTTGCAGGCGCTGGGCGGCATCGCGGCCTGCGGGGAGGTCCAGGCCGGACTGGATGGGGGATTCGAAGCGCTCTTTGAAGGAGGTCTGATTCCCCAAATAACCCGGCAGGGCGAAGTGGAAGATGGACCACAAATCGCGCACGCCGTTTTCCAAGGGAGTGCCGGTGAGGGCGATGCGGCCGGTGCAATTGAGGCTGCGGAGGGTCTTGGCGGCGTCGGTATCGGGGTTGCGGATGAAGCTGGCTTCATCCAAAAGAATCAAACCGAAGCGGATCGTTTGGTAATGTTTAATATCTCTGATGATCAATTGATAAGAGGTCAATATCACGTCAAACGAGGGGATGGTACTGAGGGCTTTTTCTCGGCCTGCGCCCTGGATTTGGAGCACCTTCAGGGTGGGGGCGAAGCGCTCGAACTCGGCCTGCCAGTTGCCGAGGAGGGACTTGGGGCAGACGACGATCATCGGGCCGCATTGGTCGCCTTTCCGCTGCTTGAGGAAGAGGGCCACGGCGATGCTCTGGACGGTTTTGCCCAGGCCCATCTCATCGGCCAGAATGCCGCCGCGACCGCGCAGGATGCGGGAGGTCATCCAGCAGACGCCTTCCATCTGGTAAGGGCGAAGCATGCCAGCGAGATCGACGATCTCGGCCTGCACTTCACTGCTTGTAACGCTAATCTCGTTAGCGGCACCTGTGGCTTCATCGCCAAAGTAAGCGGCATGGGCTCCGTGGACGCGGGCCCCCTCGGGGGTGAGCTCCATGGGGACATCCCGCAGGGATTCCTCCAAATCATCCACGGCGGCGATGTCGAGGATGTACTGTTTGCCGTTGGCGCCTTTGACCGATCTTTGGCCGGAGCGGACCAGTCGCAGGACTTCGGCGCGGGGGAGGCGGAAGCCATCCGTGGACTCGTAGGCGAACTCCATGCTGAGCCAGTCGCCGCCGCCGCCCATCTGTCCGGCGGGTGCGACGAACTTGGTCTTGGGTGCGATGCGCTGAATGCCGCGAGTCGCGGAGCGCCAGCGCTCACCTTCAGTAACGGTCGCGAGATTACGCAGTTGCGGGAGTTCGGAAGCGTAGAAGCGGAGGACGTTCTCGCTGCCCTGCAACCGCAAGACCTGGCCTTCGGGCTTGAAGCCGAGGCCCTCCAAGCGGCGCAAAAGGCGGAATTCGGCCTCTATATTTTGGACGTAGAATACAAAGCCATTCGATTCATCTTGAAGTGGGAAGATTGAATGACCGCCATCCGAATGGCGCACGAGCCAGGTGTGTGAATTGTAACGAGCTGAGAGTTTCGCATCCACGACCTGAAGCGAGCCGTCGAGCTGGATTTCAAACTGGCAGGGCACGGGGGCGACGTGGAATTTCTCCAGGCCAGCGCCGCGCAGTTCCATCTGGAAGCATTCGCCTAAAGACTCCCCCTGCTCTGCCAGCCAGCGGAGCGGCTTGGTGACCGGGGACTTGCTCAGCTCGCCGGCCAGGGTGGTGAGGGCGGGGGTGTCGGCCAAGTGGCGGAAGAGGGAGGCGGTCTCCTGGCAGATCCACCAAGCGCCCATGACGTGTTTTTGGTGGGCTCCTTCCAGTTTGAGGCGGACGGTTTGGGCATCGACGGACTCGACGACCAGCGGCAGGCGGACGCGCTCGGGGGCGACGTGGAAGAGGCGCTCCTGGCCGTTCGGCTTGCCGACGAAGACGCGGGGGTGCTCGGCCAGCGTCTCCAGAAAGGTGTTCAGGCCTGCGCCTTTGAGGGAGATGGGCAGGCTCTGGGGCTGCTTGATGCCCTGACTGGCGAGCCAGGCGGCGAAGAGGGAGGTTTCGCTCTCGCCGCCGGGGAGGTATTTCACGAAGACGCCGAAGGGCTCGCGGATCTGTCCCTGCAGGAGGGGTTCGGGGAGGTAGAGGGAGTAGTGACCGGGGATCTTGAGCGGGGTCAGAGCGGGCGGAGTTCTGGGTATTGTAGTACCGGCTTTAGCCGGTCCGGAAGCTCCGCCAGCAGGTAATGCGCCGCCCACTCCAGAACCGGCTGAAGGGGGCCGTAGACCGCCAGAACCGCCTGAAGGCGGGACTACAGAACGTACTGAAGCTCCAGAACTAGGTTTGGCACCGCTTTGCTCGCGAACGTGGGCGAGTGCCACGGCGAGGGCGTGCTCGCACATCATGCCGCTGCGGCGGGCGTGGGGGCAGGTGCAGAGGTTTTCCACATCGGAGGAGGTGCGGATGCGCAGGCCGGTGGTGAATTTCAGTTTTCCAGAGCCGGCGGTGCCACGGATCATGCCGTCACTGCTGCTGGTGACGACGGCCAAACCTGCATCCACCAGGGAGCGAGCGGACTTCATCACCGCCCAACCGCCGATTTCTCCGAGCCATTTCTCTGTGATTTCCATTTCGTGCTGGCGTGTCCCATGGTTTATCTGCAAAGTCCAGTGCCAAGTACCTATGAGGATTGTCGCCATTTCCAACCAGAAAGGCGGTGTCGGTAAAACGACGACCGCTTTGAACCTCGCCGCGTGCCTCACCCAGCGCGGGGTGCGGGTATTGCTGGTGGATCTTGACCCCCAGGCGAATGCCACC
>NZ_JBIPNG010000567.1:0-3815 GCF_044373815.1 Prosthecobacter sp. | reverse complement strand
AAGCACCTACCCAGCCTCTGCCGCCTCCCGGCCCCACCAAGACGGGCGCTTTGTTTTACGATTCCCACATGCACACCCCGCTGTGCAAGCATGCCTGGGGTGAGCCGGAAGAGTATGCCCAGCAGGCCCTCAAGGCCGGCCTCAAAGGCATCATCTTCACCTGCCACTGCCCCATGCCAAACGGATTCTGGCCCACGGTGCGCATGTCGGAGAGTGAATTCGACACCTACCTTGCCATCGTTCAGCGTGCCGCTGACGCCTTCAAGGGCAAGCTCGACATCCGCCTCGGCATCGAAAGCGAATACTTCCCCGGTTGTGAGGAATACATCGCCTCCCTCCACAAGCGTGCCGACTTCCATTACGTGCTCGGCGCCGTCCACTGGCAGGCCAAGGAATACCTCAACAAGTTCGAGACCGGCACCATCGAGAACTTCCGCCGCACCTATTTCGAGCACCTCGCCAAGTCGGCTGAATCCGGCCTCTACGACTGCTTGGCACACCCGGACTTGGTCAAAAACTACCATCCAGATTCCTGGTGTTTTGCCATCGTCAAAAACACCGTCTCCGGCGCTCTCGACCGCATCGCGGCCACCGGCGTGGCTATGGAGTTGAACACCTCCGGCCTCAACAAGAGCTATTCCGAAATGAATCCGGGCAACGAAATGCTGCGCATGATGGCAGATCGCAAGATCCCCATCGTCCTCGGCTCCGATTCGCATCGGGCCGTTCGCGTCGGCGAGCATTTCGTCACCGCCTTGAACCACCTGACTGAAGCAGGCTACGAAAACGTCAGCTACTTCCTCAACCGCCAGCGCATCGACCTCCCCATCTCCGAGGTCCTCGCCAGCTTGAAGAAAGCCGCCGACCACAACGCCTGATTTCCCCCCATGGTTCGCACAGGCATCGGTTACGACGTTCACCCCTTTGAAACAGGCCGCCCCCTCGTCCTCGGCGGTGTCACCATCCCGCATTCGCGCGGCCTCAAAGGCCATTCGGATGCGGACGTGCTCAGCCACGCCATTGCCGACGCCGTCCTCGGCGCTCTCGGCGAGCCCGACATCGGCCACTGGTTTCCGCCCAGTGATCCCACCATCGAAGGCATCTGCAGTCTTAAAATCCTCGAAAAATGCGCCCAGATCGCCGCAGACAAGGGCATGCGCATTGAGAATGTGGATTCCTCTCTTATCGCTGAAGCACCCAAGGTGAATCCCCACGCCGCCGCGATGAAAAAGAACATCGCCGCAGCTCTGGGCATCCAGCCCGATCAGGTCGGTGTCAAAGCCACCACCAACGAACGCCTCGGCTTCGTTGGGCGTGAGGAAGGCATCGCTGCCATGGCCGTCGCCTGCATCAGCAAAATCTGATTTAGCGGGATTCTGCAAATCCCTCTTTTTTGTCTTCTTGCCAGCATGATCGCAAGAGTGGAAAGAACTCGTGTTCCGTCCTCGTGTTCACTCTTCGCCCGTTGATGCCTTTCACGGCTTCAATTTTACTCGTCATTCTGATTTCGTCATCCCCCATGTCCGACTCCGCTGCTGCCGCCGCTCTCGTCTCAGGTTACAACAAACTCAAAGCTGCTCTCGGCAGACGGATCGTCGGACAGGAGGCCGTCATTGAGCAGGTGTTCATCGCCATCGCCGCCGGCGGCCACAGCTTGCTTGAAGGGGTGCCCGGTCTCGCGAAGACCCTGCTCGTCAAATCGCTCTCGGACGCGATGCACCTGAGCTTCCGCCGCATCCAGTTCACGCCTGACCTGATGCCTGCGGACATCACCGGTACCGAGATCATCCAGGAAGATGCGGAGACAGGCCGCCGCAAGCTCGTCTTCCAGCCTGGTCCGATCTTTTCCCAAATCATCCTTGCCGACGAAATCAACCGTACGCCGCCCAAAACGCAGGCCGCCCTGCTGGAGGCCATGCAGGAAAAGCACGTCACCGTCGGTCAGGTCACGCATGAACTGCCCAAGCCCTTCTTCGTGCTCGCCACGATGAACCCCATTGAGCAGGAAGGCACCTACCCGCTCCCTGAAGCCCAGAAAGACCGCTTCCTCTTCCTCATCAAGGTCGATTACCCTACGCGCGACGATGAGCGCGAAATCATCGCCCGCACCACGGGTGGTCAAACACAGGAAATCGAAGCCGTTATCACTGCTGAAGAACTGCAGGCCGCACAGCAGCTCGCCCGCAAGGTGCCAGTGCCGGATCACGTCATCGACTTCGTCCTCGATCTCGTCCGCTCCACGCGCCCCACGGAACCCGACGCCTCCGAATACGTGAAGAGCATGCTCAGCTGGGGAGCCGGCCCGCGTGCAAGCCAGATGCTCGTCCTCGCCGGCAAAGTCCGCGCCCTTCTCCAGGGCCGCACCCATGTCACCACGGACGACATCGAAGCCCTCGCAGCTCCTGCCCTGCGCCACCGCCTCGTTCCCACCTTCCACGCCGAAGCCGAAGGTATCACCGTGGATCAGATCATTGCCGAACTGGTGAAGAAGACGAAGAAGAGCGAAACGCGAGTGCTGTGAGCGGCTGCGCCACACGCCCGGCCCCCTAATTCCCCACATCAGTGGCTACTCTCTCTGACATCCTTCAAGCCGAAGACATCACCAGTCTGCAGACTCTGCAGCTCTTTGCGCGCACGGTTGTCGAAGGCTTCACCACCGGTCAGCATGCCTCGCCGCACAAAGGCTTCAGCGTCGAATTCCGTCAGCACCGGCCTTATGTTCAGGGGGATGAAATCCGCCGTCTTGACTGGAAGATCTTTGGCCGCACCGACCGCTTCTACATCCGTGAGTTTGACGAAGAAACCAATCTGCGCGCCACCGTCGTTCTCGATGCCAGCGGTAGCATGGGTTACCGCGGCCAGAAGGGCATTTTGAAGTTCGACTACGCCCGCAAGCTCGCCGCCTCGCTGGCCTACCTGCTCATGAGTCAGCAGGATGCCGTGGGCCTCATCACCTTTGACTCCAAAATACGCGACGTCATCCCCTGCCGCACCAAGATCACGCACCTGCATTTGCTGCTTGAGACCATGGTCAAGACCGAGCCCGGCAAGGACACCAGCCTCGCCCCGGTGCTCGAATCCCTCGCGCAGCGCCTCAAACGTCGTGGCCTCGTCATTCTCATCAGCGACTTCTTCGACGATCCCGCTGCGCTCCTGCGCTCCATCGGCGTCCTGCGCAAGAAAGGCCACGAGATCATCGCCCTCCAGCTCTGGGACCGCGACGAAATCGACTTCCCCTTTGGCAACTGGGCGCGCTTTGAAAACCTCGAAAACGACGACGACTTTCTCCTCCTCGATCCCGCCACGATCCGCCAGCGCTACATCGAGGCCCAGCAGAACTTCGCCGCCCAGCTCAAGGAAGGCTTCCGCAAACATCAGGTCGATTACTTGAGCCTGCCCACCGACGAATCCCACTCCGCCGCGCTGCGGAGCTATTTAGCACTGAGAATGCGATGAGTTTTCTTCACGGCATTCTCCTTTTTGGCGCAGCGGCCTTTCTCATCCCGCTGATCATCCACTTGTTGAACAAGCGGAAGGTCGTCACCGTGCGCTGGGGTGCCATGCACCTGTTGCATGAGGTCATCCGCCAGCGGAAGCGCAAGATGAAGGTCGAGCAGCTCCTGCTGCTCATCACGCGCATCGCCATTCCCATCGTGCTCGCACTCTGTCTCGCACGTCCGGTGCTCACGGCGCTGCGCTCTCTCGGCCTCGGCAGTTCCTCGCTCATCGTCATGCTGGACGATTCCTTCTCCATGCGCGCCCCCGCCGCACAGACCACGCTGCCCGGCGGCACCGTCATGCAGCAGGCGCGTCAG
>NZ_JBIPNG010000160.1:0-12969 GCF_044373815.1 Prosthecobacter sp. | reverse complement strand
CGACCCGACTCAAACGGCGGCCCTGTTTATTCAGCACAGCTTCACCCGCGCAGGAGAGGTGGGTGAATATCAGGGGGATGCCATCGCCACCACCCGCCTGAGTCAGACCAGCGACTTCATGAACTCATTGGATATCGGACGCATCAGTGACGAAAAAGGAGAGCACGTGCTCAAGCCTCTCCTGGAAGTCTGTGACAAGCTGGTGCTGGACACCCATGGCAGCCCCATCGCCAAAGCTTATGTCCTGCTCAAGCTTGAAGACATGATGCATCTGAGGCCGCGTGAATGGGGGTTGCTGCACTGCCCGTCCTTGCAGCAGGATCTGCAGGTTTTGCATCAAACTCTCGGCACCACGCCACTGCGCAGCGAAGACTGGCTCGTGCCGGAAATGCAGGAAAAATGGCTGGCACCGCTCACCGCCTTTTTCAAATCTTTGAAATCACGCGCCTATCTGCGGGAGGCGCTCGCCCACCGGAACTACCTGCGCGCTGCCACAGCCGCCGGACTGAAGTTTGCCGGTTATGTGGAGACTGATCTGTCTCTTGTCCTCAACTCACAGGGACGCACTGCGGGCGAGTTGTGGATGATCGGCAGAGAAAATGGCAAGCCTCTCCTCGTGCCCAATCCGGCCGCAGGCAAAGCCGCGTCAGACGCGCCCAAACTGATCGTGGCCTCCGCCTCCGTTCCTCTCAGCCCCGTGTTCTTCGTGACCGCAGACCGGCGGGCTCTGCTGCAGCAGTATCAACAAGCTCTTTCCTCCACCGGAGTCGATCTCAAGCCGCTCCCTGCTGAATCCCTCTTCCTAACCAACCCCTGATATGAGCAACACAACCTATTCTCTGGAGTGGCGCGGAGCAGTGAAGTCCGGCCTCACCTATGAAGACATTGAGGCCGGACTCGTCTCGGGTGATTTGCACACCCTGTACAAGATCCAGGTGAACGGCAGACGGCTCGTGCTGCGGGACTTCGTGGAGCAGCAGCGCCCCCTGCTTGCTCCGCCCCCTGTGAGGAATCTCCCGCCGCAGCTCGCCGGCGATTCCCTGCCACGGCCAGATCTGCATTCATCGGCACCACCACCGCCGCCCATGGGGAAAGCCGTCCCTTCATCTCTGCCGCCGCCCGCAGGTCACAAGGCGGCAAAGCCCGTCTGGTTCTGGCCGGCCATCATCCTCTCTTCCACCGTCTGCATTCTGATCGGAGTCGTGTTTGTCTACATGTCCGCCACTTCACGCTCGGCCACAGCGCGCGTCGGCGATTCAGCCACTGACATTTCCAGTCCCACCACCAGCGCAAAGACACCATCAACTACTGATGCGGCCCGCGACAAATCCATTCCGCCAATTGCACCCCAGCATGACCTTAACAACGAAGAAATTGCCAATCTCAAATCTCCCTATGTGGTCAAGATCAGCACTAGATGGTTTGATGTAGACAAGGAGGGAAAACAGATTCTGGTTGGGGGCAATGGCAGTGGTGTGCTCATCAAACATGAAAATGGCCATGCCTATTTCGTCACGAACAGACATGTCGTCGCGGTTCCCGACAACATAGAGGAAGTTAAATACTCACTCAATTTCATGGGGGCCGACCATCCTTTTGAAGTGGTCAAACTTGGACGCTACGATCTCGACCTGGCCATGCTGCGCATCGAATACTCGGACGCAAAAGCACAGCCCCCTTTAAACAGTGTGAAGCTGGAAAATTTGAAGCCAGGCCAGGAATGCGTCGCGATTGGAAATGCGCTGGGACAAGGCATCAGCGTCACTACGGGTGTGATCTCTGCTTTTGATGAATGGGAGGCAGGAAAGTATGTCCGAACCTCCGCACCGATTAGTTCAGGAAACAGCGGAGGCGGGTTGTTTCGCACCAAAGATGGGGCGCTGATCGGGATAACGACGCTAGGCTCCGGTTCGGCTCCGGGCAAAGTCATCCAAAACGTCAACCGGGCCATTCCCATGGATTATGTGCTCTCAGATCTGTTCTGGGAGAATTTTTAACCACACCGAGCAACGCAGCGCCCCACTCATTTATGGAGAACCATCCCCCACTCAAATCCACTGCGGATTCCCCCTCGGCAATGATCTCGGGCAATCCCTATCAGAATTCCCATAAATCACTCGACTGGTCGCGCTCAGACATTGAGCGCAGGCTCGGTTTTCGTGGCGGGCGCTTCACCAGTCCGGGCAATACGTTGTCTTTGATCATCGCCCTGCTGCTGACCGCCGCCTTTTACACTGCGGTCATTCTGGTGCAGCAGAAGTGGCCGCAGACGCGGTGGTTCGCCGCCATGTTTCTGGAGCGCGGCCCCTGCCCCTACCCCACCATGCTGCTCTTCTTCTGGGCGCTGGCCATGCTGCTGCTCAAATGGCGCAAGCTGGTCTTTCAGCGCAGGGTCTTCGGCCTTTCCCTCATGCCGCAGGAACCCGAATTCGTGCTCACCTCCGCCACGGCCAAAGAGGTGCGGGACCGCATGGGCATGCTGGTGGACAACCCGCACAACTTCGTTCTATTCAACCGCATCGATCTCGCTCTCGCCAATCTGCACAACATCGGCCACACCTCAGACGTGGCCGCCATCCTGAAGGTGCAGGCGGAAAACGACGAAGCCCAGATCGCCTCCAGCTATGGGATCATTCAGGGCTTCATGTGGGGCATTCCGGTCCTTGGTTTCATCGGCACCGTCCTCGGCCTGAGCCAGGCCATCGGTGCCTTCACGGACACCCTCCAGGCAGGCGGTGACCTCACGGCCATCCGTGCCTCACTGAAGACGGTCACCGGAGGACTCGCCACCGCTTTTGAAACCACCCTCGTCGCCCTGGTCTGCGCGTTCATCCTGCAGCTCATCGTCAGCTTCATGCAGTCCTTGGAATCTCAATTTTTGGACAACTGCAATGACGTCTGCAGCAGGCAGGTCGCTGGAAAACTCCGTCTGCAGGAAACCTGAGTACCATTGCGATGAGAGGCCGGTTCCAAAAATCCCATGGCAGCGCGGTGAGTTTCTTCGCGTTCCAGGACGTCATCACGGGCACCACCGGCTTTCTCGTCATCATCACCATTTTTCTCGCGCTCAATCTCGACGAGGTCATCAGTGTCAGCAGCGATGCAGATCCCCATTCGGCTCTGGCAGTCACGCTCAAAGACACACTCGCTGAAATCGTGAAGCTCAAGCAGAAGGGCGTCATGGCCGCACTGAGCCCAAACGAAACGGAGGAAACCATCAGACGCATGATCGAGGAATTGAAGCGCTCCATTGAGCGGCTCACTCCCTCCACGCAGCCGGATGCCACCCAGAAGACCACCGAGGAGTCGCCTCTGCAAAGGGAGGTGCGCATTGAAAAGCAGAAGCTGCTGACCACCATTGAATCGCTCAAAAAGCTCCTTCCTGACACCACGGAGAAGGCCGCGAAGGCGGAGTCTGAGGTGGCCGCGCGGGAGAGCGAGGTCAAAAAAATCCAGAGCCTTCTGCAGATGAGCTATGACCAGCAGAATGTCCTGCGCCTGATTCCTGAAAAGAGCACCACCAACAAAGATCCCGTGCTCGTCGTGGTCGATAAGACCGGCTTTCGCATCCAGCTTTTTGACGGCTCAAAATCAAAGTCCGCCAACTCGCTGGAGGAGCTGATGCAGACCTTGAGCGCCATGCCATCAGTACAATACTACATCGTTCTCTACTTCAAACCCTCGGGCGCGCTGCAGTTCGACGAAGTCACCCGACGGACTCGGGGCGCTGGTTATGAAATCGGCTACGATCTCATCCCCGAACATATCCAGCTGGAGCCTGCTGGGCCAACCAAGTAACAGGCCATGAGAAAACTGCGCCCCAACTCTGAAGAGAGCCTCGACCTGTTGCTCGACACCCTGTGCAATGTGTTTGGCGGCATCATCCTCATCTCCTGTCTGCTGGCGCTTCTGACCAATCAAAAAACACCCGTTCCTGGCGACCCCAGCGGCAACTCAGGCACCGAGGGCCGGCTGCTGGCAGAACGAATCGAAGCCGCCAAAAGCGAACTCGCGGGAATCCTAAAGATCAGCGAAAAAAAGAAGTCCAAAGGGCAGGACGAGTTGCAGACCCTGATCAGCGAGCGCAACGAACTCCAGGCCACCCTGGACCGGCTGAGAAAACTGCAGCCCACGAACTCAGACACCACCGTTTCCAAAGATCCGGTGGGAGACCTCACGGTGCTCCGCTCCGAGGTCAAGGCCCTCGACCAGCGCCTCGCGGATGCCAAAGCCAGAAAGGAAGCTGCGGAGAAAAAGGCACGCGACCTCGCCGCGCAAATCCAAAGCCTCCGTAGCAAGATCACCGCCGAAGATGAAAAACGCATCGAGCATGTGCGCTTCCCCAAAGAGCGGCAGATCACCAAGTCGGCCACGAACATCATCTTGAAGTACGGTGCTGTGTATCCGCTGCAGGACTCCTCAGGCGCCAATTATTCCGGCATCACACGTGTCATGAAGGGCGCGGAAGACTACGAAGCCATTCCCAAAAAATCCGAAGGCATCCCAATGACGGACCTTGCAACCTTGCGCAGACTCCTGGCCAGCTACAAGCGGGGAGGTGTTTACGTCAGCCTGTGCATCTATCCTGATTCATTCGAAACCTTCCGCGCCATCAAGGTGCTGGTCCTTGAAGCAGGCTTGGACTACGGCTTCGACGTGTTTCCTGAGCACTTCATCATCACCTTCAGTCCCAAAGGCACATCCCCTGCTCCGCTTTGATCGATGAGGTTCGGGTGGCGGACAACACATCACCACCACCTCAGCCAGCAAATCCATCTCACTTCACCGGCCGCAGGTCAAAGCACACCAGCTTGTCTTTCTGCCGCACGATCAGCCTGCCATTCGCGATGGCTGGTGAAGAGCAGCCCATGGCATCTGTTTTAGCACGGCCCAGCTGTTCGTAAGCGGCGTTGGTGGCTTTCACCATGCGCACATGCGTGCCGTTGTTTTCATAAACCAGCAGCTTGCCGTCAGCGAGAAGCGGGGAGGTGATCGTGCTGTTCACCTCGTTCACCACCCACTTCTCCGCACCTGTTTCAAGGTCGATGCACTGGTGCTTTTCACCGCAGCAGAGATAGACGCTGCCTTCATAAATGATCGGACTGCCAGCGTAGCGGCGCGTCACCCAGAAATGAGACCACGCAGTCTTCGGCGTGCCATCCGCCTGCATTTTGTACGCACGCAGGCCCACGCCTTCCGTGCCGCTGTAAAGCACCAGCCAGTCGCCGCTGCTCACCGGCGTGCTCTGGCTGCCGCCTTCGGCCTTCCATTTCACGCTGCCTGTTTCAGGATCGAGACCGTAGAGCGCACTGTTGCCATTGATGACGAGCACAGGCTTGCCGCTGCTCGGCGCCCACCACGTGGGACTGGCGATCAATCCTTTCGCCTCCTTCTGCTCCCACAGCAGCTTGCCATCCGCTTTCGAGAAAGCGCAGGTCACGCCAGTCGCCATGAACACGCGATCCCCCATGACGAGCGGTGATGCCGCAGGTCCCTTGGCGGAAAGCGGTGCCGTCCACACGAGTTTGCCATCGGCCTCATTGACGCAGAGCAGTTCCGAGCTGCACGCCGCATAGACCTTGCCATCCACCACCGCACACGTGCTGGAGGACTGGCGGCCGCTCGGCTTACCGGGCTGAGCGTATTTCCAAATCTGCTTCCCGGTGGCCAGATCCAGGCAGAGGATCACATCCTGCGCGGTCTTCACCGTGTTCGGCACCAGCGCGATCATTTTCTCCTTCACCTCCGGCGGAAAGCCTTCATCATCCAGCCACTTGCTGAACACCGCCGCACTGGCAAACGGCTTGCCCTGGCGGCTGTTCATCTTGTCCAGCCACTCCAGAGCGATGGCATTTTTGCCTGCCTTGAACCGGCTGGCCACCCAGGTGCCGATGTTGATCTCCTCTTTCTCGCTCAGGTTGTCCTTGCGCCACTGCATCACCCATTCATCAAACTTCGCGCCACGCAGCGTGGGCAGGTTGAGGCGGGTTTCCTCCAGCTTCTTCGCGAGTTCCGGTGAGGTGCCTCGATAGTTCAGCGACTGCATCACCTCCGTGTCGATCTCACGCGTTTCAGAGGGCACGCGCTCATGCCACACCACGCTGAGAAAAACCTTCTCCCCGCTGACCACCGGGCTGCCATGGCCACCATACTCGTTGCTCGGGATGAACTCGCTCTCCCAGACCTTCTTGAGCCCCTCGGTGGGAAAAGCATCCGCAATCGGGCTCGTGTCCTGTGAAACCCCGTTGCGATCCGGCCCACGCCATTGGTTCCAATCACCTGCCCATGCAGTGGTGGCGAAGAGAAGGACGTGCGCAGCAGCAAAAGCGTTTTTCATGAGCAGCCGTAAACGGCTTCGCGACGCCTTAAGTTTCACCAGTCATCACAGCTTGATGCATTGTGATGAATGGTACGCAGGGAGGGGATCGAACCCTCGACCAATTGGTTAAAAGCCAACTGCTCTACCGCTGAGCTACCTGCGCATTCCCGAATCGGGGGCGGGTATGTATTCATAAGACAGCTCAGCGCAAGCCTGAATATGACTCAGAGCGGACTTTCTTCACCAACACGTCGAGTCCGCTTTCAGGTCGTTTCACATGAAAAGCATGAATTCCGTTGCTCTGCGCCCCGCCCAGATCACACTTTTTGTCATCGCCGATATGCAGCGCCTCCTGAGGAAAGCAGCCTGCGACGGCCATTGCGGCCTCAAACATGCGCGGGTGCGGCTTTGCGGAACCGACCTCGCTAGAGATGATAACCTGCTCAAAAAAACGCAGCAGATCATGCCCGGCCAGGATGCTGCGCAGTCGGCGGTCGAAATTCGACAGCACCAGCAGCCGGTGATCACGCGAGAGGTCCTCCAGCGCCGGCACCACGTCGTCAAACACACTCCAGGCCTGCGGCTGCGCGTAGCGCAGGTAAAGCTCATCAAACAGGCCATCCAGCACGGTTTCCGCCAGCGGTGCACCCATTACGCGGCCAAACACGTCACCCACCAAAGCCCGCCACCAGCCACGGTCATCATCTGCGGGCGGCTGCCCCACCGCATGCAGCGGCGGCGCGGTCTCCTTCCAGGCCATGCGAAAGGCCTGCATGATGGCCTCTGGCTCCGCCACGATGCCATGCCGCAGAGCATGCTGCGCATAGGTTAGCCCCACCGGCTCAGCAGGCCGGATCAGCGTTCCTGCCGCATCAAAAAACAAGGTCTGCAGCGGCATGAGGCTGAAAAACAAAAAACGGGAGCGACCTTGCAGTCGCTCCCGTGAGGAAATCAGATGAAATTACTTGGAAGCAGTGACCGGATTCTTCGGGTTCTTGCCGTAGGTCTGCTCCTGCTCAGGCTCCACAGGGAGCTGTGGCAGGCGGCAATGGTGGCCGGAACCTGGGAGGAGATAGCCGCCGTTGAGATCGTTCAGGCTGCCCACCATGTAGGACTTGGGCTCTGGGGGAGTGATGACGTCCACAGCACCAAAGAGGCCACGGCTGACGGTTTCGCCGTAGGTGTAGAGCGCGCTCTGGTACACTTTCTTGGTGGAAACAAAGCCACGCTGCATCACGCCAGTGACGACCCCGGGCCAGCGGCGGATCGCGCGGGCACCAAAGCTGGCGCCATCATCAACGGTGTCCATGCCGTAGTCGGCGTAGCGGTTGGTTTCACGGAAAGCGATGTCATCAGTGCGATACACGGCATCCACGCCGATGTTGGTGTAGTCACGGGCCTGGCGATCGCTCACCTTGCCCACGAAGTTGCTGCCGTCATCGACGATGTCCATCGTGCTGGTTTCCGCCTGACCGACTCCCTGGCTTGCATAGCCGAGGCCTCTGTTCACGTAGCCCGCATCACGGCAAGGCAGCACTGAAGAAGGACGCGGGTTGTTCACGAGGTTCCTCGTAGCAGTGCAGGAAGCGAGTGTGGAGAGTAGAACAAGGGGCAGGAGCAATTTCATAGATTAATGCGTGATTCTGTCGGAAAGGACCATGGATTGTCAAAGCTAAAATCCGCCAATCTCCGACAAATGCACGCGGGAATGTCGCAGAATGTGAAAGACCCCTGCCAGCAGGGCGTTATCGCGCCATCCCCCTCTGTATGTTCATGAAGCTGAATCCTCTCTGTGCCGTTATTGCATCGCTCGCCACGTCGGCCCTGGTGGCCCATGCCGCCCCCGATCTGAAGGCCACCGCCGCCAAGATTGACGAACTCGTCAACGCCAAGCTTGCCAAGGAGAAAATCCAGCCCAACAAACCCGCGAGCGATGAAATCTTCGTCCGCCGCGTCTATCTTGATGTCGCAGGACGCATCCCCACCCTGCAGGAGACCAGCGAGTTCCTCAAAAGCAGCGACGCGGACAAAAGGGAGAAGTTGATCGACAAGCTCCTCGCTGGCGACGGCTACGTGCAGAACTTCTACAACTACTGGGCCGACATCCTGCGCATGAAAAGCCAGATGGTTGGCGGCGGTCAGAGCCTGCCCGCCTTCTACGGCTACTCCAAATGGCTCAAGGACAGCCTGCGCGAAAACAAGCCCTACGATGAAATGGTGCGCGAAGTCGTCACCGCCGATGGCAAGAGCTACGAAAACGGAGCCATCGGCTTCTACATTCGCGATTACAACATGCCGCTGGATAACATGGCGGTCACCACCCAGATCTTTCTGGGCACCAGCATGGTCTGCGCCCAGTGCCACAACCATCCGTTCGATAAATGGACGCAGATGGACTACTACCAGATGGCGTCCCACACCTACGGCATGACCGCCAGCAACGGCATCACCAATCCGCTGCTCGCCCAGGCCATCTATGGCGGCGGCAACGCGAAGAACAAGAAAAACCGATACGGCGGCGCCGTTACTAAATTTGATCTTCCCCAAGGCATCGAGCGCAAGGACGTCGGCCGTGCCATGACCGAAATCCTCCGCCCGCTGCGCTACAACACCGTGCTGGATCAGACGGACAAAAAGCCCCTCCTGCTGCCGCACGACTACCAATACCCCGACGCCAAGCCCAAGCAGAAGATCGAGCCCGTCATCCCCGCCGCATTCAGCAAGGACGGCAAGATCGTGAAGGAAGGGGTGAAACCCGACGCCTCCTACGCCTCATGGATGACGAGCAAGGACAACCCGCGCTTCACCACCGTCATCGCCAACCGCCTGTGGAAAAAGCTCATGGGCCAGGGCATCATCGAACCCGTCGACGAGATCACCGACAGCACCGTGCCGAGCAATCCACAGCTCATGACCTTCCTCGAAGAAACGATGAAGGCCGCCAACTACGACATGAAGGCCGTCCTGCGCGCCATCCTCAACTCGCAAGCCTACCAGCGCGAAGCCTACACCAAGGACGTCGAACTCGGTGAGGTGTACAACTTCCCCGGCCCCCTCCTCCGCCGCATGAGCGCCGAGCAGATCTGGGACAGCATGGTCGCCCTCTACAAGCCCAGCTCTGACAATCCAAGCATCGCCACCAAGGTGGATGCCGAGATCGCCCTGCGCCGCATCGAGTGGCTGGATCGTGCGCTGAACAGCCTCACACCCCAGCAGCTCCAGGCCTGCACCATCGCAGTCGCTCAAAAGCAGAAGGAGCTGGCCGCCGAAGTGCGCACCGCCCAGGAAACCATGGATGCTGCTGCCAAGGCCAAGGACGAGGCCGCCATCCGCGCCGCCCGCAAGGCCATCCAGAGCCAGCGCAAGCGCATCGACGAAGCAGTAGACGCCGTGGTCTATGATGTCGGGTTCAAGCGCTTTGCCGAACTCGCCCGCGAAGGCAAGCTGGATGAATTTTCCAAGGACGAAGAATTTGCCAAGGAAGTGGCCGCAGCTATCAAGCTCAAAAAAGACGGCGAAGACCTCAGCATGGATGAGGCCCTGGACATTCTGGCCAAGCAGCGCCGCGCCAAGCTCAACCAGCAGGCCAAAGCCCGCCTCGAAGCAGACGCCGGACGCTTTGCCGCAGACGAAAAAAATGAAAAGGCCTCCCTCGTCGCCTGGGAAAACTTCCGCGACACCTATATGCTGCGCGCCGCCGATCTGCGCAGCCCTGCCCCCAACGGCCACTTCCTGCGCGAGTTCGGCCAGAGCGACCGCGAACTCGTCGAAAACTCCAACGATGAAGCCAGCGTCAGCCAGGCCCTCATGCTGCTCAATGGCAAAGTCTTCAGCCAACTCATGAACCGCTACACCGTCATCGCCCGTGCGATGGACAAAGCCAGAAAAGAAGGCTCCGAAGCCGTCATCGACACCGTCTATCTCAGCCTCCTCAGCCGCAAGGCCACCCCTGAGGAAAAGGAACTGCTCAAGCCCATCGCGGACAACGCCGACACCACTGACCGTGGCGACGTCCTCTGGACCGTCCTGAACACCCGCCAGTTCTTCTTCATTCAGTAGTACGACAGACACTCCTGTCTGTCGATCAGCGCTACCGCCAGCCCCTTGGCGTGCCCAAGTTCCAAACCGACCAAGGAAAGCGCCAGCCTGCTGGAGCGGTATGAAAGGTCGGCTTGCATGCAGTTGGTCTTGGCGGAGCGCTGGGACGACAGACAGGAGTGTCTGTCGTACTCACGCCATCACGCCCTTCACCACTTCCCCCGCAATGTCCGTGAGCCGGAAATCACGCCCGGCGTAACGGTAGGTTAGTTTCAAATGATCCAGCCCCAGTAGGTGCAGGATCGTGGCATGCAGGTCGTGAATGTGCACTTTATCCACAGCCGCGTAGTATCCATAGTCATCCGTCGCGCCGTAGGCGGTGCCGGGTTTGCAGCCGCCACCGGCCAGCCATACGGTGAAGCCGTGTGGATTGTGATCCCGCCCATCCGTGCCCTGCGCCACCGGGGTGCGGCCAAACTCGCCGCCCCAGACCACCAGCGTGTCGTCCAGCAGGCCGCGTGATTTGAGATCTGCCAGCAGTCCCGCGATGGGCTTATCGACTTCGGCTGCGTTCTTCGTGTGGCCTTTGAGGAGATCGCTGTGCTGATCCCACTGCACGAATCCGTCACTGTGGGTCACCTGAACAAAGCGCACGCCGCTTTCAGCAAAACGCCGCGCCATGAGGCACTGGCGGCCAAAATTCGCCGTCACCGGATCATCCATGCCGTACATTTTGCGCGTGGCCTCGGTCTCGCCCGAGATGTCCTGCAACTCCGGGAGCGTCGATTGCATGCGGTAGGCCAGCTCAAAGGAATTGATGCGCGCCTCCAGCGCTGCGTTCGCCCCGGCCATGCCCTGGTGCGACTGATTCATCTGCGACACAAGATCCAGCTGCGCGCGCTGCTGCTCCGATGTGAGCATCTTGTTGTGAATGTGCTTCACCACCGCCTGCTCTGCCGGGATGCTGGCATTGCCCAGCGGCGTGCCCTGGCAGTAGGCCGGCAGGAAGGCCGAGCTCCAGTTGCTCACACCGCCATGCGCCAGCGTCGGGCAGATGGTCACAAAGGCTGGCAGGTCTGAATTTTCCGTCCCCAGGCCGTAGCTGACCCACGAGCCCATGCTCGGACGCACAAAGGTGTCGCTACCCGTGTGCAGCTTGAGCAAAGCCCCGCCATGCGCCGGGTTCGTGCCGTGCATCGAGCGGATGATGCACATGTCATCCACGTGCTTCGCCACATGCGGAAAGAGATCGCTCACCGGCAAGCCGCTCTGGCCGTACTGGCGAAACTTCCAGGGCGACTTCAGCAGATTGCCCGTCTCGGCGAATTTTACACGCGGCAGCGCAAAGGGCGGCGGCTTGCCGTGATCACGATCCAGCATCGGCTTCGGGTCAAACGTGTCCACCTGCGAGGGGCCGCCCTTCATCAGCAGAAAAATCACCCGCTTGGCCTTGGCCGGAAAATGCGGCTGCTTCGGCGCCAGCGGATCAATCACCGCCGCCTTGGCAGATTCCAGCCCCAGCACGCCCTGCAGCGCCAGATAGCCAAATCCCGCGCAGGAGTTGCGCAGCATCTCACGGCGGCTGAAAGGCATCATGGGGGGCATGGTTTTCACATAGCAACATACGGGCCGTGTTGGCCGGCTCTTGCTGGACAAGTACGATGGGCACTCCTGCCCGTCGATCAGCGCTCACGCAGGCCGTATCGTCATCGAATCAGCAAAGAGCCCCCTCCACCATTCCCAAGACTCCACCGCAGCGTGCGACCCATAAACTGCCAGGACGCAGCACAGCGGTGAGTGCGTAACCTCACGCAACTGCAAGCCCATAGCAGCTAGCCTGGGGTGAAGCGTAAGCTAAAGGTGTTTGAGTGAGCGCTGACCGACGGGCAGGAACCGGAGCGCAGCGAAGATAGCCAGCCTCAGGCTGCCCGCAGGGCGAACGCAGTGAGGCAATGCCCACCGTACTTCTCACGCACGCCCCGTCGCCGGTGTCCCGCGCTTGGCATCATCGTGGAAGAACTTCTCCATGCGCTCGCGCAGGTCGGCGTAGAAATTGCGGGACATCTCTTCGATCGCATCGGCTGTGTGGCTGACACCGCTCTTGGCGGCCAGTTCCCGCGCAATGCGGCTGCGCTCTTCAAAATCGCGCTCCAGGTCCATCAGGTACACCAGGAATTCCTTCGCGGAACGCGCACCGTCCACGCTGGTGACCAAAGAACGCTCCAGCGTCTTGTTGCGCGTGAGGTTCAGCATTTTGCTCCCCGCCAGCTCCTTCATCTGCAGGCTGAAGCCTTCCATGAAGGCCTTGCGTTCGCCTTCAAATCCCATCTCTTCGCGGTCCAGCAGCGTGTCATACGGGCCGGGCTTGGAGAAGAATTTCATGATCAGCGGAATCGTGTCCACCAGCATGAAGAGCAGCGTCAGCACCATATAGGCGACGAGGGCAAACGTGCCGCCCTGAGCCCCCTGCTCAAACAGCTCATGCAGCGCCAGCGTCTGCGTGAGGATGTCACGACGCGGCTCCGCGCGGATGCCGGTGATGCGTGTGTCCTCGTCCTTGATGAGCTGGGTGATCTCCGTGTGCAGATTCTTCTGCTGCAGCAGCAGCGCGT
>NZ_JBIPNG010000566.1:0-3817 GCF_044373815.1 Prosthecobacter sp. | reverse complement strand
ATCGACCTCATTGACGCCCTGGTGGCCCGCTACGCCGGGGCAAATGGCAGCGACGTGCCGCAGCAGCTCGTCACTCTCCGCGCCTCATTCGAGGATATTTTGCACCAGCACGGGGTGACCGAATTTGACGTTTCGAGTGGCACCGAAGTCGACATTGAGCTGCGCAAACGCATTGCCGTCGTGGATTCGCTGCCCGGCAAGTCAAAACCCCGCGTCACGGAAAGCTGCCGCTCCGGCTTTATCTTCTCGCGTGGGGAGGGACACGAGATTATCCTGCGCAAAGTGGAGGTCCGGACCTCCAGCCAGTAGCACCGCCTCCGGAAAATTTTCTCACACACATTGTTATGGCTGAATACGTTGGAATCGACCTTGGCACCACCCTTTCGGGGCTGGCCTACCTGAAACCTGATGGCAACCCGGAAATCGTGCCCAACGCCGACGGCGAGCGACTGACGCACTCCGTGGTGTTCTTCGATTCGCATGAAGATGTGAAGCTCGTGGGCAGCGCCGCCCGTGACGGTGGCGAACCCGATCGCACCATCTTCCAGATCAAACGCTACATGGACGACCCGGAGCATCTGGTCGAGATCGACGGCAAGAAATGGACGCCGGCGGAAATCTCCGCGCTGATCCTCTCCAAGCTGAAGCGTGACTGCTCCAAGATCTGCGGAGACATCACCGAGGTCGTCATCACCGTGCCGGCAAACTTCAACGAACTGGCCCGCAAGAGCACCATCGCAGCCGCTGAAATGGCAGGCATGAAGGTGAAGCGTCTGGTGAACGAACCGACGGCGGCGGCGGTTTACTACGCCCATTCCCAAGGCGTAAAAGGTCGCATCCTCGTGTTTGATCTCGGCGGCGGCACTTTGGACACGACGATCCTTGAGGTCGAAGGCGACAACATCAAGATCCTCACCTCCGAAGGCGCCCGCCATCTCGGCGGCAGCAACTTTGACGACATCCTGCTCGAAGCCTATGCCGAGCAGTACAAGAAGCAGACCGGCGCTGCGCTGTACACCGACGAACGCCACCGCCGCCGCGTGCTGCAGGCCACGGAAGACGCGAAAAAGATGCTCTCGAAGCTCCAGCGCGTGAACGACACCGTGGCCAATGACCAGAACAGCGGCATCGCCCGCATCGACCTGAGCCGCGATCATTTCGAAAAGCTGATCCGCCACATGCTCACCCGCACGGTTTTCCTCGTCGAGCAGGCGCTGGACTCCGCGAAGCTGAAGACCTCCGACATCGATCACGTGGTGCTCGTGGGCGGCTCAACGCGCATTCCGAAGGTGAAATCCATGCTGGAAAAGATGTTCGGCAAGACGCCCAAATCCTGCGGCAACGTGGACGAGTGCGTGGCGCTCGGCGCAGCCTTGTTCGCCAAAAAATCATCGCGCATCCAGGAAGTCTGCAATGCGAGCTACGGCACGCTGGCGATGGTGTACAATGCGAAGACGAAGGAAGAGAAGCTGATGAACTCCATCGTGATCCCCAAGAACACGCCGATCCCATGCTCGCGTACGCAGGTCTATCAGACCTCCGAGGACAACGAGCGCGTCATCGAAGTGGACATCACCCAGGGCGAGGATGAAGACGCGAAGTTCGTCGATGTCATCGGTCGCCTGACTCTGGACGTGCCGCCGAACCGCCCGAAGGGCTGCGAAGTGGCCGTGACGTTCAGTTACGATGAAAACCAGCGCGTGCGTGCCCTCGTGGTGGACAAGCAGTCCGGCCGCAGCAAGGAAGTCGCCGTGACTTACAAGGGCGCAGGCGTGCTCTCAGAGGAAGAATTGAAGCGCCGCAGCCAGCATCTTCGCGCCATGCGCATCGAATAAACGGTCAGTCACAGAAGGAACCAACATGATGTTCAAGATCCTCAAATCGCTTTCCAAGTCTCTCGGTGGCTCCAAACCCGCCGCTGAACCCAAATCCACGGCCAAGGAGGGCAGCCTGCTCGACAAGGTCAACAAAGGAGCTCCCGCCGCCGCCAAGGTGGAACCTTCCAAAACTCCCGAAGAACTCTGCGGCATCACGCCCAAGATGCCCAAGGACGAGATCAAGGCCCAGCTGAAGATGCTGTTTCGCCGCTACAACCGCAGCGCATCCAGCTTGGATGCCAAACTGCGCGGCGAGGCGGACCAGATGCTGGATGCCATCGTGCAGATGCGTGAGAAGCACTTCGGAGAGATTTGATCCTGCCACAGCAGGCGGGAATGGAGTGACGGCATGAAACTGGACCGACTCATCGCCGGGTATGAGGCCATGGGACGTCAGGCCGCCCATCTTGCCATCGCCGCACGGCGCGTGCGGGTGGATGGAGTGTGTGTGACGGACAGCCATCATCCGGTGGATCGCTTCACCTTGGTGGAGTTGGATGATGCAGTCGTGCAGGCTTCGGAAAGGGCGCTGTATCTCATGCTGCACAAGCCGGTGGGCATTCTCAGCGCCACGAAGGATGATCAGCACCGCACCGTGGTCGATTTGATCGACGATCCCGACAAACACACGCTTCACATCGCCGGGAGGCTGGATCGCAGCACCTCCGGTCTGGTCCTGCTGACAAACGATGGCCGCTGGTCCAAACGGTTGATGACAGCAGAGGAAAAGGTGCCGAAAGTTTACCTCGTCGAAACTCTAGATTCCATTTCACCAGACGCAGTGGAGGCCTTCGCACGCGGCTTTTACTTCCACACCGAAGACATCACGACACTGCCGGCCGAACTCGTCCTTTTAGGTGGGAATCAAGCCCGGCTGACGCTGCATGAAGGGCGCTATCATCAGGTGAAGCGCATGTTTCACCGTGTCGGCAATCGAGTCATCAACCTGCATCGCGAGAGCATTGGCACCCTGACCCTGCCCGCCGATCTGCCGCCGGGAGCATGGCGGGCGCTGGCACCTCAGGAGGTTCTGACTGCAGCGGGAGATGGCTGAGCTCCTCTAGTCGTCAGATTTCTGGCAGTTGTTTGTTTTTCAGAAAATCCAGCTTTCGCAGATGAATTTCACCCCTTAATCTCCACTCCTTGTGATCCCCCCACGCATGTATCTTAGCATTTGGTTTGGCATCATGTTGGCAGGCCAGTCGGGCTGTACAACACAAAAGGCTGCAAAGCCGGACAAACTCGCCATTGAAGAGGCGCGCAAAGCGCTGCCGCTCGCCGAAGAGAAGCAAAAGGAAAAGGAAAAGGAAAACCCGCTGGTGAAGCGGCTGAACAATCCTTCCACCATGCCCGTGGTGCCGCCTGCGGGCGTGCGCCTGTCGTATTCCTCCGTCAAAATTGAGCAGAAGACGCTCGCGATGACCTTTGACGACGGCCCGCATCCAAGCCTGACCCCAAAACTGCTCGACATCCTCAAGGAGCGGAACATCAAATGCACGTTCTTCCTCATTGGCGCGCAGGTGAAGATGTATCCCGCCATCGTGCGCCGCATCATCGAAGAAGGCCATGAAATTGGCAATCATACCTGGACGCATTGCAGCCTCACCAGCCGTTCGGATGAGCAGATCCGCAGTGAGTTGAAAAAGTCCGAAGACGCCGTCTTCGAAGTGGCCGGGGTGCGTCCGCATCTGGTGCGTCCGCCTTATGGAGCCATCAATACCCGCATCAAAAACCTGATGTTCACCGAGTTTGGCTACTCCACCATCATGTGGTCGGTCGATCCGCAGGACTGGCGCCGTCCGGGTGTGGCTGCCGTGACCAGCCGCCTCGTCAATGGTGCGCATCCGGGTGCCATCATGCTCTCGCATGACATCCATCCGCCCACCATCACCGCCATGCCGGCGATGTTCGACCAGCTGCTGGCCAAGGGGTATCAATTT
>NZ_JBIPNG010000159.1:0-13013 GCF_044373815.1 Prosthecobacter sp. | reverse complement strand
CGGCAGCCACCAGCATTACACCCCGCAGCGCAGCAGCGGCTACAATTCCAACGTCCGCGTCAACGCCCCCGGCCTCCAGCAGCACTCAAACATCCAGATCCTGCCAAGGCATCGCTAAACAAGTTTAGACTGCACTGCAGTCAACTCACATCAGGCACCACAAAGGGGCAGGTCTCAATGACCTGCCCCTTCTCGCATTCCATACTTCAATCAAGCTTGTGAGAAAAGGTGACAATCTTATTGTTCAGCATCCATTCATCACACAGCTCAATCTAATCATACATCTCTTGAGCTCCCAGAGGGAGCAGAGAAAATAGCCGGTGGTGAAGCGAGGCTTGGCGAGCGAGAACCACCGGATCACGCATGCCACTCGCTCGTGCTCAAAATCGCCTGCCGGAGGTAGGCGAGAAGCATTCCGCCTCCCAGTACCAACGACAAGCCCACGCACGCTTCTCGCACACCTCCTCTGAACTCTCCATCAATCCGCACCCGCACGCACCGCCCCCACCTCCATAAACCCAGCGGGCGTAAACTCACGATCACCGAAACTAACGCCATGCTTCACGCTCGCTCCGTTCACCTCAGTCACGCTTCCCTGCCCTGCCCCGCTCACCGTGAGGTTCGCCGGCACGGCTTGCTTCTTGTCATTGGTGACCACCCGCGTCGTCTCAATCTTCCGCACCAGCTTCCCTGACGCACTGTACTTCTCCACACGCAGCGGCACATCACGCCGGCGATCCACCCACGTGCGCACGCTGCCATAATGAGAGCGCTCCCCCTTGCCAGGCTTCGACTCCAGCACGTCACAGCTCACACGATTCACCATCTCCGTGCCGACTATCGCCTGCTGCTTCCAAAGAAAGAAATTCTCCACCACATCGGCATAACTCAGGTCACTTCCCAGCAGCGCATCCTTCATCTGACTGCCATCAAGAGTCCGCACCGTGTTGGGCGGGATGAACACCGTCCCCATCGCGCCCCCATCACCCATCTTTCGCAGCAGCACCGCCTCCCCCGCCCGCTCCTTCGGCCATAGCACCTGATACACCACTTCGGTGCCCGCCCCGCTGCGTCGTTGCTTGATCTGCAGTTGCAGAGTGAACTTGCTTGCCCCCTGCACCTCCATCTTCAGCCGCACCACAGACGCGCCATCCTGCTGCATTGTCCCCAGTTTCGCAGCGAGTCCACTCGCAGCATCGTCAGCATAGGTGGCCACCACCAGGAGCAAAGGACAGATCAATCGAATAAAGGATTTCATAAATAGGTATTGGGTTAAAAATTCAGCCCTGCATCGCAAGACTCGGTGTCAGCCGCGAACTCCGCCACGCAGGATACAACCCGCTGACGACGCCCACTACCACGGCCAGGCAGACAGCCACCGCCATCAGTCCCACATTAAACTCCGGCTCCAGCATCCCGTGAATCGCAGGCAGCGTCTCCAGCACCTCCACACCAATGGTGCCGATAATCACACCCACAATGCCTCCTAGAAAACCCAGCAGCGCCGACTCCCACAAGATCATGCGAATCACGCGCCCCGGCTTCCAGCCAATGGCCAGCAGGATGCAGATCTCCTGCTTCCGTTCAAAGACCGTCATCAGCATCGTGTTCATGACCCCCAGCACCCCCACGATCACCGCCAGCAGCGAGGTCCCCCAGCTCATCGCGCTGATGAAACGAAACGCCTGGCTGTTGCCCAGATGCTCCCCCGCCACCATCGCTCGCGCCTCCGGGGCGGTGGCATTGATCTTCTCGCACAGCTCCTTCATCTCCTCCTCGCTCAGCCCCGGCGCGGCACGGATGTCGATCACATTGATCTTGCCCTCGTTGCCCGTGATGTTCTGAAACAGCGCCAGCGACAGAATCACCGATCCATTCTCCACCATCGCACCGCCATCCACGATGCCTGTGACGATCAGTTCCTTCGTTTCAAGCTGCAGCGGATCACCGACCTTCTTTTTCAGCGTCTCCGCTGCCGTCTGGCCCAGCACCACAGCGAGCTCCATGCCATCATGTGGCATGCGCCCGGAGATCAGCTTCAGGTTCTGCCAGGAAAAGCCGCCCCATTCACGCGCAGACACCACCATCATCGAGGCATCCTCCACGCTCGTCAGATCCGCATAGATGGAGCATGCCTCCACCACCTGCGGCAGTTTCGCGATCCGGTCGCGCACCTCGGAGCTGAACGGCTTCGGCGCCAGCGCGTTGCCCATGTTGCTCACCACGATGTCCGTGCCCCGCACCTTCATGCCCGTCGCCCAGCTCGCCTCAAAGCCGCGCGAGATGCCGACCAGCGCCACCACGGCGCCGATCCCGACGGAGATGCCCACAAGCGTCAGCCCGGTGCGCACAGGGCGTCGCAGCAGGCCGCGCACAACAATGGAAAAAAAGTTCATATCAAGCTGCGGATGCGGGTGTTTGTAGATCAGCCACGATCAGGCCGTCCTTCATCTGAATCGTTCGTGTGGCCATGCGCGCGATGTTGAGATCATGCGTCACCAGCACCAGCGTCATGTTTTGCTCACGCCGCAGCCGGATGATCAGCTCCAGAATGTGCTTCGAGTTTTCACTGTCCAGATTCCCCGTGGGTTCATCCGCCAGCAGCACCGCAGGACCATTCGCCAGACTGCGGGCGATGGCTACTCGCTGCTTTTCACCACCCGAAAGCTTCGCGGGAAAATGATCCAGCCGATGCCCCAGTCCCACGGATTTCAGTAGCTCCACCGCCCGCTCAGTTCGCGTGCTTGCAGGCCGGTCCGTTTCAAACATCGGCATCTGCACATTTTCCACCGCCGTGAAAGTCGGCAGCAGATGGAACGCCTGGAAAATGATGCCTATCTCGCGCGCACGATACGCCGAAGGATCAGGCATCTCCGCCATCGAACTGCCGCGATAGTGCAGTATCCCAGCACTCGGCACATCCAGCGCGCCCAGCATCTGGAGCAGCGTCGTCTTGCCGCAGCCGCTCGGGCCGATGATCACCACAAACTCCCCCTGCGTGATGCGAAAATTCACTCCCCGCAGCGCCTGCACCTGCCCGCCATCGTATTCCTTTTTCAATCCGCGCGCCTCGAAGACGAGCGCGGGTGATGCGGTGGCATGGGATTCTATTAAAGAGGCTGTCATGGTTTCTTGGGTAGGGCTGTCATTCATCGAACACCGGCCAGGATCTTCATCACCGCCCGCACCGTTTCCGGCTTCTCTGTGCAGCGGTGTGAGTAGGGCACGATGGTTTCCGAGGCCGCTCCATCCAGATGCGCGCTCCAGTACGGCACGATGCCGTCGCTGCTGTCACGACCGTCCACCGTACGGCGTGTGGCAATGATGGAGTGAAAAGGCACCTCCACCGGATGCCGCGCCAGCGCTCGTGCAAAGGGATGCTTCGCGGCCAGATTTTCCACACCTCCCACGCCCCATGCGTGAAAGTCACGTGACTCGGGATGAATGAAGGATGCCGGCAGCGCCATGAGTGCTTTCACCCGCTCCCCTGCCGTCTTCGGCAGAAACAGCGCCGTCCTCACCAGCGTCCGCAGCACTCTGTTGTCAGCCAGCACGCTGCCCTGATGCGGCGTGCTGATAAACACCACCGTGCCGATGTCACTCCGCCGCTTGAAAAAAAACGACTGCTGCAGCATGTGCCTCGTGTCTGCATCCACGGCTCCTTCCAGCCGCTCAGGGCTCACATCAAAAAATGCGCGCCAGAAATCCTCGCCGGAGTCAATGACCTGCATGCGCGCCAGCAGGCCTCCCATGCTGTGCCCCACCAGCACCATGCGGCCAAACCCGGCATTCTCCTGCCCTGCATCGAATCGACCTCGCGCCTGCGTCAGCAGCTCCCTGAGCCGTGCCGCTGAGGCTGGGATCGGCAGCTTGCTCGGATAGATGAAACACACCGGCTGAAAACGTCGGCGCAGGCCGGCATCAGCATACATCTCATTGACGCAGTTTTTCCAAACGTCCGGCCCTGCAAGCATGCCATGCACAAACACCACCGGCACCCGGCCCTTGTCATAGCGGCTGAGAAAAAACAACCGTGACGCATGCTCCCCCGAGGCCGATTTCACCTCTTCGCCCGCCCCTTTTTCATCCACTCGCAAATCCGTCAGCGTGCCTTGCAGTGCCGCCGTCAGGTTCTCCGCCAGCGGATGCGAATACCGGCCCACCGCGATCTCTGACACCGCCAGCGGATTGTAAAATCGCAGCCGTGCCTCCGCTGCATGCCCTGGCACATCCGGTGGAAACTCCAGCACCGCCGTGGCAGGCAGGCATTCACCATTCGGCGGATGAAACGGCTTCTGTGCGATCCGGGGATCATCCTGAGCCAGCACCACGGGCACGCCCAGGCCACCATGCTCCACCACCCTGTCAAATCCATGCAGTCTCACCTCAGCCGCTGGCCGACAATGCGCGAACTCCGCCAGCGCCAGCGTGCGTGTTGAACCAGATGTCTCAGGCGCATCAAACGTCAGACGCCATCCTCGCACACCACCGGTTTGCATCTCCTTCCCCCATGCCGCCGTTCCTTCCCGGCTGCGCAGACACTGCATCACCTGCGCCACGGCGTGGTCATACTTCAGCAGCGCCGTTTGCGCCGTCGCCGTGCCCGGCTTTTCATGCTGCATCACCAGCCACGCCTCGTGCGCTTCTTCCAAGCTCGCGCTCTGCATCCCCTGGCAGGCCGCCAGGTTGAATACAGACGCAATGACAATGACGAAGGAGAGCATACGCTTCATGTCTCTTTGGCATTCCTCTGCCATTGCGCGCCCACGCGCGGATCACCCAGACTGCGAATCACATCCAGCATCGCATGCCGGTAGCTCGGAAACGGTGCACGTTCGTCAGCAGTCTGCGGCAGGATCTCCTCCTTGCGGTGCGGCAGCTCAGAGTGCGGTATGCCCACATGCAGATGATGCACGCCATGATACGGCTCATGCAGCAGCGTGAAGGCCACCAGCCGCCCCGTCCAGCCCTCGGCCACGATGTGCCGCGTCGCGCTGTTCACCGTGTTCCCGGTCAGGCCCACATGCTCCACATACTTGCGCCAGCTTTGCAGGTTCCCCGTGATGAACGCCGGAGCGAAAAACATCCACCCAAAGTAATACCACACCTGCCAGTACGAAACCGCCGCGATGATGCCCATCCACACCACCACCATCAGCCCCAGTTCCATCCAGATGCGTCGCCGCACCTTCTGACTGCGGATCGGCGATCCAGCTCTGAGAAACGAGCGCAAAAACAAAAACGGCGTGTAGAACAATCCGCAGGTCAGTTCGAAGAACGCGACCAGCACCCGTCCCCACCGCGGCGCCTTCGTGAAAACAAACGGCCACAGCTCTTCATCACGCTCCGTGGCAAAGTGCGCATGATGCGTCTGATGCGCCGCACGGTACAGGCTGAAGCTCATGAAGCTGAAGATACCCAGCAGCACGCCATCAAATTCATTGAAGCGCCTGTTCTTCCGCAGCAGGCCATGCGTCGCCTCATGAAAGCCCACCGCCGCCCCATGCATGAAATGGCTCGCCACCAGCACCAGCGGCACAGCCCACCAAAGCGATACCCCGCTGTGCAGCACCGCCCACAGCCCGATTTCAGTAAACAGAAACAGAAACACCACGATCTGAAAAGCCGAGCGGCTCACCCAGTGCGGTTTGATGGAGGTCACATTATTCATCGCAGTGTAGTCATGAGAGCAGCAGTTAAAATCTCAGGCGACTGGCACACACCCGCGAGCACATCGAGATACATGCGCCCCACCTGCGCAATGTCGGCCAGTGAGAACTGATCTGCGTGAAACAGCCACGCGACCTCCATCGCCTCCCCTTCCTCATTGATCTCACACGCTAGGTTGAACCGCGCCGTCCCCGTGCTGCGCATGCGCAGTTGCAGAGACAGCCCCGGCACCGCCACATCAGGAATCGGATGATTCTGCAGCGCAAACCGCACCTCAAAAATCGGATTGTGTCCCGGCAGGGTCGCTCCTCCCAAAGCACGCACCAGTTCCGCAAACGGAATCGCATTTGCAAACGACTCCACCGTCGTCTCATGCACCGCATGCAGACTCTCGGCAAACGACCGCGTGCGATCAATCTGGCCGCGCAACGGCACAATGCCCGAGCAGTAGCCCATCGTCTCACGCGCCGCCTGCGTGCTGCGGTTCGCCACCGGCGTACCGACCACGATGTCATCCTGCCCCGTCCACTTTGACAGCGCGATTTGAAACGCCGTCAGCAGCGTGGTGAAAAGCGTCGCGCCATTGCGCCTCGCCAGTTCACGCACAGCACGGCCCAGTTCGCCAGACACCTGCGTCACACAGCGCTTCATCTCACCACTCACAGCGGTGTTCCAGAGCCGTGGTGCCCCAGCCAGATGCGTCCTCCAAAACTCCACCCGTGGTGCCAGCACCGCAGGCTGCCAGAAGGCACGCTCAGCAGCGCCCCACTGCGAATACGTCTGCGGCACCGGCGGCAGTGCGGCGTGATTTCCCCGCACCCCCTGCATGTAGGAGGCAAACAAGTCCTGCACAAACACCCCCAGCGTCCAGCCATCCGCAATCGCATGATGAATCACCAGCACCAGCACATGCTCATCCGCAGAGCGCCGAAACACCTCCGCGCGGTACAGCGGCCCCTGCACCAGATCAAACGGCCGGCTTGCAATCTCCCGCGCCAGTTCCTCGATCGCCTCTGGTTCACGCTGTTCCGGTGACAGCTCATGAAAGCGCAGCGCAGGCACAGCCGTCCGGCGGATCATCTGCATTGGCTGCGCCTTGCCTGGCAGAATCGAAAGCCTCAGCACCTCCTGCCGGTCCACCACCTTTTGCAGCGCCGCCTCGCTCCCTTGCGGCGTCAGCAGTCCGCGCACCTGAATCAGCGCGCAGATATTGTTCGACACATCAGCGGCTGGCACAGGCGCCGCTTCCCACAGCTCGCGCTGCGGAAAGCTCAGCGGCTGCAGACGGATCTCTCCGCTCGCCAGCCATTGCTTCAGGCGTGCTCGATTGTCTTCAGACATCAGGCTTGAGCTTTCAGCACCATAGGTTTGTCATCCGAGATGTCGGCATCATCCAGCAGCCGGTCGATTTCCTCATCCGTCAGCGCCTCCAGATCCACGTCATCCGTTGCCACGGGTTCCGCAGGCTCTGCGGGTGCTTGGGGTGCAGCCGCCGCTCCCATGTGTTCAGAAATCAGCGTCGCGATCTGCCCGATCGTGCGCGCACGCATCAGACTCGCCGGAGGCAGCGCCACTCCGATGGAGCTTTCGATCGAGTTCTCGATCTCCACCGCCATCAATGAATCAAGTCCCAAATCCGTCAGCGGCTGGTCAAAGCGCAGCCCCTCAGGTTTCACCCGCAGCACAGAGCCCACCACATCACGCACCGCCTGACCGATCACATCCGCACGCTCCGCAGGTGCGGCGGATTCAATCTTGCGCCGCCAGTCGCTCTTCGCACCGCTCGCTTCCGGAGCGTCCACACCGGCCGCATAGATGCGCTCCAGCAGAGGACTCTCCTGACTGCCACGGAATGACTGCCGCCATTTCGACCAGTCCACCCGCATCGCCATCGCCTGCGTGGCTCCGGCATTGAGATAAGATTCCGTCAAAAAGACCACCTCACGCGGAGACAGCGGCGTGGTGCCCTGACGCGCTAGGTATTCAGCCACGCGTTCATTGCGCGCCACATACCCTTCCCCGCCCAGTGCTCCCCAGTTGATCACCAGCGCCGGCAGCCCCATGGCCGCACGATGATGTGCCAGTGAATCCAGGAACGCATTCGCTGCAGCATAGTTCGCCTGCGCCGAATTTCCAAAAATGCTCGAGACAGACGAGAACATCACGAAGCAGTCCAGGCTCATGCCCAGCGTGCCTTCATGCAGCATCCACGCACCGTGCGCCTTCGGAGCCAGCACCGTACGCATCCGCTCGCGTGTCAGCGCCGCCATCGGCGCATCATCAATCACCATCGCCAGATGAAACACGCCTTTCAGCGGGATCTTCGTCGCAGCAATTTCCGCCAGCAGGCGATGGATGTCTTCCGGTGCGCCGGCATCTGCCAGCACCACCTTCACATCCACACCACGTGCACGCAGCTTCTCGAGGAAGGCTTCTGCCGCAGGTGTCGCAGGTCCGCTGCGGCTGCTCAGCACCAGATGCTTCGCGCCACAGTCGGCCAACCACTCAGCCAGCACCTTGCCAAATCCACCAAACCCACCGGTGATCAGGTAGCAGCCATCCGCCTTCACCGCAAAGGCTGGCGTCAGCGGCTCACCACGTCTCACCACAAACGGCTCGGGGAATGACACGATCACTTTGCCCGTGTGCCTGCCCTGCGCCATCAGGCGGAAGGCCACATCAATGCGGCACGCCGGGAAAGCACGGAACGGCAGCGCATGCAGCGCCTTCTTCTCCACCAGGTCGGCAATCGTTCCCAGCAACTCGCGCGTCTGCTCTTCGTCATCGCTGAAGATCGCATCCATTGCCACCACGTGGAATGAAGCGTTCTTCCGCAGATGCCACAGCGGGATGCGGCTGTTTTGATAAATGTCCCGTTTGCCGATCTCAATGAATCGGCCCGACTGCGCCAGACACGAGAGCCCCATCGGGATGGCTTCAGCAGCCAGTGCGTTCAGCACCACATGCACGCCTTTGCCATTCGTCAGCTCCATCACCGCCTCGGCAAAGTCGCCACGCCGTGAGTCGATCACATGCTTCACACCCAGCACCGTCAGCAGCGCACGCTTCGCCGGACTTCCCGCACTGGCGATCACTTCCGCACCCAGATGATGCGCGATCTGCACCGCCGCCATGCCCACGCCGCCCGCACCCGCATGAATCAGGATACGCTCACCCGCCTTCAGGTTCGCCGCCGTCTTCAGCGCATACCATGAAGTCATGAAGACCACCGGCAGTGTCGCCGCTTCTTCAAACGACAGCCCTTCAGGAATAACACGCACATCACCGGCTCGCGCCATCGAGTGCGTCGCCAGTCCAAACACCGCCAGGCCAAACACACGGTCGCCCGTTTTCACATGCGTCACACCGCTGCCCACTGCTTTCACGATCCCGGCCACTTCATCGCCAAAGACCCGCGCATCCGCCGTTTCAGCAGGATACAGCGCCAGCGCCTTCAGCACGTCGCGGAAATTCATCCCCGCCGCCTTCACCTCGATCACCACTTCACCCGCACCACACGGTGGCAGCGCAAAGGGCACCAGTTTCAGCGCATCCAGCAGACCGCGCTCACGCGACTCCAGCCGCAGCGGCACGCTCGCATCCAGCACTTGCTCACGCGATTGCAGTCCACGGCTGATGCGCCGCACATAGCGCGCCTCACCACGGTAGGCGATCTCGCGCTCCGCATCTTCCTGCTGCAGTTCAGTCCACAGCATCCCGTTGTCTGCGGCAGAAGCCTCAGGCGGCAGGTCAATGCCACGGCAGGTGTAGTTGCTGTGCTCATTGGCAATCACACGCATCAGGCCGATGGACGGCCCTTGCGCCAGCGCCACCTTGTTGTTCCGGCCAACAGCTTGGGCACCACGCGTCACCACATCGATCCGCAGCTTGGCCGCCGGATTCAGCAGTTCCAGCGCCTGCGTCAGGTGAAACAATCCATCCGTGCCCATCATCGCGGCATCCTTGCCAGCCACGGGTTCCTTCTCATCCAGACTCCACAGATAAACAAACCGCTCCGGCACTTCGTCCGCGCAGGCTTTCAGCAGCATCTGCCAGTCTTCCAGCGACTCCGCACGCAGGGCAAAGGCATCCGTGCCTTCCGGCTCAAAGGCATTACCACGATGCGCCACACGGCAGTTCACTCCGCTCGCACGCAGTTGCACAGCCAGCTCGTCTCCCAGCCCGCCTGCATCCGCCATCACAAGCCAAGATTTCTCCACCGGCACTTCCGCCAGCGCAGGCTCGGCATGCACCGGCTTGATCCATGGCTTGCGTGCCATCAGTCCAATCAAGCTTTCGCCGCCCTGAGAGCGGATCAAACCGGAGAGCGAAACCGTTTCGCTGAATCCCGTCTCACCCAGAACCTTCTGCCATTGCTCACGCTCCAGCAGCGGATGATTAGGCCGCAGATCACGGTCCGTGAAACGCCACCAGCCGCTCGTCAGTCCAAAGACCGCGTTCAGCCACAGATGCGGCGTCGCCACATCCACAAACATCAGGCTGCCACCGGGAACCAGCAGCTCATTGAGATTGCGCAGCGCGCTGCGCACATCGCTCACCGCATGGATCACATTCGTGCCAAGGATGATGTCAAACGAGCCAGCCTTGAACTCCTGCTCAGTGCCGGGCTTCTCCAGATCAAAGACCTGATACTCCACTTCAGCGAAGCTGTTCAGCTTCTGCTTCGCCGCAGGAAAGAAGGCCGGTGAGACATCGCTGAACACATAGGTATGCACCCCGCGCTCAAGTCCAGGCAGCACCTGAGATGCCAGTCCGCCCGTACCTGCACCGATCTCCAAGATACGCAGCCCGCGTCCTTCCGGAAGCTGGCGTGCCGCTTCACTCACCGCACCGGCCATCGCCGCCAGCCACGGACTCGTCACGAGTCCGTCGCCGTAAAACTGATCCAGCAAATCCGCACCACCGCTGGCAAACAAGACCTGCACCGCCTCCTTCTCACCGCGCATGATGGGGCCCAGCTCCGCACAGGTGGCGCCGCATATCAGCGCCTCCGGCAGATGGCCCGGATACAGGCCGATGCATGAACTCAGTAGAGCCACTGACGAATCCGCCGCCTTCGTGAAGGATGGTGTCGTCTCATATCCCGCACCCTTTTGGATCAGCAGCTTTTGCTTCACCAAATTGTTCATCAGCTGCACAAACGAGCGCTGCATCGAGTCGCTCACGCCGAGTGATTTCGCCGTGAATTCCCCCTCCGCGCCCATCGCACGCAGACCGCTCGCCACTTGCGCGGCGGTCAGTTCATCACCTGCTGCGCTTGCAGCATCCAGGTTGTTGCGTCCGCGCATGTCCAGCACTTCATCCAGCGCCAGTTGTGCGGCCTCATGCAGCCGGCTCAGTGCCACCGGGGCGGCAGCAGCGGGTTTGCTCCCCAGCGTGCGCTCCTCCCAGGCGATGTGATACGTCACATCCCGGCCCTTGCCGTTTTTACCGGTGCGGCGTGAACCTTCCACGCTGATCGCACGGAATCCGTCAATGCGCACACACGGCCTGCCCGCTTCGTCATACAAGTCGATGCCGCCTTCCACGAATTCATCATTCGCATCCTTCACGCCCGCACACACCCGGCTCGAAGCCCCCGGAGTGCGCAGAAACAAAATGCGCGCAAAACGCACCGGCAGCCGCAGTCCTGCCGTGCGACCTTCCACAGTCGCCGCACCTGCGGAGAAGATTTGCAGCGCGCCATCAAACAGCACCGGGTGCAACGGATACTCCGCCGCACGTGGTGCGATCGCAGCACTCAGCGCCACGCGTCCTGCCGACTTGCCGGCACTGGCAGACAGCTCACGAATCGGACGAAACTCCTCACCGTAGCGCAGTCCCATGTCACTCATGTGATCATAGAAAGTGTCCAGCCCCACCGCAGGAAGCTTGGACGTCTCACAGGTCGTAAGCGAAAAAGATGACTCCGTGCGTTCACCGCGCATCGCACCCACCACGTGCGTGGACCACGAGGCCCCGCTTTCAAACTTGCTCTGAATGGAGAACGTGCGCTCTGTCAGATCATACGTCAGTTCCATCAGCAGCCCGGATGGCGGGTCAGGCAAAATGAGAGGCTTGCGGATCTCAAAGTCTTCAATGACGAACGGTTTGCCCTCAAACAACTGCACCCCGGCTTCCAGTGCCATTTCCACAAAACCTGCGGCAGGAAAGATGATGAGATTTTCCACACGATGATCCTTCAGGAAAGCCATGTGCCGATTGTCCAGCCGTGTGATCCACGTCGGCGTGGATCGCGCGAGGCGGATGTCCAGCAATCCTTTGCCTCCGGGAGCCAGCCGTCCTTCACGCATCTCGGCAGATTCATTCCACCACCGGCTCTTGTCCCACGCATAAGTCGGCAGCGTCAGATGACGCCGCGATGGCGTCAGCGCCTTGAAGTCCAGCACCACTCCCGCCAGATGCAGATCCAGTGCGGTTTCCAGCAGAGACTCATGCTCGCGCTCACGGCGTGCCGAGGCCAGCACCGTGGCTTTGCCCCCATTGTCACCCAGGCATTCCTGCATGGAGCGCACCAGCGCAGGATGCGCGCCGATCTCCAGCCATACATCCGCACCAAATTCCGCCACCGCAGCAATCGCATTCGCAAATTCCACCGGCTGCCTCACACCGCGTGACCAATGGCCTGCATCACAAGAAGCACCACTCAGACGCTTGCCCGTCACCGTGCTGAAAAACGGCAGCTTTTCAGCCTGCGGTTTCAAATCGCTCAGTGCTGCCTTCAAAGCATCCGCAGCGGATTGCATCATCGCATGATGGAAGGGATGGCTCACCTGCAAAAAGCGCGCAAACACGCCCTTCACTTCCAGTTCGGCAGCGATCGCCTCCAGCGATGTCTTCAAGCCCGACAACGTCAGCGAACGCGGCCCGTTGAAGGCAGCGATGCTCACCGCACGGTCATGCTTGGCGATCACCGCCAGCGCTTCTTCCGGGCTCATGCCCACCGCCAGCATCGTTCCACCTGCAGCAGCGCATTCATCCATGAATCGCCCGCGCAGCACGATGATCTTCGCCGCTTGTTCCAGCGTGAGGATGCCCGCGATGCACGCTGCGGCCACTTCACCCACACTGTGCCCGACCACCGCCGCAGGCTGGATGCCCCAGGACTGCCACAGCGCCGCCAGTCCCATCTGCATGGCGAAAATCGCAGGCTGCGAAATCGCCGTTTGCTGCATCTTCGTTTCAGCCTCCGGACGGTTGAGTTCATCCATCAGGGAAAACTTCGCCCAGGGCTTCATCGCCTTGTCACAGGCTTCGATCATCATTTGAAACACCGGCTCATGCTTCATGAGCTCGCAGCCCATGCCCTGCCACTGTGGCCC
>NZ_JBIPNG010000565.1:0-3832 GCF_044373815.1 Prosthecobacter sp. | reverse complement strand
GTTTTCTTCAAACAGATCCAGGGCACGTCTGGCCTGCTGCTCGGCGACGATGGATGAGCGCAGGACATTGCGCTCAGGTTTCTGATTGAGGTTGAGGTCGGTGTTCAGGCCCACGCTGTAGCTCTTATTGCCGGGCACGAGCGTGAAGTCATTGCGGTCCGGGTTGTCGAGCATGTTGTAGTTGACCAGGGCGTTGACACTTGGAAGGGCCTGCTGCTTGGCGATGAGGACGCGCCGGCTGGTGTCCTCCACCTGATCCCGCAGATTCCAGATATCGAGGCGGTTGGTCATGGCGATGGTGATGGCTTCTTCCAGCGTGCCGGGTGATTCGATGATCTGGAGGGCGTCCTTGTCCTTGTAGTCCACGACGAAACGCTCCGTGACGGGCAGACCGAGATTGACCTTCAGGTCATCCAGTGCCTGCTCGTAGTCGCGGATGGCGCTGAGCCATGAACGCTCAAACACGATGCGGGACTGAACGAGACGGAAGACGGAGGACTTGGTGCTGTTGGCATTCTCCTTCTGCATGGCGGTCTCACGGGCCACCACGAAGTCGAAGGCTTTGAAGGCGAGGTAAGCATTGCGCGCGGTCTCGCGGGACTGGATGACGCCGTAATACTGGGCGGCGATGTCCACGGCGAAGGATTTGCGATACTGGGCAAAGGTGCGAATGGCGTAGAGGACGCTGCGCTCGCTTTGAGTCAGCACTTCTGAGGCGGAGAGATAGCCGGCACCACTGAGGAGCGGCTGAGCGAGGGAGAAGCCGAGCTGGGAGATGCCGCTGTCTTTGCCACCGGTGAAGAACCGTACAAAATTGGTGGTCAGGTTTGTGGCCAGCAGGGCCCCTGTGCGCGTGAGTGCCGAAAATCCCAGATTTCCGGTGGTGGTGAGCGTGGAGGTGCGGACCAAGTTGTTGATGCCGGTGACCGCATCGGTGCTGGCCTTGGTGGTGGAGCCACTGCCTGAAATGATGGGGCCATACTGCTGGCGCACGAGGGTGAGGTTCAGGGCGGCGAGATAGACCGTTTCCTTTTGAACCAAGTAGGTACGGTTGCGATGCACCGCGAAGTCCAAAGCCTCAGCCAGACTGATCACGCGTGCATGCTCCTCCAGGTAGGCGCGATCCCCCAGAAACTCCTCCTTCTTCATGCTTTTGCGGAGTTCCTCCAGCCTCACCGGTGGCGGTGGGGTGATGTCCAGAAACGCCTGCCCTGAGTTTGGCACCTTACTGGCTTTTTTTCGGAGGATGCCGTAGGTTTCCTTGTCAGCCCATTTTTTGTAAAACCCCGTGCTGCATGAGCTCAATCCCAGGGCCAGAAGCGTGAGAAACGCGACGGCAGGCTGGAAGAGACGATGATTTGGCATGGGAAGTCTGACCGGCATTTGGGGTGGTTGGGCCGGGGGGGTTGGTTTTGGGGACGATGCAATACGCTTTCCTAAAGGACGATCTATCGAATGGATGACAAAACGTCGTTGCCTCCACCGAAGCCGCCGTTACTATCCCCCCCCGCATGTCCGACCTCCCGAAAGTCGCTGAAACTGAAGAACTCCTCAAGGAGACCTCTGGATCGCCCCCGACCCGGAAGACGCTGATTGAAAAATTGGACAACTGGGATGACTGGGCGAGCTGGGATGAATTTTACCGCACCTATTCGGGTTTCGTCTTCCACGTGGCGCGCAAGACGGGCCTGAGTGACGACGAGGCCAATGATGTGGTGCAGGAGACCTTCATCGGCGTGGCCAAGAACCTGCAGAAGAAGAAGTTCGACACCAGCCTGGGCTCCTTCAAATCATTCCTCCTCAATCAGGCGCGCTGGCGCATTCTGGACCAATTCCGCCGACGCAAGAAGCAGCAGAGCCGTGAGGCCAATCTGTACGCGGACGAAACCGACGAGCGCCGCACGGCGCCGATCGATCGCTGCGCTGATCCGAATGGCGTGGCGCTGGAGAAGCTGTGGGAGAAAGAGTGGCAGGACAAGGTGATGGACATCGCGCTGCGCCGGGTGCGTGCGCTGGTGTCGCCACGTCAGTTCCAGATTTTCTCCTGCTACGTGATCAAAGGATGGAGCCCTGAACGCGTGAAGAAGGAACTCGGCGTCAATGCGGCGCAGGTGTACCTGGCGAAGCATCGGGTAGGCCGCATTTTGAAGCGCGAAGCGGCTAAGCTTTCTGAAGCGGAGCAGTAGGGCTCGCTGCCGTGTGGGCTTGGGTAGTGCTGAAAGAGTGTGACGTTTTCAATATCCTCGTAGACGGGCGGGCTGTCGCCACGCCCATCCTACGGTTGAGAGCATGTTTCGTCTATTCCACCGACTGATGCCGATACTCCAGACTGCTATCGAGCTTCGTGAAAGCGCCGGCCCTTCTCTCGCGTAGCGGTATGCATGCGCCGTACTCTCGCTCTCCTTTTATTCGCCGTCTCATCTCTGCATGCAGCAGATCCCGTCTCGCTGTTCATCGAAGGCTATGCCGGGCAGCGAAGCATCACGCAGGGGGAGGAGATTCCGATCCATGTGAGTACGACGGCGGCGAAGTATGAGATCGAGGTGGCGCGTCTGGGGGCAACCCGAGAGGTCGTGTGGAAGAAATCGGATGTGCCCGGTGCTGCGTATCCGGTGCCGGAGGATGCCTCTGCGAATGGTTGCCGCTGGCCGGAGAGTGTGCGAGTACCCAGCGGTGCGGCATGGAAAAGCGGCTACTATGAGGTGAGCCTGCGCGCAGCCGATGCCGGCGGCAAATGGTCGCATCGTGGCAAACGTACCGCGGAGAGCAGCGCGTGGTTTATAGTGCGGCAGGCCCAACCGGGCACGACCTCGAAGATCCTGCTGCAACTTTGCACGAACACGTACAATGCGTACAACAACTGGGGCGGATTTTCTGTGTATGCCTACAACAGCCTTTCGAATAATCAGGGGCATCGGGCGAGTTTCGAGCGGCCCGGGCCTTCGCAGTTTGCGCGGTGGGAGCTGCCCTTTGTGCAGTGGGCGGAGAAGAATGGTTACGCGCTGGAATTCGCCGCGAATGACGATCTGGAATTTCGCCCGGAGATGCTGACGAACTACAAGCTGGTGCTGAGTGTGGGCCATGATGAGTACTGGAGCACGCCGATGCGCGACAACCTGGAAGCGTGGATCGGCAAGGGTGGCAATGTGGCCTTCTTCAGCGGGAACACCTGCTGCTGGCAGGTCCGTGCGGAGGACAACGGCCGCGCCTTCACCTGCTGCAAACAGAACTACCACCTGGACCCCGTCTTCGCGACGCGTGACTTCAAAACGCTGAGCACGGCATGGAGCCATCATCTGCTGAAACGTCCTGAGAACGAACTGACGGGGGTCGGCTTTCTGTGGGGTGGCTATCGCAAAAGTCATGGGCAGTTCATGACTGATCCGGCGGAGTATGAGGTGCACCGCCCCGACCACTGGGTGCTGGCAGGCACGGGCTTGAAGCGTGGTGACAAGTTCGGCGGCAAGGACACCATCGTGGGCTATGAATGCGATGGCTGTGAGCTCAAGTGGAAGGACGGCCTGCCATTTCCGACTTTCAAGGATGGTACGCCGAAGACCTTTGAAGTCCTGGCCACGTGCCCGGTGCGCTGGCACCCCGATGATGCGGAATGGTATGAGCAGTGGGAGAAGGGCCGCACGGGCGCAGCCTGCCTGGGACTCTACACGCGTGGAGGCACGGTCTTCACCGCCGCCACCACCGACTGGGCGCACGGCCTGCAGGGTGGTGATGCCGCGGTGATACGCATCACGCAGAATGTGCTGGAACGACTGGCCAAATGAGGTGGCGAGCATGCCGGTTTGAGAGCATCTTCCGCCCAGCATCACGCAAG
>NZ_JBIPNG010000158.1:0-13023 GCF_044373815.1 Prosthecobacter sp. | reverse complement strand
TTGGGTGACCTTTATCCGCGCACGGAAGCGACTGGAAAGACAGGCAAGAAAGGGCAACCACTTTTCACTACGATCTATGATGGTGCCGACTCGGGACGCATCTTCTCCGCGATCGATACCCTGCGCAGCATTTATGAGGGCGCGTGGCTCAAGTGGAAGCTGGCGGAGATCGAGCGCAAGGAACGGCGTGCCGGGATGCGCCAAGATTTCATCGACGACACCGGCAAGACGGGCCTGAAGCCGGAACGCGACGCGGCGGACAAAGAAGCGGCCACCCTGCTGGGCAGGATCAAGGGTGGTTTCCTGTCGCTATCCAGCTTCCATGAGGTCCTGAGCTACGACTTTGGCGAGAAGTCCGACCGAGTGAAGTCGCTCGTCGATGCTGAGCGAGAATCTTCTGGGCAATACGAAGACGCGAACCAAGCTCTCGCTGATGAGGTCGAAAAGCTGTTTACAGATATGGCCGGGGGCACGCTGAAGGGTGAACGCCTCCGCTTCGACATGGCACAGCGCACGATCAAGACGGCCAAAGGAGAACTCTCGCAACTCGAAGCCATCCAAGCCTTGCTGATGTGGAGACAGGAAGCCGGTCGTCGCCACATGGAGGGCCACCTTGATGAGGATGGGAAGCCGTCCGGCAAGTGGCATTACGATCAGGCTTGGATTGACGAAATCACCAAGGCCCTGACTCCTGAGGCAAGGATCTTGATGAGCTGGATCATGAAGAAATACGGCGCTGAGTGGGCCACGCTGAATCCGCTGTATCGTGCCCGCTATGGAGTGAATATGCCGGCGCACGACAACTATGCGCCAATCACCGTTGCCCCCGCTCAGACGAAGGCGGGCGAGGTTGTAGATCCTGTGACCGGTGCGGCGATGTCGAGCGGTTCCATTCTGACGCCTGGCAGTCTCCGCACGCGGTCGAGAAATGCCATCGCTGAGCCTGAGTTCCGCGACGCACTGCAGACCCTGCTGATTCACACACGGCAGCTCGAATACTGGAAGTCGTATTACGATCTGGCTGTGGAGGCAAACGCCATCCTCGGCAATCGCGATGTACTGAATGCAGTGAAGGCAAAGGGAGGTGAACCAGCGGCCACGGCTTTGCGCAAATGGGTGGACGCCATCGCACAGGGCGGCTTCCGCGATGCTTCGGCATCCCTTGAAATGAACAAGCTCCTCGGGCGCATGACGGGCCGCGCTGCCAGTGTTGGTTTGCTGGGTCGGTTCTCAACTCTGCTTGTTCAGACAACGCAGCTCGCTGCGGCATCGGTCAAGATGCCTGTTGGGGCGTATCTGCGCGGCATGTCCAAACTGCTCACCGGGCGGCTGGGTTACGGTGACGCCATCAGCTCAGATTTCATTCAGCGACGTTTCAAGTCTGCACCGCCGATTGTCCGGCAGTCCATGGAAGCACTCGGCGCGGCGTCAAAACCGAATCAAATCACTCGCACTGCTCGCGGCCTGGGGCAACTCTTGAGCGGTGCGGATGCGCTGTGCACAGCGGGAACGTATGCGCTGCTGCTAGACTACCACCGTGGAACCGGCCGGGCCTTGGGATTGTCTGGCGCTGAACTGGAAAAGCACGCTCACACCGAAGCCGAACGCGACACTGAGCAGGTGGCACAGCCTACCCGCATGGCCACGCGGTCGCTGATGGAGATCACCAGCACAAATCCGCTGGCGAAGGTTGGATGGGCTTACGCTTCAGAAGCGCGGCAGAAAATCGCTCTTGCCGCATGGTCTGCTACAAAGGCAAAGTCGGATCCTGCTCAATTCGCGAAAACCATGTTCCTTGTCTTCGGTGTTGGCGGACTAATGACGCAGATCATCAAAAACCTGTGGAAGGAAGCCAAGGGCGATGATGATGAAAAGAAGTGGAGTCCCGACCGCCTCGTAATCGCGGCTCTAGCTGGCCCATTGCACGGCATTCCTGGCATGAGCTTGCTGCTCAATGATGGCAACATGTTCTCGGGTGGCAGTCGTTTGAAGACGGTGGACTTCGAGGGCGACACTGTTTCCATTCTGAAAGATTTGGATACGGCGCTTTCGGTTCTCGGCATGTTCAATGATACAGCCGCCGGGGTCGCGGCCCTCTCGCATCTCGGTTTGGACGCGGCAAAGGTGCTTGAAAATCTGACCAAATGACCCCCTCCCAACGAGCCGCTGCTGTGTATGAACGTGAGCCGTGCGCTCGCACCTTTCGTGAGGACGTTGAGGCTCACCTGCTCAACGGCTACGTCTTCAGCACGCCGGAGTATTTTGTGCTGGCGCGTCCGGTTGATTCATCGGCGCCGGATGCGCTGGTGGTGAATCCGTGGCATGCGTTCCCTGCCGAGTGCTGCGACGCCTGGCTGCTCTATCTGGTGGCCGGGAGGATGGATGCGGCGTGGAGGCTATTTCCCTACCATCTGCCGAAAATAGGAGTTGAGCGAAAGAATGTCCTTCGATACTATGGGTTCGAGTTCCTAGACTCAAAAATAAGCACTTCCCGGCAACGGGGAGCGGTTTGCCCGCAAGGCCACCTTCAAGACTGACCATCATGCGATATTCCGAGTTCTCCTTTGGCCCCTACTTCTCTGCCGATCTTGTCGGACCAGATGGCAGGCTGACACGACTTCACAAAGGTGGAGGTGGTGGCGACGGCGGCGTTGGCGCAATGATGGCGCAAAACCAAAAGAACTTCGAAGCGCAAATGGCGCTGATGAAACAGCAGGCCGACCAGAAGATTCCTGACCCGCCGAAGTATGATCCGCAGTCAGCTGCTCCAACGTCCAGCAATGCTGATGTGGCGGCGTCTGAAGATCAGGCGCGGCGAGATGCTGCTAAACGGCGCTCCATGCAGGCTGCAGTCGTGGCCGGAGAAACCAAGCTCGGAGGCCAGCGAACCCTGCTCGGCTGATGGATGCTGCGAACCAAATCGCTGCCGAGATCATCGACCGATGGGGTCAGATGGTGGCGGTTCGTGCTCCCTGGGTTACCTTGTGGCAGCAGCTGAGTGAATATCTCATGCCGCGCAAGTTTGGCGGCTCGCCTCAACCGACCTCCGCTGGCACCGCCCGCGAGTCCCGGCTGTTTGATACCACGGCCATTCATGCCAACACGGTTCTAGCGAACGGCCAACTCTCATGGGCGCATGGCGAGAACTGGTTCGCCTTCACGCCCCCGCCGAGGTTCAAAGAGTCGGAAGATGCCAAGCGATGGTTTCAACAGTGCACGATTACTGCACGGGATCTGCTGGCCAATTCCAGCAATTTTTACACCTCGGTGCACGAGTTCTATTTGGACCGGTCATGTTTCGGCACCGCCGCGCTGTATGTGGAGGCTGGTAAAAAGCATGCTCTCAATTTCCGCACCTTTCCTGTCGGTTCCTTCGCCATTGAAGAGGATGATGAAGGCAATGTTGACACCGTGTTTCGTGAGTTCGAGCTGACGGCGCGGCAGGCTGAGCAGAAGTTTGGAAACGCGAATCTGCCAAAGAAGATTCTTGATGCTCTCGCATCCAAGGACGTTTCGCAGAAGTCGAGCAAGTTCAAATTCATCCATGCCATTTATCCTCGCAGAGCCGAGGACCTCAAGCCAGATGAAGGCGGGCCGCTGAATATGCCGGTGGCTTCGGTGTACGTCGAGCTTTCAGACAAGCATGTATGCCTTGAGTCTGGATATTCCGAGATGCCCTCGATGGTGTCGAGGTTCCTCGAATGGAACAGCGGCCTGGGTGGCGTTTATGGCTGGTCGCCTGCATGGGCGGCGCTGCCAGAAGCAAAGCAGGTGAACCTGCTGCAGATGTGGTTGGACGCTCTGGCAGAGAAGGCGGCTTTCCCGCCAATTCTGAAACCCGCCAGCATGGAAGGTGAGATCGATCTTTCCGCCGGCGCAATCAACGAGTTCGACGACAGCAATCCTCAAGCGGCTAATGCCGTGCCAAAGGAATTTGCCATGGGTGGAAAATACGACCTTGGCTTGCAGCGAGTTCAAGAACGTCAGGAGGCGATTCGGAAGCATTTCTTTGTCGATCTCTTCCAGATGTTCGGCCAGACCGATGGAAAGAACGTCACGGCCACCTGGGTTAATGCCCGACTACGTGAGCAGATTTCGCAGATTTCCCCATCATTCACACGACTGAAGATGGAGCTTCATACGCCACTGCTTCAGCGCGTCTTCAGCTTGTGCCTTGAGCTGGGCTATTTTGAACCTCCACCTCAAGAACTGATCGAGCCGCTGAATGACACGATGGGGACTATCCCGAGTCCGGCGCTGAGCTACCAATCGCGCTTCGACATCGAAATGCGCGGGATGAATGGCTCCGCCATGGAAGCCGCCCTGATGCAGCTCCAGGGCATTGCGCAGTTTGACCAGAGCGTGGTGGATAACGTGAATTTTGACGAACCTGCCCGCGAGGCGTTCAGTGGCAATGGTCTGCCCGTTTCCTACCTGCGTCCTGTGAGAGACCGTGACGCCATGCGTCAGCAACGGATGGAGCAGCAGCAGCAGGCACAGCAGATGGCCATGGCGGAGTCTGCAAGCAAAGCAGCTGGCAACGTGGCCAAGGTAGATCCGAACAAGGTTAAACAACTCGCGGAGGCCATGCAATGAGCGAACCAAACGCAGACATCCAAAAGGCGCTCGAAGTGAAGCGCGAAATTATGAAGGCCCTTCAGTCGGAGGATGGACGGCGCATCGTCGATCACATCCAGCGGGTCTTCGGCTCTTCGGCTTCACAGTCCGGCAATGTTTCAGACGCTCGTCAATGCGGGCGCTTTGATGTGATCCAATACCTCGTCACGCACGGGGAGTTGGTCAGAGACAGGCAAGAATAACACCAACACGTACCACCATGAAATTCAGCATTCAATTCCCACTATTCGCAGAGACCACCGATGGCGCACAAGGCACCGGCGTCGGTGGTGGCGGAGGTAGTCAGCAGCAACAACAACAGGCGCAACCCACTTTCCGCGAACAGGTGTTTCAGCCTGATGGTTCTTTCTCCCAGGACTGGCACGCGAAACTTGGGGACGAGTTCAAGGACGCGGCACCGCAGCTCGCACGTTTCAAAACCTTCCCCGACTTCGCCAAGTCATTCCTGCATGGTCAGAAGCAGCTCTCCACCCGGCCCCAGATGCCTGATGAGAAGAGCAGTCCTGAACAGGTCAAGGCATGGCGCGAGATGCTCGGCCTGCCAGATGATGCGAAGGCATGGGACATTCCCAAGCCAGAGAAGCTGCCGGAGGGAACGACATGGAACGAGCCGCTGGCCAAGGGTCTCAGTGAATGGGCGAATGCCAATCACATCAGCCCCAAGGCGCTTTCAAGTCTCGTGGAGAAATACAACTCCCTGGAAGACTCTCGCGCAAAAGGTGAAGCGGAGAAGTTCAAGGCGGAAGCCACGCTGAAATTCCAACAAGATGAAAAGGCCCTGAAGGAAACTTGGGGTGCCGATTTTGAAAAGAACACGGCGCTCGCCAAGAAAGCAGCGGCCACGGCAGGGCTGAAAGCGGACCACTATTCTCTGACTGATCCCGATGTCTTGAAGGCCTTTCATCGCCTCGCGGTGGCGACCGGTGAAAAGTCACTCGTGAATGGCGGCAACCCCACTCTGACGGGAGACCCGAAGGTGCAGGCCCAGCTCATCCAGACTGATTCGCAGAACCCGCTCTATGCGAGCTACCACAACCCGCAGCACCCCCAATACAAGGCCACCCGTGAAATGGTCTTGAATCTGCTGAAACAGTGATAACCTAGGAACTAGAACCCATGGCCGTACAGACCACAGAATCACGCGTTCAGTATGTCGGGAACAACTCGACAGTGACCTCCTATCCCGTCACGTTTCCGTTCATCGCGGCGGCTGATCTGCGGGTAGTGGTGTCAGACAGTGATGGTGCGGAGACGCTCTTGCAGAACGGCGTGGGTTATGTGGTCACCGGCGGCAATGGATCGACGGGATCGCTCGTCACTACGTCGGCCTACAACAACACGCATCACGTCACAATCTACCGTGAGACGGCACGAGTCCAGCCAGTGAGCTACGAGCCACAGGACGCCTTCCCAGCAAAGACGCACGAAGGCGCGCTCGACCGGCTGACGATGATCGTTCAGGACATCGAGCGCGTGACCAATCAGGGTGTGCGGGTTATAAGCAGCGAGAATCCTCTGGAGGCCATCCAGCCTCAGCCAAATTCAGTTCTTGGCTTCGGTGCCAGTGGCGTTTTTGGAGTGTTCCCAAAGTCGGATTTCACAGGCCCTACGGGTCCGGTGGGTTCGACTGGAGCCCCTGGCGATAACGGCGCTGATGGTGCAGATGGTGCCAATGGCGCTGATGGTGCACCCGGTGATAATGGATGGACTCCAGTTTTGGCGGTCACAAATGATGGTGAGCGTCGCGTGCAACGGGTCATTGATTGGGTTGGCGGAGAAGGGACAAAGCCTGACACGGGCAAATACATTGGACCGTCCGGACTAGTTACCCTCATTGGCAGCGGAGTGGACATTCGCGGTGCAGCAGGAGGTGACACGGGAAACCAAGGACCGGATGGAAACCAAGGCCCAACTGGAAACCCAGGTCCAGATGGTAATCGAGGCCCGACCGGTCCGATGGGTCCAACGGGGCCCCGAGGGCCGACGGGAAACCGAGGTCCCGATGGATTCCCGGGAAGCGCTGGGCCAGATGGTAATGCAGGTGCATCTGGTCCAATGGGACCCACGGGCCCTAAAGGCAGCTTCGTCAAAACTGACAGCGGCATCTACGAGCTGGCCTGCGCTGAAGGCACCCGGCCTTTCTTTTTCCACATCCGTGAAACATCCGAAGCTATTCCCTCTGCATTTCTTGAAACGATCACCGGCGACGTGTTGCGCTTTCCTTCGCATGACGGCCGCCATGAGCTTTGCTTTGGTGTTCGGCGCGAGTTTCCTACTTGGTTTATGCCTCGCTCAAACGAGAGACAGATGGCTCACTCGTTAGCCTTCTGGAACTCGGAGTATCTGCCAGCACATGAAAGGGGGCCGACAGCATGAGCACGTCCACTGGAGACGGCGGCAATCCCTACACCGTGGCGATTGTGGCCATGGGGCCGAGTCATATCGACTATCTGGCTGATTGCCTGGCGAAGTCTTCGCGCCATGCGGTAGCCGATGAGACCTGGGCCATCAATGCGATGGGTGGAGTCATTCAGCATGACCGGCTCATCTGCATGGATGCGCTACCCTACTTCGCCAAAGCTGGTCGCGAGGCAAACCCTGCGCTTGCAGGCTTCGGCGACTGGCTCGCGAAACATCCCGGTCCGCTCTATTCTCAGCGCAAGTATGATGGTTTCCCCGGTTCGATTGCTTATCCGCTGGAGGATGTGCTGAACTGCTGCAGATACCCTTACTTCAACAATACGGTGGCCTATGCTGTTGGCTTGGCACTGCTAATGCAGGTGAAGCATCTGAAGCTCTACGGCTGCGACTTCACCGCCGGGCAGCATGCGGACGGTCAGACCGGAAGGGCATGCGTGGAATACTGGCTCTCGGTCTGCATTGCTCGCGGCATGCGAATCACCATCGCAGCGACATCCTCTCTGTGTGACCAGAAAAACGGGCGAGTTCTCTACGGCTATTCGACGCCTCCAAAAATCACCCGCGATCAGGCGGGAAACTTCAAAGTTTCACTATGACTCAGCCCTTTCACATTCTCGAATCTATCGTTCTACTCGTGGCTGTTTCCTCAGCCGATGTGCTGGCGCAAGTGGCCGCTCCAAGCACTGGGGATGCCTTGATGCCACTGCTTCAAACGCTCGGTATTCCTGGGGCATGGCTGGCCGTCATTGCTTACACGCTGAGAAAGATTGTTCTTTGGGGGACTCCTCACGCTGAAAGGATGATCGAGGCATACATCGCACGTCAGGCATCTATGGCCGAATGCCAAGTGAAGCTCACTGAATCAACCATCGCTATTCAGCAGGAGAATCAAAAAACTCTCAACGAGATCAAAAGCAATCTCCCCCGTCTCTGCCAAGCCATACTTAATCCAAAACCATGAACATGCTCCTCAACCTCGTCTCCACGAATGCCGGATGGCTCGCCCGTCAGGCCATCAAATACTCCGCAGTCGGCGCCGCCATCATCACAGCGTGGCTCGTCGGTCATGGCTTCGACACTGCTCATGCTGGCGTGATCGCCGGTGGTGTTTCGGCCATCATTCTTGGTGGCATCGAAGCTGGCCTGTCTTTCATCGCTCGCAAGTATGCCGTGCCAGATCTCGATGCTGTCAGCGTCGCAATCGAGGCCGCAAAGAAAGCACCTGTCATCATCGCCGCTTTGCTGCTGACATCCTGTGCAGGATTTGTCGATGTTGTTGGGAATTTCCTCGGCTCTCCAACTGGGCAGGTTGTTATGGCCGCCATCAGCGCTCAGGCCAAGCAATTGGAAAACACCTGGGAGGCTGAGAAAATCCCACCTCTGATCGACAAGTCGCGTGCGGCTATTGCCAAGCTCCCAGCGAAGACCGGAAACGCAATCAAAGACCTTCCACGAGACATGCAGGAAAAGGCATGGATCGAATTCATCAGTCTCGCCCAGACGCGCTACAAGGCGCTCACCGGCGGCAAATACGTCACCCCCGTCGCCCCATGAAATCCTACTTCCTCAATCCTCAATCAGACGCAGATGGCACGCAGTGGACTGCGCTCGGCGACGTGAAATGCAACTCCCTCACGGTGGTCAACAACACTGGCACGGAGCTTGAGTTTAAGATCGGCTCTGACGCCGGCGTGCTCCGTTTGAAAGACGGGCAGGGCTATCAGTTCAGCGTTCTCAACGCCTCTGAACTGAAGTTCCGCCGTGTCGATCAGAGCAACACGCAAGTTACCCTTTACACCGTGGAGGCGGAAGCTCTATGAGCCTGACGTCGAAGTTCAGCAGCAGCGGCGGTCTTCCCATTGCCAGCCAAGCCGAGGCTGAGGCTGGCACAAACAATGGCAAGACGATGACACCTCTTCGCACAGCTGAGGCCATTGCAGCGCTGGCAGACGGTGGTGGTGGCGCGCTTGTTCGTGGATATGGCACACTGCAAGGCCACACATCTGCCGGTGCGGCAGCCACCGCCCCGCCAAATTTGCGCATGGACTTTGTGTCTAACAACTTTGCCACCTTCACGCTTTACGTAGATGGGTCGAGCTATAATTTCACCTTGAGCGACACGGACCCGGCCAACGGGACCATCTGGCTTGACGCTACGTTTAACTCATCGTCGGTCATGGCTCCAGCTTTCCGCGACGCCATTAACGCGCTGAGCATTCCAGGAGTCACGGCATACGCCAGCAACGACGGCTATGATTTCATGCTCTTGACCAAGTCCACGACAGGGGCAGCTTCAGGGCTCATCTTCACGGTGAATACTGAGCCCACCGCCTATGTTATCACGGGTGGCGGCAGTGGTACAGACGCAACCAGCGACAGCGGCGCGGTGCAAGAGGTCACACTGATTCCGCAAAGCGGAGTCAAGTCGGTGCTGCCTGTTAAGATCAGCGTGTTTGGGGACGGCGCTCTTTCAGGTGTCACTGTTGAGGTGGCGCTCAAGGTGGGTGGATCATACTACCCTGTGGCTGCACTGATCAACGGCGCACTGACCTATGGCGAAGCGGTTCCGGCCAACCATTGGGACGAATGGGTGATCCCGCGAATCTCATCCGCGCTGGTGGCACGCTACGTCGATACGCCGCCGATGGGAGGCGCCATGACCATATTTGCGGTTGCCGAACAAATTGCAACGGCATGACTCTGCCGTTTTGGCCATCGCAAAGCAGGCTTGATTTTACTTCTTCCGCTTCTCCCACTCTTTCGAATATTCCCGCATCTTAGGCAGCAGCTCGTCGCGATTTTCTTTCTTCCACTTCTTCACGCGCTTTTTCTCTTTGGCCGCGAACTTTGGATCAGAGGCTCGCTTCTCGCGATACCACTTGGCCTTTGCCTCGCGGGCCTTTTCTGGATCAGCGTAGGGCATCAGGCCGCTCCTTTCTTTTGCGGCTTCGTGTCGCCAGAAAGGTAGCTCTTCTTTGTCGTAGCCGTGTTCGTGTGGCCAAGGTTCTTGCTCGCAGCCTTGATGCCTGCTTGTCGCGCGGCAACAGCTTCTTCTGTGAATTCGGCCACTTCATCAGCGTAGAGGCTTCGCAGGCGGTGGAACGGTTTTTTCGCGCCTCCAACAAACGGTTTGAGCCATGCTTGCGGCTTGCGTTCAAACCATTCGTCGCGGCTGCGGATCCGCTTCGGCATCGTGACGATGTGGCCTGCAGGCTTCGCAAGCAGTTCTGTGGCAAATTCATCGTTCACAACCAGAGCCCGATACATTTCCCCTGTCTTCGTGAGAAACCCCTGATCTGGCCGGTCTCTCATTTCCACATAAACCGCGCCTCGATCTTCCACGATCCAATCGCGCCGGCATGCGCTGGCCTCTTCACGGCGCAGGCCTGCAAAGCGCCCCAATCCTATCGCGTCGCGCATAGGGTCTCCAGTTGGCAGGGAGAGCCACTTGGCGAGCAGAGCGGCCCCTAACGCTTTCGGTTTTGGCAGGGCCATCTCTGGCAACCATTTAATGACCGTGGCATTGGCAGGAATTTCAATTCCCTTCTTGGCGTAGTCGGCGATGAGTTGGGGGATGAAAATGGACTTCGCGCATCGCACCGTGGAATTGATCGCGGCATTGCCTGGGCGGCGGGTGGAGTAGTCCAGACGGCCGTCAAGCCGTGCCTTTTGGAACTCTGCCCACAGATCCGGCCCGATTTGCTGAGGAAACGCCTTGTCGAGGGTTTTGCCAAGAGCGGTGCGAACAACAGATCTCAGGCAGTAGATGTTTTGTTTTTCAGCTGCCTGCCCTGCTCTTTTTGGGATCTCCTTATATGCCGCTATCAGATCTTCCAATGTCGGTGTGCCGCGTTTTGGTCGCACTCCCTCGGCGCGCTCTTCGAACTTCTTTAATGCCTCCCTGCCTGCTTTGTCCGCTGACATGTGAGTGAACTTCCAGTCGATCTCATCGCCGCGCGCGCGGGAGCGAATTCGGAACCCATTCAAGTAGGGCATGAGGGCATACTTTCTGCCCTTCCACATCACATGTGGCTTCTCTTCAGAGCCATTCGATTTGGTCAATTTCATCGGCGGATTTGGTCAATCAGTGCCTTTTTTTGGTCACTTCGATTGTCGATCCGTTGCGCCTTCCTTGCAAGAATATTGCCGCTCATTTGCCACTTCCCCCAGTGAGGGGGAAGTTTTTTCAGTGGTGCTCGGGAAGGGACTCGAACCCTTAAGCCTTTCGGCACAAGATCCTTAGTCTTGCGCGTATACCAATTCCGCCACCCGAGCAGGTGTGAAAAACAGGGGCCGCGAATATAGACGCCTGAGTTTTTATGCAACCACTGTTTTGCATTTTCGTGCACTTTTGTGCGCCGATGCAAAAGACGGATCACTCTTGCCTTTGAAGCGCGTTTTGGCTGTCATCCATCTCATGCGCACTTCCCTGCTCCTCTGCCTGCTGCCGTCCCTTCTCCTCGCGGCTTCGCCCTACCCTGAAAAGACCCCTGACACCCCGGGAAACAGGCTCATCGACCGCTATTTCGCCGAGCAGACACGCGAGATCACCGCAGAAAACGGACTCGCGCAGATCACCACCGCCGCAGACTGGGAGGCCAAGGCCCCCGAATACCGCCGCCAGCTCTTTGAAATGCTCGGCCTCGATCCCCTCCCGGAAAAGACCCCGCTGAATGCCACCAAGACCGGCGAGCTCAAAGGCGACGGCTACATCGTGGAAAAAATGCACTTCCAGTCCATGCCCGGACTCTACGTCACGGCCAATCTCTACCTGCCAGACAAAGTCGAAAAGCCCCTGCCCACCATCCTCTACGTCTGCGGCCATGCCGTTGTGGTCAAGGACGGCGTCAGCCTCGGCAACAAGGCCGGCTACGAGCACCACGGCGTCTGGTACGCACGCCACGGCTACGCCTGCATGATCATCGACACCGTGCAGCTCGGCGAGATCCGTGGCGAGCACCACGGCACCTACAGCAAAGGCCGCTGGTGGTGGTTCTCACGCGGCTACACGCCCGCCGGGCTGGAAGCCTGGAGCTGCATCCGCGCGCTCGACTACCTCGAAACCCGCAAGGAAGTGGACAAGACCCGCTTCGGCGTCACCGGCCGCAGCGGCGGCGGAGCCTACTCCTGGTGGATCACCGCGCTGGATGAGCGCATCAAAGCCAGCGCCCCCACCGCCGGCGTCACGGATATGCAGAATCAGGTCATCGACGGCTGCGTCGAAGGCCACTGCGACTGCATGTTCTTCCTGAACACCTACCGCTGGAATTTCGAGCGCATGGTCGCCCTCGCCGCCCCGCGCCCGCTCCTCATCGTCAACACCGACAAAGACACCATCTTCCCCATCGACGGCGTCTTCCGCATCTACCAAAACGTGCGCAAGATCTACACTCTCCTCGGCAAGGAGGGGAACATCGGCCTCCAGGTCTCCGAAGGCCCGCACAAAGACCTGCAGCCTCTCAACATCGGCGCCTTCCATTGGTTCGAGCGCTTCCTCAAAGGTGCGGACTCCATGGCCGTGCTCGACGAAGGCGCCAAGAAAACCATCCAGCCCGCCTCCCTGCGCGTCTTCACCGAGATCCCCAAGGACGAGATCAACACCAAGGCCGACGAAACCTTCGTCCCCATGGCCAAAGCCCCCGCACCCGCCACCAATGCCGCCGATTGGTCCAAGCAGAGCGACACCTGGATGCAGGAACTCAAAGCCAAAGTCTTCAACGGCTGGCCCAAGGACATCGCCTCCGTCAATCCGCAGAAGGAAAGCAGCGCCGAGGTCGATGGCATCCGCATGACCGCCTACGACTTCGACAGCCAGTCCCCCTTCCGACTCCGCCTCTACATCGTCCATCGCGATGGCCTCCGTGCCGAAGACCTCCAACTCGTCGCGCTCAACGTCCTCGATGAAGCCGGGTGGGATGAATTCTGCGCCACCTACCACAGTCGCTTTGGCAAGCTCATCGAAGT
>NZ_JBIPNG010000157.1:0-13029 GCF_044373815.1 Prosthecobacter sp. | reverse complement strand
GCTCAAAAACATGAAATTCTTGCCACTATTGAGTGCAGCGCCAAACGCGGCGCGGATCTGGTAAAGCAAGTCCTCTCCTTTGCCAGAGGTGTGGAAGGGAGGCAGCTGGCGGTGCAGGTCGGGCATCTGCTCAAGGAGGTCGAAAAGATCACCAACGAGACTTTTTTGAAAAGCATCCAGGTTCGCTGCACCATTCCCGCACCCTTGTGGGTCGTGCAGGGGGATCCCACCCAAATTCACCAGGTGCTGCTCAATCTTTGTGTGAATGCACGTGATGCCATGCCCAACGGTGGCCAGTTGAAACTTTCTGCCAGGAACATGGTGTTGGATGGACAATGCGCGTCAATGATGCCTGGTGCCAAACCCGGGCAGTACCTCCACATCCAGGTGGAAGACAATGGCACTGGCATGCCGCCTGAGGTGATCGACCGCATCTTTGAACCGTTTTTCACCACGAAAGAACTGGGGAAGGGCACCGGGCTTGGACTCTCATCGGTCATGGCCATCGTCAAAAGCCATCATGGCTTCTTGCGGGTGGAGAGTGAGCTGGGAAGAGGCACCACCTTTCATATCTATCTGCCCGCGCACATGTCCGAACATGCAGAAATCGAAGCAGCCGTGCCTGGAGACCTGCCGCGTGGCAATCGTGAACTGATCCTCGTCGTCGATGATGAGGCGGCCGTACAACAGATCACCAAACAGACCTTGGAAACGTTTGGATACCGTGTTCTGCTGGCTGCGGATGGTGCCGAGGCAGTCTCCCTCTATTCCAAGCATCGCTCTGAAGTCGCTTTGGTGCTTACAGACATGATGATGCCGGTGATGGACGGACCGGCGACGATTCAGGTGCTCATGCGGATGAATCCAGAGATCTGCATCGTTGCTGCCAGTGGAATGAATGCCGCTGGCATGGAAGAAAAAGCCGCCAATGCGGGCGTCAAAAATTTCATCCCCAAGCCCTACACCGCAGAAACTCTCCTCAAAACATTGGATGCGGTGCTGCATGCTCAGGTCGCCGCATGATGGAATCTGCTCCTATTTCACTAGAAAAATGCCTGAAACCTCCATCGCTTTGATGCTCAAAGCGGTAGACTCTACGGTTCGATAGGGTAATTTAAACGTCATGAACTTTTACCCGCTCTGACATAGTTCATCATGTTGGAAACGTCCTTCATTGTTCTCAATTCGGGTGGTGCTTGTGCAATGGAACAAGTGAATTGCCCGACCTCTGGACGCAAATTTTTGAAGACTTGGTGTGGGTGGTCGAGGCGCTGTCTAGGCATCAGGAAAATCACCGCCGCCAAACGACGTCTGCACCTTGTTCACGGATTCATTGTGGTATTTTTGCTCGCCTGTGTCGCTACGTCCGCCTCTGGGCAGCAGCCTGCTCCACAAAGCAAGATCAGCGTGGTGATAGATGACAATTATCCACCCTATGTTTTCAGGGACAGCGCCGGAACATTGCAGGGCATCATCATCGATCAGTGGCAGGCTTGGGAAAAAAAGACGGGGATCACCGCCGAGATCCACGGCATGGATTGGGCCGTTGCCATTGAGCGGATGAAAGCAGGGGAGTTTGATGTCATTGACACCGTCTTCGTGACTGCTGAGCGCGCCACATATCTGGACTTTTCGCGACCTTACGCCACTCTCCAAGTCCCCATCTTTTTTCGCACGACGATGTCAGGCATCACCGACCTGGCCTCGCTGAAGGGGTTTCCTGTGGCGGCCAAAGCGGGGGATTCTTGCGCGCAGCTCCTTCAGGTCAATGGCGTTGGCCCGCTGCTGCTCTACAAAAACTATGAGGCCATCATTACCGCTGCCAATGAGCGCAAGGTGAATGTCTTCGTCGCGGACAAACCACCGGCTCTTTACTTCCTCCACAAGCAGGGCTTGGAGGCGGAATTCAGGATGACGGAGCCGGTCAGCATCGGAGAGTTTCATCGTGCCGTTCGCAAGGGGAATGCCGGTCTGCTGCAGTTGATTGAGAAGGGATTCGCTGATGTGGGGCAGGTGGAGTTTTCCCGGATCGAAAAAAAATGGTTTGGGCAGAAATTGGGCACCACCCGGTATCTGCGCTATCTCGGCTACGGTGCCCTTGGGGGGGCGGTCCTGCTGGCGCTTCTCGTCGGCTGGAATTGGTTTCTCACTGGTCAGGTGAAAAAGCGCACTCGGACTTTGCGGGAGCGTGAAGAACAGCTGCGTCTTTACACAGAGCACAGCCCGGCGGCCATCGCCATGCTGGATCGTGACATGAAATATCTCGTCGTCAGTCAGCGCTGGATGAAGGATTACCGCCTCGGTGCTCAGTCCATTGTGGGGCGTAGCCACTACGAGGTCTTTCCTGAATCGCCGCCGCACTGGTTTGCAATCCATCAGCGCTGTCTGACCGGTCAGGTCGAAAAATGCGATGAAGAAGCCTTTTTGCGTGCCGACGGACGGACGGACTGGATTCGCTGGGAGATTCAGCCATGGCGTCAGGCAGATGGCTCGATTGGCGGCATTATCATGTTCACCGAAGACATCACGGCGCGAAAGCAGGCCACGGAGATGCTTCGTGAAGGCGAAACGCGGCTGATCAAGGCGTTTCGCAGCAGTCCGGTTGCTTTGACCATTAGCCGCAGCCGCGATCAACGAATCGTGGAGGTCAATGACGCTTTCTCCAGCCTCGTCGGATGGACGCGAGAAGAGGCGGTGGAGCGGTCCATGATTGAGCTGGCCGTGCTTGAGGAACCTGTGGCTGCCTTGCTTTGCACGACTCTCGATGAACAGCGTTCGGTTCGCGACATGGAACTCGCTCTGCGTGCGCGCAATGGCGGTGTTCTCCATGCCATCGCCAGCATGGAAACCATCGAGTTCCAGGGAGAGCCCCATGTGGTCGCCACTTTCGTGGACATCAGTGATCGCAAACACACCGAGGCCGCCCTGACCCAGGTAAGCGCAGATCTTGGCCGCGCCCAATCCATCAGCCACATTGGTAGCTGGGAATACACGGTGGCGGACGGCGGCATCAAATGGTCGGACGAACTCTACCGGATTTTCGGGCTGCAGCCACAGTCAGTCGCACTCACTTATGACCAGCTACGGGAGATGGTACACCCGGACGACCGTGGGCGGCATGACGCCTATCTTGCACAGCTCATAGACGCGCGGCCTGGCGCAGTCATCGAGCCGTTTGAATACCGTGTGCTACGTGCGGATGGACTGGAGGCTCAGGCGCTCGTGAAAGTGGAGTTGCTCTTTGATGATCAGGGCAGGTCTTCGCGGTGTTTTGGCACGGTGCAGGACATCACCGAACGTAAACGGGCAGAGGAGGCGTTGCGTGAAAGCGAAGCCACCTTCGCCACAGCCTTCGAGAATGCTCCCATCGGCAAGGCGCTCGTCGCTCCCGACGGGCGCTTTTTACGCGTCAATCGGGCCCTGTGTGAAATTGTCGGCTACACCGAATCCGAAATGCTTTCCGTCAATTTTCAGCAGATCACCCACGCGGACGATCTCGCAATGGATGTTGCCAATGTGCAGAAAATGCTCCGTCACGAGATCAAGACTTTTGAGATGGAGAAACGCTATCTCCATAAGAGCGGCGGTGTGGTCTGGGTGCTGCTCACTGTTTCGATGGTGGATGACGAACAGGGCAATCCCGCGTTTTTTGTTTCCCAGATGCAGGACATTACCGACCGTAGAAAGGCGGAGCAGCGCATCCAGCAGCTCAACCGTCTCTATGCCATGTTGAGCGGCATCAATGAGACCATTGTTCGTGAAAAGAATCAGGAGGCCATGCTGTTGACGGCCTGCCGCATTGCGGTTGAAAAAGGTCTGTTTGGCCTGGCGTGGATCGGTCTTCTGGATGATGACACGGGACGCTTGCAAATCGCGGCACACCTTGGGGCCACTCAGGAAACCTTGGGAATACTCGAGGCCATCATCAGCGGTACGCAGTCCGGCTCTGGCTGTGCCATGACTGCGCGTGCATTGGAGTCCGGCCAGCACTCGGTTTGCAATGACATTGAGCATGATCCGGACGCCGCCTGCTGGCGGGCCGATGCCCTGTGCCGGAGTTATCTCTCCATGGCTTCGCTGCCGTTGAAATCAGGGGACAAAACCATCGGCGTGTTCAACTTGTATGCCGATACGACGGAGTTCTTCGACGCAGATGAGCTGGCCTTGCTGGATGAACTGGCTGCGGACATCGGTTTTGCTCTCGACATCAGCCGGCGTGAAACAGAATTGCGCGAGGCGGACAAACGCTTCATCAAGCAGCGCAAGACCTTGATCGAACTGACGCGCCATTGGGCGGGGGATGCTGAAGATGCCTTGCTGCTGCTGCGTAAAATCGCCGAGGGTGCGGCGCAGACCTTGAACGTCTCCCGCGTCAGCATCTGGCGTTACAACAGCGACCGCTCCACCATCAAATGCGTGGATTTGTTTGAGTGGGAGGAGGGCAGGCATTCGTCGGGCATGGAGCTTTCAGCCTCCACCTATCCGCTCTATTTCCGCGCACTCGTTGAACAGGAGATGATCATTGCGGATGACGCTGCCCAGAATCCAAGCACCAGTGAATTCTTGGAAGGCTATCTGCAGCCTCACGGCATCCGGTCCATCCTGGATGTGCCCATCATCGTCGGCGGCTTTCGCACCGGTGTGCTCTGTCTTGAGCATGTTCGCACGCTGCGGGAATGGACAGCGGATGAGAAGACCTTTGCCCTTGCGATGTCCAATCTGGTCTCGCTGGCGCTGGAAGGCGTGGAGCGCAGGCAGGCGGAGACCTCCCTGCGCGAAAGCGAGAAGCGCTTCCGTCAGTTTGCTGAAACCATTGAGGAGGTGTTCTGGATGACGGACCCCACCGGCAGCGAAATGATCTACGTCAGTCCGGCTTATGAAAAAATCTGGCACCGCACATGCGCCAGCCTGTATGAAAATCCGCTCAGCTGGCTGGGGTCAGTGCATCCCGAGGATCGAGAACGCGTTGAGCAGGCGACGGCTGCCAAGCGGACACGCGGCGAGTACGACGAGCGCTACCGCATTCTGCGTGCTGACGGCACTCTGCGGTGGATTCATGACCGCGCCTTTCCCGTGCGCGATTCTCACGGCACCGTGCTGCGCATCGTCGGCACGGCGGAGGACATCACCGAGAGCAAACAGGTCGAAGCCCAGTTGCTGCGTTCGCAGCGCATGGAGAGCATCGGCACCCTGGCCGGCGGCATCGCGCACGATCTTAACAACGTGCTCACCCCCATCATGATGTCCATTGAACTGCTCAAAATGCAGGAAACCAATGAACGGCGGTTGAACATATTCTCAACCATCGAAAACAGCGCCAGACGCGGAGCAGACATGGTGCAGCAGGTGCTCTCTTTTGCGCGGGGCGTGGAAGGGCGGCAGCTCGCCGTTCAAATGGGACGCCTGCTAAAGGAGATCGAAAAGATCGCCAATGAGACTTTTCTGAAGAACATCCAGGTGCGCAGCAGGATCCAGACGGATTTGTGGGGCGTGCAGGGAGATCCCACTCAATTGCATCAGGTTTTGCTCAATCTTTGCGTCAATGCACGTGATGCCATGCCTAATGGCGGCATGCTCAAGCTCTCTGCCAGCAATGTGGTGCTGGATGAGCAATGCGCGGCGCTGAGCCCCGATGCAAAGCCCGGGCGGCATGTGCTGATCGAGGTGGAAGACAGCGGCACAGGCATGCCTCAGGACGTTCTGGAGCGCATTTTTGAGCCGTTTTTTACGACGAAGGAAATGGGCAAGGGCACCGGTCTGGGTTTGTCCACCACGCTCGCCATTATCAAAGGTCACCACGGCTTTCTACGGGTGCAAAGCGAGCTCGGGGAAGGTTCGAAATTCCAGGTTTATTTGCCTGCGAATGACACCGCAGATGTGCAGCAGGACACTCCTGTTGAGACGACGCTGCCGCGTGGCAACGGCGAGTGGGTGCTGGTGGTCGATGATGAAGACACGGTCCGGCAGATCATCAGTCAGACGCTGGAAGCTTTTGGCTACCGTGTGCTGCTGGCGGCGGATGGTGTCGAGGCCTCGACTGTGTTCACTGCCCACCAGGAAGAAATAGCCGTAGTGCTCACCGATATGATGATGCCTGTCATGGATGGTCTGGCAACCATCCAGGTGCTCATGCGCATCAATCCGCAGGTGCGCATCATCGCGGCCAGCGGGTTGGGCGTCAAAGACATGGTCGCCAGGGCCATGGGGGCCGGCGTGAAACACTTCATCCCAAAACCCTACTCGGCCGAAACTCTCTTGAAGACCCTGGCCGAGGTGTTGCAGGCCTAGTTAAACTACTTCTGCTTTGCTTCGTAGCCGGGGAGTGGTTTGCCATCTTCGCCAAGCTTGCCACAGGTCCAGAGCAGGCCGCGAGCGACGAGGTCGAGATAGACGGGGGACTGCACCGTTTCATTGCCATGGCCCAGCGTGGTGCCGAAGACCTTGGCTTTGCCATACTCGTTCACCCAGATCACGTTGTGGTCCATCTTCGTGTCTTCGCCATAGGCTTTGGCCAGCGGGACGAAGTGCTCCCAGAGCTTTTCGTTTTTGTACAGTTCGTCCTTGGCGTCGAGCCATTCCGCAGGGAAGCCTTTCATGACCGGATGGCCCTCCGCGATGTTCTTCACGTTCAAATCACGGTTCTTCTCGTGGCTCATCGAAGTCTGGCCCACGCACTTGCGCCATTCATCGGTCTTGGCCGTGCGGTAGCTGTGGGTGGAGCAGTGCAGCATCACCGCCGGGACACCGTTGTGATGCGCCTTGGCGATGCGTTCCACAAACGCCACGTCATCGACTCCGCCGAAGCACTCGTTGTGCAGGATCACATCATAGCCCTCGGCCCAGTTGTCCTTTTCATAGATCGAGATCTTGTGGCTTTTGTCCTTTTTACCTTCCGGCCCTTCTTCATGCACGATGGTGAACTCCACATTCGCCCGCGCGCTGAGACCCTCGCTGAGGATCAGCTTCTGATTCTCATAGTCATGGCAGCAGCCGCCGGTGATCATGAGAACCTTGAGCGGTTTCACCTCTTCTTTCGGGGCGGCGACGGCAAACAGACAGGCGATGGACAGCAGGGAGATGATAAGGGGACGCATGGCGGCGGATGAAGTTGGGAAGCCGAGTATGCGCGGAATGCATGCCCTGTCTTGCATGAATCTCGATTGGTTGCGGTTCTCTCTTGTCCTTGGCATAGGAGATTTGGTAAAAGGGTTGGTAAATTTCTTTTATGAAAATCCGGTTTCTTTTCCTCGCCTCAGCCATAGCATGTTTCGGACAGACCACGCCACCGGGGGGCGAGGCGGAGAAATATCACCAGATGCTTCTCAAGCGTCCCCAGGCTGGTCTGGTCTATGACCGTTTCTACTCGGCGTGGATGGAGACAGGCACCGCCGACTCCCTGTCCGAATTTTTGCGCCAGCGCACCAGCACCACCGCCGATCTGCTCGTGCTGGCAATTTTTCACGACCAGCGTGGCAACGAAGCCGAAGCTCTGAAAGCTTACACAGCGGCCCTGGAGCGCGAGGGGACGAACGCTCGGGCTTGGTTCCAACGGGCCAAACTGGAGGCGCGCATGATGAATTTCGAGGCGGCCTTGAAATCGCTCACTTCAGCGGAAAAAGGCGGCGCAGATGCAGACCTAGGCCGTGAGATCGGCCAGATGCGCGGGCGCTGGCTGCTGCGCACGGGCAAGCCCGAAGCCGCCCTGCAGGCATGGCGGGATCTGGTGAAAGCGAACGCCGATGACGAAGATCTGGTGGAGGAGGTGGTCGAGTTGCAGCTCGACGAAGGCCTGTTTGCAGAAGCGGAGGCACAGATGCTGGCTCTAATTGCCAGCACCAAAGACCCCTACGCCAAAGCCGTGCGCCAGCTCCGCCTGGCCGAAATTCAGATGCGCGCCACCAAGAAGGACGCCGCTCTCGCCCTTCTGACCTCCACCCTGTCAGACACCGGCCAAGGCACCTGGATCGAAGGCGAAGTTCTCGCGCAGATCGAAACGATGTTTCGTCGAGATGAGAACCTCAGCGGGCTGGTCAAGGAGCTTGAAAAGCTGCAGGCCGCCCATCCTCAGCGCACCTCTCTGGAGCGGCAGTGCGCGCGAGTATTGGCTGAGCTGGGTGAGAAAGATAAAGCCCTCACCATCTACGCGGCCCTGCTGCAAAAAACACCGGGCCAGCGGGAGCTGCGTGAGAGCTACCTGGATTTGCTGGCACGCTTTGAGCAGTTCAAGGAGGCCATCGCGCAAACCAACGTTCTGATCGAGCAGGCACCCGATGATCGTGAACTCCTCATCCGACTGGCAACGCTGCAAGAGCGGTCAAAGGACAGGCCTGCTGCCAAAACCACGCTGGATAAATTTCTAGCCGCGAAAGACACCGCAGAGTTTGATCACCTCCGCGTGGCACGGCTCTACGAAAGCTGGGAGCGTGGTGACGATGCCACCCTCGCCTACGAGCGCATGGTCGCCGCTTTTCCTGCAAGCAGTGCTGCCAGGGAGGCTCAGGCTCATTACCTTCACCGCAGTGGCAAACGTGATGCGGCACTGGCGATCTGGCGTGATCTCGCGAAAAGTGGCGATCTCTCCCAGCTGATGGCCGTGGGGCAGGCGCTCATGGCACGTCTTGAGCCGCAGGCAGCTTTGGAAGTGCTGCAGGCTCGTCACGCGGAGTTTGCAGGCGATGAGCGCTTTCTTGGGCTGCTGATCAACTCTGCGCTCAGCGCCAAAAAATCCGTGGAGGCCATTCCTTGGGCGCTCGCTCGAGTGCGGGCTATCACAGACGTCAGCTTTATGGATGATTCGTTGCGGCAGGTCGTGACATGTCTGAAGGCAGATGAGCCAAAGTTTGCCGAAACCTTGGCCGCTTTGCAAAAGAGCACTCCGACAGTGCAGGAACGCGTTCTCCTCGCCACACTGCTCGAAGAAAAGCAGGACCACCTGGGCGCGGAGAAAACCCTTCGCGAAATTCCAGCGGAGCATGCATTGGCCGCACAGACACGGCTGCTAAAGCTGATGGAATCTCGCCAGGACTGGCTGCGCGCGACGGAGGAGTCGGAAAAACTCATGGCCATGCCTCAAGGCAGAAATTCCACCAACATTCAGCGTCTGGTGGACTTATCTGAGCGCTCGGGAAAACCAGATCAGGCGCTCAAGTGGGTGGCGGAATGGAAGACACTTTCTCCCGGCTCCGCTTCTCCTTGGCTGCGCGAGGCCAAGCTTCTGCAGCTCAGTGGCAAAGGGCGCGAAGCTCTTAAAGTGCTTCTGGCAGCCACTCGTAAATTTGAAGACGATGAGTCCGTGGCGGACGCACTGGCCTCCGGCTACATCGAGCAAGGCCAGATGAGCGACGCAGAGCGGGTCTACCTCTCGCTTTTTGAGAAGGAGGACAAGCCGGAGGACAAAATGCGTTGGGTCGGCACCCTCGCACGTCTGGCCAGCGAGCGCGGCCAGTTGAAGGCGCTCACGGATAAATTCCTCGAACGACAGCGCACCAATCGCGCAGATGCGGCGCCATGGCTGGCCCTCGCGGAAATTTACCGGGTGGCAGGCAGCACCACGGAGCAGGAGCGTGCACTGCGCGAGGCCATGCGCCTGCGGCCTGATGATGTCACCCTTGCCATGCAGGTCGCTCATATGGATTTGGAGATGGGCCAGTCGAAGCGTGCCATCGAAGAACTGCAGCGCCTCGCCGGTCGTTCCAAAGGTGGGCGTGTTCAGCAGATGATCGCTTCGATCGAAATCGAATACGGCGATGCAAACACCGGCTACCGCATGCTCTATGAGCTGGCCGGCGGCGCGCAGATGGATGCCGATGACGCTCTCACCTTGGCCAAAAGCATGACTGCCCATCAGGACTGGAAGCGAGTCATCAGTTTTCTCGAGCCGCTGCTGCGTCGCTTCCCCGAGGACTATCGGCTGGGCTATCTGCAGGCGGTGGCGCTTGAGGAGGAGAGCAAAACGGACGCTGCCATGGCTCTGTTCATCCGCCTCATGGCACAGTCCCAGGAACTGCCCTCAATCAAAGCAGCGGCGAAGACTCCCTCCATCGGAGGCAATTATCTGGAGGAGTTGGAAAAACGCACGCCAAAGGGCTATGCAGACCTGATTCGTCTAAGTTCCGGTAGTTCATACCAGGCTTACAACTATCGTTCGAATTCGATCCGCTTCTCGGGCCAGAACGCCAGCAAGGCGGTGATGGTGCCCTCCAGCCTGGACGTCCTCCGCTCGATGTCGGCGGCGCATGCCATCACCCTCATGAAGGGAGAGGGGGCGCAGAAAAAGGCGGCATGGATAGCAGAGGCTGTCAGCGCGGGTGCTCCTGCTGCGCGTTATCTCGACGCTCTCGATATTGATCAATACTACCGCATACGCACAAGCGCGGACGCTCTGGAGAAATATCCAGATGATGAAGTGGTGCTGGCCTATTCCATCAGCAATGGGGAAAACATTTCATTCGAGACCGCTGCCAGTGCGTTTGAACATTTTAAATCCAAATACCCCGATCTTGCATTTCAGGCCGCTAGACATGCCGTGACGGATGGGGGTGAAAAAGGCGTGCCTTTGCTCACTGAGGTGGTGACCTCACTCGAAAAAATGTCGCCGGAAGAGATGCGCAAATCTTACTCAGGGCGCTATTATTTGGGCTACTTGATCGGCGGTAGTCAGAGCATGGAGCAGAGGTCTCCATCTTATTCGCTGCCCGAGCCGCTGTGCCGCCGCATGCTTTCCTTGCTGTTGCTTCAACTCGACCAGACCGACCCGAGCATGCCGGCACGGGTTTACAGCACGGGCGTTCCCACTGCGGCCAACGCCTGCCGCACGCAGAAAGCATGGAAGGAGTTCGTCGCACTCATGGAGCGCGAGGTGCGGATCTGGACTGAAGATGTTCCCACACGTCAGTCATGGGCGGCTTTCGCCACGCAGTTCAACCGCCGAACCCAGACTCCCTCCGGCGACATGCTTGCCCGTCTGCCTTTCCCTGGTGGGACGACGCTGCCTCACACTCTGGTGCTCTATTTCGGCCGCAAGGACATCTACAATCCGCGTGAGGATGACAAGCTCGAGCCGGAACTAGAGCAGTACGTCGGATTGAAGCCCTTCATCGATGGTGTCAAGTCTCCGGCGCTGCGTGCCCTGCTGGCCTACAAGGCCGGTGAACGCGATCGTGTGGAGCGGGAGGTGGCCCAGCTCCTTGCCGCACAGAATCCTTCTGTGGATGATCTCCTGCTCGCGGCCTCATGGTTCAGCATCGAGGACAAATATGACCGTGTGGCCGAGCTGCTCGTCCGCGCTTCCACCATGAACATTCCCGCCACTGTCCGTCCTGCTTTTGACGCCGCGTTGGCACATGCGGCCCTGAAGCTGAAACCTCAGCCAGGCAGCCCCCTGCTGGAGCCCGCGCAGATGGCGCTGCGTCGCCTTCGCAGCGCTCGTATCACGACTGAACAAAAGGACGAGCTGCTCGCTGCCATGAAGAGCCTGCAGCTGGGAGATGAGGCGGAGCAGTGGTCCCGCATCGCCATGGTGGTCCCGTTGTCGAGCCAGCGTTCCACCTCCTATGTCAGCAGCACCAACATCGACACGAAAAAGCTGCTCACGCTGCTCACCGGCAAGGATGAAGATGCCATTGTGAAGGAGGCCGTCATCCAGCTCAAACGTGCCCTGACCTATGCCAGCAACGGCAATCAAAGCTACGCCGCCAGCCGCGCCAAGGAGATCAGGCGCCACTTGAGCAAGCCGGGCCTGTTTGAAAAAGTTCAGGCAGTCTTTGACCCCGGGGAAAATGCCACGGTGGCCAAAATGTTCGACCATGCGCAGTTCTTGATCCTCACCGACCGCAAGCCCGACGCCACCAAGGTGCTGGAGAAAATCGTGGAGATGAACCCCAAGCACTTCGAGGCGCGTCTGCACCTTTGCTCCCTGATTGCCGGCGCTGACTCCGCTCGGGCTGTGAAGATGATGAACGATGTCCCCCTTTCCGCTTACCAGCAGAGCGGCGTGGGCAGCCTCATCGCCGAAGTCATTAGCCGGGATGACTCCTTGCCGCTTGAGGGCAGGATGAACATCGTCGATGCGCTGGCTGGAATGCTGGCATCCGCGCCGGCTGGGGCGGCGGTCAAAGGTCTGGATTGGATGATCGATCTGCCTGCCATGGTCGCGAACCAGTCATATCGATCTCCTCGCCTGGCGCATCTCTATGCCCGGCCCGGAGCAAACCACGAGGATGACGAAGACTACCTCCCTTCGACCTCACCCGAGGCGCTGAAACGACGCGAAGTGCATGACCGCATGTGCCAGGCTCTCATGAATCATCCCGCGTTGGCGGAGGAAGGCTTCCGCCGCTTTGCGTGTTTGACGATAAATGATGAAAAAAAAATGGATGAACTGGCCGCCACGGCCCGGCGGCTGCTTGAGGCGGCCAGGTCGGCCCCTCGCATTCAGCGCGGCAACATCACACGCCGGTTTGGCTTTTATGAGGAGGTGACCGGTCTCTGGTCCCCCACGCCGGCGGAGTTCCTCATCTGGAAAGGCTGGAAGGAGAATCAGCTGGAGCAGGTGGAAAAGGACATCATGCCTCTGGTTGTCGCAGCTTTGGACAGCACGCAGCAGAGTGTCCTGCGCGCGCAGTTGGGCGTCTGGTCCTGCCCGCCCGAAGCCTTCGTTCACAATGCCAAAACATACCTCATCACCGCCAGTCGTGTCAGTTCAAACTATGGTGATGAACCAAATCTGGTTTGGCTGATCGACCGCTGGGTGGAGCGCGGCATCGAAGGTCTGCCGCTGGATGAAATAGTCGCTGGCAGCATGAAACAAAACCGCAACTTCAGCGAAGGCTACGCCATTGCCCACTATCTGGGATTGCGCCAGCAGCTGCGCCCCGAAGCCGGAATGGAGCCCTTCTTTGCCCGGATTATTTCAGGAGCCCTCGGCAACGACCAAAGCACCTGGGCCAAGACCATGAAAAGCACCATCGACACACGCTACGGACGTGGCGGCTCATATAACAATGCCGCCGCCTATTCGCTTCTGCGGGT
>NZ_JBIPNG010000156.1:0-13058 GCF_044373815.1 Prosthecobacter sp. | reverse complement strand
GGGCACTTTCTCTTTTCCAGCCCAGTAGTCGGCATAATGCTTCTTCATCGCAAAGACTTCGGTGCCGTCCTTGCGCTTCTTCAAATGCGAATCGCCTGACTTGAGCTGCACCCGGAAGGTGATGCCAGTTGCCTTCTTCTTCGCATCGCGGAATTCGATCTCGCCGTCCACGCCTTCATCCGGCTCGGCTTGAATACGATAAATTTGGTCTGCTTCTCCGACGAGCGTCATCACTTCACCGACCATTACCTGCTCCATGGACGCGGTGTTCTGCTTCTCGCCAGCCTTCCTCCCGGCTTCATCAGCGGCATCACCACCTTCTTTGCTGATGAACTGCTTCTCCAGCACATCCTTCAGATTAATCACCCCGGCGTCGTCGGGATCGCAGTAGTTGCACACCAGCTTCGTGCGCTTCTTCGCCAGTGCGGCATCAATCGCGCGGCGGTCGGTGACTTCCTCTTTGCACTTAGAGAGCAGAAATAATTCCTCAGCCGCTCCACGCTCTTCGCTTTGGTCATGAGATGCTCGTGCACAAACTGCTGGAACGCCGCCTGCACATCGGCGTCGAGCTTGTCGCCGAAGTACACGTCCAGCTCCCCGCGCTCGCCGTTTTCCCGCAGGGTCAGGGCAGCGAGTTTATCGGTGATGGTGGCAAAGTCCACGGCCTGACGGTAGAGCTTGGTGCCGGAAAAGAGGCCGCTGTAATGCAGGCGCACGACCAGCGTGCAGTAGATCTCCTCCAGCGGGCCGGTGAAGCGATACACCACTGTCTTGCCGGGACGCGGAGGAGGTGTGGAGCGAGGCAGGCGCACATAGTTCGGGAAGACCAGCATCGGACCTTTGTCCGTCTCCTGCTTCCAGGCCAGCGCCCGTTCCAAAAAGAGCGCCACCAGCGCGGGCAGGAGCTGCGCTTCGTCCTCTTGGGAAAGGCGCGGTGTGCCATCGGCGGGCAGTTGGCCGGCTTGGATGTTCGCCAGCGGCACATGGCCGAGTTTGTCGATGGATTCACCCGCCAGCTTTACGAGTGTGGATGCATAGCTGTTCACCCAGCAGGGATTGAGCACCACGAGGTCGCCATAGGGTAGCTGATGCAGCACGCCTTCACCGGCGAGCAGGCCCGTCACAGCACGGAGGTCTTCCGGGGTAAAGGAAAGATGTGGCGCGGCTTTGCGCACACGTCGTTCCAGTTCCGTAGGCTTCACCACCACGCCGCCATGACCTTTGTATTCGCGCACAGCGAGGATAGCATCCTTCAGCGCAGGGAAGTTTTCCTGCGTGCTACGAAACTCCAGCTTGTCCCAGGGCAGAAGCTTTTCAATGAGCGCACGCAGTTCCGTCACGCCGGGGTGCTTGCCGTCCTTCGCGGCGGTGAGGATGGGGCCGTGCAGGCTGCGTGCTGCGGCCCACTCGCGCACTTCGTCGAGCGTGAGGCGCAGGCCAGGGCGGTCGCAGCGTGCGGCAGTGAGAATGCCGGGCACGGCGTGCTTGGCCGCCACTTTGCCCAGCGCATGCTGCCAGTAGCCCACGGTTTCAAACAGGTCCGGCTTCTGCGGGTCAAAGACCAGCACCGCCAACGCGGTCTGCTCCATGAAGAGCTGATGCGTGAGTCGGTAGTCGGGCTGCCCTGCGAGGTCCCACAGCCACACCTCGCGGCTCACTTCGGGGTCGGTATCCGCACTCGACAGCACCAGTCGCTGAATCTCCATGCCGTGGCTGGATTCCGTCTTTTCCCAGCGATCATGCCAGAGCCGCAGCGCTAGCCCGCTCTTCCCCACACCGGAATCCCCCAGCAGCACCACCTTGGCATTCACATACCCGCGCTTCCGGGAGGACGCCGCTCGGGCCAAGATGGCGTTTGGGATGTCCCACACGCGGAGGGCGCCGTCGGCGCTGACCGAGGCGATGCGGCGAGCATCGGGGGTGATGGCGATGCCCCACACCGAGGACATGTGCCCGCCCAAAACGGTGAGGCACTCGCCGGTCTCCGCCGCCCAGAGGCGGACGGTCTGGTCGGTGCCACTCGAGGCGCAGAAGCGTCCGTCGGGCGTCACCGCCACGGCAGACACGTTGCCACTGTGTCCTTCGAAGGCCGCTACACGACGGCCCACGGTGAGATCCCATTTCGCTACCTTGCCATCGCGGGTACCGATGAAGGCGAAGCGGCCATCGGCGCTCAGGTTCACGGGGGACTGGTCCGCGACTTTCTCGGCGAAAATGACCGGTTCTTTGCTCTCGAACTCAGACCAGACGGCCAGACCTTGATTGAAAGCCGCGCCGACGATCCGGGTAGTTCCTGCCGAGACCGCAACGCCAAAGGCATCGATGAACGGCATCTTCAACTCCGCGATGTGGGCACCGGAGTCCGCATTCCATCGGCCAAGATGGCCGGTTTGCGGTGCGCTCAACAACTCTCTGTCATGAGAAAAAAAGGTCAGTCGGCGAACTAAAGTATTGTGCCCTTTCCATTCGTGCAACACGCGGTCAGTGGAGAAATCAATAATGCGGATGGTTCCATTCTCATCCCCCGCTGCCATGCGGCTGCCATCCGCCGTCACGGCGAGGCCTCGAGGCTTCTTCCCTTGGAACACGATCTCTCCCGCCGCGCCATCCTCTGTCAGCGCCCATCGGCGCACCGTGCCATCGTCACTGCTGGTGAGCGCGAAGCGTCCGTCCTCCGGCATCGCCACGCGCCAGACAACGTCCGTGTGCCCTTCAAATACCCGCACGCGCACATCCTTCTCCGTGGCGGGTGGCAGGCTTCGGCCGGGTGGGTTCGACTTGGCGGAGGTAGATTTTTTTGCAGCGGCGGCCATGCCTGAAGTTCTATCGCTCCCCGTTTGCTTCGGCAAGCCCGCATCATGATGCTTGCTGCGTTTAGTATTCTTTTCCCCTACGAAAAAAGGGACGGGGGTGAATGATACTTATTTAAAGCATGCATTCTCATTTTTTGGCCTGCCAGCAGCGTCAGTGCCATCGCGCGCGAAGCCATTGGCAGCTTACCTTATCAGGTATTATGCCGTTGCTCTTCAACGATGCCTTGAAGTGTACTGCGATAAAGTCCTTGAGCTTCACTGTAGTAGAACTCGGCGGGTCCCCCACCCGCCCAACACCCATAGAGATCGCTTTCAAGTTCATGAAGCAGTGTCTGAGCCTTTTCAGAAATAACATATCCCCTCTTTTGCCTCCAACGACTCAGCAGCAAACGAGCATTAGCGGCATCTGCAGCATGCTCCTCCTCTCTTTCACGTGCTTTGGCATCAGTTATCTGATAGTTTTCTGTGCGCGCCGCCAAAACTTCACTCCGACTGGCTAGCACCGACAGCGCGTGGATCAACTCGTCATAAGCCTTCTTCACGTCTTCCCACATTTTATTCTTCCTTTGCTGCCTAAGGGCCAGCTTTGTGCCGATGAAAGCAGCTGCCAAAGTCGCGCAGAATTTTACAGACTCAGTTGATACAAGGGCGGGCCAATCCATGCAAACAAGCTTACACCCGAGAATTCTCCGCTCAGCTACAAAGTGGACGCAAGATTATCGAACAGGTCCGTTGTTTAATGCCGTGATTTTGCCGGTGCCGCGGGTTTTCGCAGTGCGATAATTATCCGTCCCTCCACGCAGAACTTCGGGCAGCAGCAGCCTGCTACTTTGGCTGGCGACCGCTTTTGGTTAGCACCATATCTGAACCTTCTCAAAGCGTGAGAAGGGGGGAGGTGCAAAAAATTGACCAAACTCCCCGGTTATCTTCATCCTCGCGGCCTTCCCACCACGATCCCCGCATGACTCTTCACCGAGTTCAAATACTCATGAATTGTCTTGTCCACCACCACCTTCTTGTACGTCGCCGACGCATGCATGAAATGGCAGGCTCCGTCACCGGTCCGTAGCGCCAGTCCTACGTGCGAGCAGTACACATGCGCGCGGTTCGTCACGATGCCGATGATGTCGCCGCTTTGAATGCGCGACTCACACGCCGCCACCTGGTCCTTCGGAATGAAATCAAACGGCACCTTCTCCAGCCTCGCCTCCAACTGCCTCAGCAGCGGCACCAGCACCGGATTTGCCCGCAGATAACGATACAACTTCGGATTCAGCGACATCTCATCATTGCCACGTCCCGTAAGCCTCACCACCGGCCCCACCTCACGCGTCACATTGCGGATGTTCCCCCGCGCCGCGTTGTCCGAGTACCACTCATCCAGGTAATGAATGCGGTCCAGGTAGTTCCCACGGCACACACCCCCGCGATACCGCGTCTCCTCAATCTCTCGCAGCAGATCGCTCGGCGAGTAAGCACTCCGCCTCCTCCCAATCATCCGCGCCAGCCCCAGCGAGATCTCAAAAAACGTCCAGCAGTCCAGCCCCATAAAATTCGCCGAAGGCGACTCAATCCGGTCGTCAATCTCCAGCGTCCAGCCCACATACTTGATGCCCCGCAGCGCCTGCCCGAACTGCGCCACCCGCGCCCCCATCGGCAGCGCCGCCCAGTTGCCCGCCACCGCCTGCGCCACCACCTGCCGAAATTTATCCACCCCTTTGAAAGTCACCGACTGCGGCAAAAACTCCGCAGCGCGGAGCAGGGAAGCCCCTCCACTCAGAAGGCTCAAAGACAAAAAGTGGCGACGTGTCAGCATGACACATCAATACAGATTTTCCGCCATCCCCAAAGCATCTTCTCCCGCCGCACCGGCATTCAGCCACTGCGCCTCATCCACCAGCCCAAACTGCTTCGGCACCAGACGGCACAGCTCCACCAGCTGCCGGTCCAGCTCCCGCGCAAACGACTCAATCGCCTGCGCATACCGCCTCCGCCGCAGCGGCTGCTCCGCCGCCTGCAGGCACGATTGCAGATGCGTCTCCTGCATGAACGGCTCCAGACCATAGCCCACCATCGTGATCGCACGGTCCGTGCTCGTATCAATAATGAGCATCACCAGATGATTCGCACCCCCCTTGTCCACCGCACTCGATAAACTGCCACGGTTGAACAACCAAAACGCATAAGGCAGCAGCGGCGCCTGCGCCGGCACATCCATCAGCACCGCCGCGATGCTCAACTGCGGAAACCGCCGCTCCACCTCGGCAATCACATGCGCCGCACGCCTCAGCGAAAACGCCCCCAGCACCCCCGTCATGTCCGCAATCGGACGCCGCAACGCCGGAGCAATCCCAAACGCCCGGTCCGCCGCCTCCAGCGAAAACCCGCACTGCCCGCAGGCAGCATCAGTTTCAATCGCAAGAGTTCGGCAGGCAGGACAGCGCACGCCTCAAATGTACATCACCCCACCACCCCCGCGCAACGACCATTAAAAAGCATCTCACCTCACGATCCATAGAAACAAACCCGCTCTCTCCAAAAGGATGTCTCCCGAAGCCATCAATCCAAATCATTTGACCCTCCATCATTCTACCAATCCGTCACTCCTCCCATCCGGACCAAACACTCGCATAACAATCTCATTCCACACACACGGCATAAACCCCGAATCCCATCACCAGCTCATTCCTTGCCACTCCGCCGCTTCAGCACCCATCGCATGATCCCCCGCGGCATCATCCGAAACACCCGCCTCGCAATCGCAACACCCACCCCCGGAAACACACACGCCCGCCCCGCCTGCAGCGCCCCCAGCGCCACACGCACCACCTGCGCAGGCGGAATGCGCAGCAAAGCCTGCCCATCCCGGTTCGTGTCCCCACCGCCCGCCCGCTTCGCCGTCTGACTAAAATTCGTCGGCGTCGGACCCGGACACACACAGCTCACCGTGATCCCCTTCGGCGCCAGCTCAATCGCCAGCGCCTCCGAAAAGCTCGTCACATACGCCTTGCTCGCCGCATACACCGCCAGGTCCGGCATCGGCAGCGTGCTCGCCAGCGAGCTCACATTCAAGATCCCCCCCGGCGTCTCCATCAGCGGCAGCAGCGCATGCGTCAGCATCGTCAGCGCCGTAATATTGAGTTCAATCTGTGTCCGCGTCTTCTCCGCCGAAGAACTCGCAAAGCTCCCATAATCACCCATCCCGGCATTATTGATAAGCAGGTTCGGTTTCACCCCATTAGCGGCGAGAAACGCGCACACATCACTCCGCCCCGCTTCCGTTGCCAAATCCGACACACAGCACAGCACTTTTGTCCGCGTCCCAGACAGCTCCATTTTCACCTTTTCCAAAGCGTCCGCCCTCCGCGCCACCAGCACCAGCACCTCCGCACCCGGAGCCAGCTGCCGCGCAAACTCCGCCCCCAGTCCAGAAGACGCTCCGGTGATCACTGCACGGCACTGTTCGAGGGGAAATCCATGGGGCATAGCCCAAGGAGTAGCCAGCAGCCACCCACCCATCAACTCGCATTCCTCCCAAAGCCACGCGCTGCCTCCATTTTCCAAACGCCGCCGAGGCGCGACCCAACGCACTTAAGCCAGAACCAACCCAACCACTAAATGGCGATTTAGCACCTGAAGCATGGTTAAAAATTGGGCAAAGCAATGCTTATATTAATTTACATAAATTATAAATAATGCTAAAATTACGTGTCGAACATGACAAAAGTCACCATTCACCGCGCTGAAAAGGGGCTGCTTGCGAACCACACCACGCAAGGAGGGGCTTCATGTACTCCATAATCGCCCGCAAAAATGCCGAACTCGCAGCGGTCGAAGAGGAGCGTACCGCCCGACTTTACCGCATTTCCCAACGCCGCAACCACATCCTGACGGACCGCCTGTTTGCCAAGTTGATGGTCATGCAGTGGCTGGGCGGGATCGTGATCGCCATGTGGATCTCCCCCATGGCTTGGAATGGCTCAAAAATCCAGCCCCTGTGGCATGTCTGGGCGGCCATTTGTTTAGGTGGTGCCATCAGCGCTGCCCCCGTGTTGCTAGCCTGGCGGCAGCCTGGGCGCGTGGTCACCCGTCATGTCATCGCAGTGGCGCAGATTCTGACCTCGGCGCTCCTGATTCATCTCACCGGCGGTCGCTTTGAGACTCACTTCCACATCTTCGGCTCACTCACCTTTCTGGCGTTTTATCGCGACTGGCGCGTGCTCGTCACGGCCACCCTCGTGGTGGTGGCGGATCATCTGGTGCGCGGCATGCTGTGGCCGCAGTCCATCTTTGGCGTGATGGATGCCGGCCAGTGGCGGTGGCTGGAGTACGTCGGCTGGGTGATGATTGAAGACGTCTTCCTGATGATCTCGATTCAGCAAAACCTGACCGAGACCCTGGAAGTAGCCAAACGTCGCAGCAGGTTGGAGAGCATCAATGCGCAGATCGAAAACCAGGTGATCGAACGCACGGCGGAACTGACCGAGGCGCACAAGCAGCTGGTCAAGACATCACGTCAAGCCGGCATGGCTGAGGTGGCCACGAATGTCCTGCACAACGTGGGGAACGTGCTCAACAGCGTGAATGTGTCTGCAGAGACTGTGGCTGGAAAAGTCCGGCACTTCCGGATTTCCAGTTTGAAGAATGTGGCCCAGCTGCTGCGGGAGCATGAGCACCACCTCCCGGAGTTCCTCACGCAGGACTCGCGTGGCAGGGAACTGCCCGGCTACCTGGTGCAGCTGGCGGACAACCTCGCAGAACCACAGAAAGCGATCCTGGACGAGGTTCGGCATCTGCAAAACAACATCGAGCACATCAAGCAGATCGTGTCCATGCAGCAAAACCACGCACGCGTGGCGGGTGTCCTTGAAACGCTGGACGTGGTGGAAATCATCGAAGACGCCATCAATATGAGCATCACCAGTCTGTCGCGTCATGGCGTGTCTTTGGTGCGGGAGTTTGAGGCGGTGCCGCCCGTGGTGCTGGACCGGCACAAAGTGATGCCGATTTTGGTGAATCTTCTGAGCAATGCCACGCAGGCGCTCGCGCAGCAGGGGAAAGACAAACAGATGAAAGTGCGGGTCGCGCTGAATGGCGCAGACACCGTTCAGATCAAGGTCATCGACAATGGTGGCGGCATTGCACCGGAAAACTTGACGCGGATTTTTCAACACGGCTTCACCACCAAAAAAGACGGCCACGGCTTTGGCCTGCACAGCGGCGCGCTGGCGGCCCGTGAAATGGGCGGAAAGCTCACGGCCGAGAGCGAGGGCGTCGGTTGCGGCGCTGTCTTCACCCTGGAACTCCCCTTGTCGAATTTAACCAAACCACACGATGAAAAAAACGACCGATAATCTCAACCGCCGCATTCTTGTCATCGATGACAACCAGGCCATCCATGACGATTTTCGGAAAATCCTTGGCGAGTCTGATTCTGAAGACGCCGCACTGCAAGCGGCTGAGGCCCGGATTTTCGGCGCTCCTGCGGCCATGCTCTTTGAGATCGACACCGCCTCCCAGGGAGAGGAAGGCCTGAAAATGGTGGAGAAGGCGCTGGCTGAGGGCCGGCCCTATGCCATGGCTTTTGTGGATGTCCGCATGCCTCCAGGCTGGGACGGGATCGAAACGACGCAACGGATCTGGAAGGTTTGTCCGGATCTGCAGGTGGTCATTTGCACGGCGTTTTCGGACTGCTCATGGAATGACATGCAGGACCAGATCAATCCCCAGGACCGGCTGCTGGTGCTGAAGAAACCTTTTGATACCATCGAGATCCTGCAGATGGCCAATGCGCTGACGCAAAAGTGGCTGCGGCTTCAGGAATCGAAGGTCGAATTTGGCGATCTGCACCACATGGTAAGTGCCCGCACCCGTGAGCTGGAAGAGTCCCAGGCTGCGGCTGTCAGTATGATGGCGGACGCCGTGCGCCATCGTGAAAAAGCCGAGCAGGCCTACGATGAGCTGAAACGCGAGATGGCAGAGCGGCGCATGCTTGAGGAAAAATTCCGCGAGCAGGCCTCCCTCCTCGACAAAGCGCAGGATGCCATCCTTGCGCATGATTTGGAACATCACATCACTTATTGGAACAAGGGGGCCGAGCGCTTGTATGGCTGGAGCGCGCAAGAGGTGGCCGGACGTTCAGTGGCACAGCTCCTCTATAAAGATCCAGAGGCGTTTCAAAGGGCCAGCGAGCAGGTCATTCAGACCGGCGAATGGGTGGGGGAACTGCACCAGATCGGCCAAGACGGTCGCAGCTTGGTGATCGTGGGTCACTGGACGCTCGTGCGCGATGCTGCTGGACAGCCCAAATCGGTGCTCGCCATCAACACGGACATCACAGGACGCAAAAAGACCGATGAAGCCCTGAAGATGCAGGGACGGGTGCTGGAAAGCATGGCCGAGGGTGTGACCGTGTGCGATGAAGACGGGCTCATTTTGTTCAGCAACAACTCCTGCAACACTATGTTTGGCTACGAAGGTGGTGAGCTCATCGGTCAGCACTACTCCGTGATCAGAAGCCTGCCGCAGGATGAAGGCCGGCGTGCGATGGACGAACTTTTCTGCGTCCTGCGCGAGAAGGGAGCCTGGATGGGTGAAATGAACTCCCGGAAAAAAGACGGCACCCCATTCATCACACGCTCGCGCATCAGCGTGCTGGAAATGGATGGCGTGAGATCCTTCGTCGCCGTGGTGGAGGACATCACGGAGAAGAAGAACATGGAGGCGCAGTTCCTGCGCTCTCAGCGCATGGAAAGTGTGGGGCGGCTGTCCAGCGGCATCGCCCATGACATGAACAACATCCTGACGCCCATCTTCATCTCCTCCTTCATGCTGCGCCGCAAGCTGCCGCCTGAGGACTTTGAAAAAATGCTCGGCAACATCGAGACCAACGCCCAGCGCGGCGCGGATCTCATCAAGCAGCTGCTCACGGTGAACTGTGACATGAGCGGTCAGCGCCACGTGGTGGAGACCAGCCAGCTTGCCTCGGACATGATGAAAATCATGTCGGGCACCTTCCCCAAGAACATCACCCTTTCAGCCAGCACGCCTGAAGACGTCTGGCCAGTCATCGGGGATCCGACGCAGCTCCATCAGGTGCTGCTCAATCTGTGCGTCAACGCGCGTGATGCCATGCCTGTCGGCGGTGTCCTGACGCTCACCACGGAAAACACCCGGCTGGATGAAAACTTCGCCGCCATGAACGTGGACGCCATGCCCGGCCCCTATGTGGTGATCCGCGTTTCCGACACCGGAGATGGCATTCCTGCCGATGTCATCGACAAGATTTTTGATCCCTTCTTCACTACCAAAGAGACCGGCAAAGGCACCGGGCTGGGACTTTCCACGGTGATGGGCATCGTCAAAAGCCACCAGGGATTCGTCAATCTGCGCAGCCGTGTCGCGGTGGGCAGCGTGTTTGAAATCTACCTGCCTGCCGCACCGGATGCGGTGGCGGCCAGCAGCGCCGCACCGGCCATGCAGGCCCCACGCGGCCAGGGAGAGCTGATCCTCGTCGTGGACGATGAAGAGATCATTCGTGAAGTCGTGCAGAAGACCCTGTGTGCGCACGGTTACCGTGTCATCACCGCAGGAGACGGCACGGAAGCCATCGCCCAGTTCTCCCAGAACCGCGGAGAGGTCAAAGCCGTGCTCACCGACATCATGATGCCCTTCATGGATGGCGTCACCCTGTCGCGCACTTTGAAAAAGATGGATCCCACCATCCAGATCATCGCCACCAGCGGCATGGGCAGCGCCAAAGGCCGGCAGGACAAGGCCGCCGCGCTGGCCTCTCTGCAGATCAACACGTTCTTGAACAAGCCCTACTCGGCCAATGAGATACTCACCGCCATCGGTGACTTGCTTGCGTCAGACCGGTCATCCCATGCTTGTTCGGAGCTCGGGCTGGTGGCCTGAGTTTGAGAGAGGAGCCACTGAAGGTTGACCGCGGAAAACACGGAAGAAGAACCAGACTCTGGTTGCTATGTATTCTGTGTCTTCCGTGGTTGTTCCCATCTGATTAACTCTACGGCCATCAAATCTGAGGGCATGCAAATCTGTGTTTTCCAGCCTCTCGATTGAGGCTAAGAGTGCGCCGCATGACCCTCAACCAGCTTTCCCAGCAGGCGCCCTTCACCACCAAGGACGGCAGCACCATCCGCAGCATCCTGGACCGCACCAACGCGCCAGTGCAAAACCAAAGCCTCGCCGAAGCCACCGTTCCCGTGGGCCAGCCGACCGAGCGCCACTACCACAAGCTCAGCGAAGAATTCTACTTCATCCTCGAAGGGCAGGGGACCATGGAGATCGACGGAGATACCCGCAACGTCGGCCCCGGCGATGCCATCCTGATTCCACCCAACGCCTGTCATCAGATAACGGCTACCCAGACTCTGCGTTTCCTTTGCTGCTGTGCGCCGCCGTACTCACACGAAGATACGTATTTCGAATAGTGGGACAAGTGGAGCGTAGATCTAACGCATCCTTATTAGCTCCAGCCATTGGGACGCGCTTTTACGGCGTCGCGAGGCACTCCGGCAGCGTGGCGAGGCGTTCGATCTCGGTGACTTGCGGAGAACGAGAAGTGTTTTGCCTTCGTCGGTGAGGTCGGGAATGACCTCAAACTTGGACTTTTTCATCGACCATCAAGTCGAGCGACCACGCCCGCACGTCTTCCTTGGCCGGTTCGACACCGCGTTCCTTTTTGTTGATCCACCACTTGTCCGGCTGGGAGAGAATGGACTCCAAACGATACGGCCTGCGAGAAAGGAAGCTATCTCCTGACCAGGCTGGCTCAGTATCATGCGGAGAGATATCACGATTCACCGGGTGTTAAAGGGCTGGTTACTTCGCGGCAGATAGCACCGCATCCGCGATGGCCTTAACCATACGTTTCTGAATGTCGGCGGCTCGCTGCATCGCGGCTTGTGCTTTCGCACGACCGGCGGCGCGGTCTTCGTGGAGAGGTTTGAGTTTCTCCCAGAGCTGCTGGCCGCTGGTTTCGCCGCTCTCGAAGACCCAGTCGCCCAGTCCGAGGTCGCGGAACATCTGGCCTTTGACGGTGTCCACGGGATTGCGCACGTAGAGGGCGGGTGTGCCTTGGGAAAGCGCCATGATGGGGGAATGGCATTCGGCGCTGACGATGGCGGTGGCGCGGGCATAGACGGAGCAGGCTTCGTCGGCGAGCCAGAACGTGTCGCGCCAGACGACGTTCGGTTTCACATCGGCGGGCAGCGGGTCGAGGAGATGCTCCTTCGCCACGACGATCTCATAGGTCATCTCGGGACAAAGGATGACTTTCAGTCCGGTCTCGCGCACCCAGAGCGTGATGAGGTCGCTCAGCGGCGCGTGGTCGCGGGCGGCGTGCGCGGCGTTGATCGCGTCGATCTCGTAGTCGCCCTGGTCGCGCGGCAGATCTTTCACCCGGTAGTAAGGCGTGTAGCGCAGGCGGGGGATCACGCAGATGAATTTCCCCTCCTCCACGCCGATGCGCCGCAGCCAGTCCTGCGCCCGCCGTTCATCGCGCACCGCGATGCCGAAGGTGCCATCCAGGCCGAACTCCACGATCGGGGTGCGTAGCTTTTGCGCCTTCAGATATTGGAGGGAATAAGTGTCGCGTGCGAAGATGAAGGACGCGCCATCATAGAGCTCGCGTGTCTTGTAGTGGCCGTCGAAATGGTCCGCAGGCAGCGCGGCGATTTGCTTTTGCAACGCGTCCAGCGTGTCGCCCTGCGGCCTGTCTTTGCGGTTCGACACTGGATCGAAGTGCGATCCGAAGAGGCCGTAGGGCCGGCCGGTTTTCGCCCAAGCCCGGAAGCTCTTCTCGTTTCGCGCTGGAGTGATGAAAACGTCCGCCGCCTTCCACGTCGCCGCCAGCGCGGGTGTTGACGCGTTGCCAGCATCATCCACCTCGCCCTCGACGATGTGGAGTTGCGGAAATGCGCGCACCAGCATCGCGCGCTCGCGCTCATGAAGGTGCCACGGCCACAGAGTGACCATCGCTTCCGGCAGATGCTCGTAAATCAGGCGAATCGTCCCCGGCACCCGCCCGCTGTCACCGATGTTCTCAAATTGCAGCGCTTCGCGAAGCAGCACATGCGGCGCATTGCCCGAAAACGCAGCAAGGGGAGCCAGCAGCAGTACCGTGAAGAAGGTGAGCAAGTGTTTCATGGCTTCGCTTGGTTGAATAGCTTCGGTTCGAATAAGATGCCAGGCGAATAGTGAGCATGGAAGAGGCAATGAATT
>NZ_JBIPNG010000564.1:0-3851 GCF_044373815.1 Prosthecobacter sp. | reverse complement strand
TTTCAGAGGTCAGGAGTGGAGGGAAAGAGGGGGAACTTGGGGGGGATGATTTACGATTTCAGAGTGGCTGGAGAGGAGGGGGATGGACGTGCGTTTGCCGCAAAGGGGCGGAGGTGGATGGCCGGAGTTGAGGTGGAATAATGAGGGGTAAAATCATTTCAGAGGTCTGGAGTGGAGGGAAAGAGGGGGAAAGGGCAGAAAGATTTTGTGGAGGAGGGAGGGGGAGGGGTTCAAACGCGAATGGGCGCGAAGGGCCGCGAATTTTTTGGAATGGGGGAGGTTGGATTCGTGAAAATTCGCGGTTCATTTTTTGATATTCGCGTTCAAAAAACCTGGCTGGTGCGTTTGTTCTTGCTGCTGCTGCGCGGGGCCTCCTAAATTGGAGGCTCGTTCGCAGTCGCGAATGTCATTGAATTAAATCCAACCCATATCTTATCCATGAGTCAGATCGTTCCTCTTATCAGTTCCGGCATCGCCGGCCCTCTCGGTGTTCTTCATCTTCCACGCCTCTGGCAGAAGGCTTCTTTGGCTGCTGCGGGCAAACTGCATGCTGACTATCCGGGCATCGGCTGCGGGTATGACCAGATGACGCTGGATGCGCTGGGCATCAACATCGAGACTTTCCGGACGTTCATCGCGACGAAGCCGAGCTATCCGCAGCTTGAGAGCTGGGTGAAGGCGCAGCCGGGTGTGAACCTGACGAAGGGCAATGTTTTCAAGCACAACCAGGCGATCTCGGGCTACATCCACAGTGATGAGACGCGCAAGACGATTCTGGATGCGGATGGCATCGCGGATGACGGCAGCGTGAACCCAGGTGCGGTGGATCTGAACAACCTGGACGACTGGCACATCTTCTGGGCGCAGGAGATCAAGTAAGCTGCGAAGTGGCTGAAGTGAGTTTTGAGAACCCCGTTTGTCGTGAGGCAGGCGGGGTTTTTCGTGGAATGACGAATGACGAATGACGAATGACGGAATGCGCGGGGCAGTGGGGCAGTGGGGCAGTGGGTGTTTATCCGGAAGCGTGGAAGCGCATGTGGGTTTTGGTTTTAGCAAGGGAATGGTGAGCAAGGGAATGGGCTGATTTCGGATCAGAAGAAGGGAGGGCCTTTGGATATGAACAGCGGGTTCTGTCGTTGAGACAGGCAAGGGAATGGCTGGCAGAGGAATGGGCTGAGTTCATGGCTTGGGAAATTGCCCATCCTCTATCCGCTCTGGAAATTGACCGCGGAATACACCGAAGACGGACGCATGTCTGGCCTGGGCTGGGATTTTTAGGGGGCTTTGGACCCGGCCAATGGCTTTTGGGATGCGATGAGTGACTGATGTTGCCGAATGAAAGGCTGCTGCTGGTGATTTGAACCTCTCAATCCCATGAATCCTTCTTTTCCTATGATCCAGGCCCTGCAGGTTTTTGCGACGCGTGCTGAGCCTGAGGTGGCGTCATCGTATCGGAACTTTCTTATCGTGGCGCCGGGTTCGGTGGGGGCGGCCACGGTGCCGGATGATCAGGTGATGGCGCTGGCACGGCATCTGAATCAAGAGGGCTATGCGTATGTGGCGCGCTCCAATCAGAAGGAAATGGAGGATGATCCGTCGGGGGTGCGCTATCTGCCGTTGAGCCATCGGCTGCCGGCGTTTGGGGTGATGACGGCGGTCATCGTGATCGGTGATCCGCTTTGGGCGGCGCTGGCGGCAGCTACTTATCCGGAGGCGGATATTTTTTTGATGTAGCTGTTCCGGTAATCAATGGCGCTTGCGGGGCAGTGGTTTCAGCAAAGGAATGAACTGAATGCATAGATCTGGAAGGTCGAATTTTTGTCAAGAATTTGCACACTGACCCCATCTTTCCGGATGCTCCAGTCCGCTTTTTCAATCCCACATCGATACTAACCCGTTCCGGGCTACTTTGAGCTTGGCCAAGCCGCAACGAGGGCAGAGTTCATTGTGGTTCCAGACCTTGATGGGGTGAGACTTGCTTTTCTCACACCTGGGCTTGTGCCGGCGGGGGGGAATAGAAAAGAGGTCTTTTACGACCACCGCATCTTGCAGGTTGTCGCAGGATTCGCAGTAGATCGTCGTTGTGGCGGCGAGCATTCCGCAGTCTTCGCCACCGGAGACATGCCCGTTTAGGCCGCAGGCCGGGCAGGTGAAATCTTGGAGCATTCCCATGGGGTGTCAGATGGTTGAAGGTTTGGAAGAAACCTGCCGATCAGGACACCCATGACTCATAGCCCTCCTCCACAAGGGAAGGCGTTTCTTCCTGAAAGCTCCACAAGTGACGGCCGCCACGGGCAAACAAGGGCCCCATGATTGAGCAGTCAAAGTGGGAGGCCAGGAGGGTCTGGTCGTCCAAATTGAATCTCTCGCGCAGGGTGGTGGCTTTGGCCTCATCCAACTCTTCGAAGTAGGATGCCAGCTCACAGTGGAAGGTAAATTCTGCATCTGGTGTGGTGGTTAAATATTCCCGCACATGCTGGCGCTTGCCGTAAATGAGCGAATCATTCGGCGGCCCCAGAATCTCGCTGGCAGCCACCAGTCCGGGAACATCCGTGAGGATGACAATGACGGGTTGTTTGTCCCACTTGTTCAGGTCAGCAAAGAAGTTGCGCTCCTGAATCAGTGCTGGCCCCCACTGCTGCAGCCAGCGGATCAAATGGCCGCCGAGGATGCGGCACTGCTGTTCCTGCATGGGTGTCAGATTCTCCCGTTCAGGTATGGGCTCATCTTTTTGGCGCACTGACAGGTGCTCCTGCAAGCCCGTGGCCCATTCAGCTTTGGATTTCTTTTTCATGATGGGATGAGGTTCATGGGCTTCACACAACAAACGGCATCCGTGGCGGTGCGGTGTCCCACATGAGCTGCACTTCCTCGGGAGTGAGGCCGTAGGCTTGATTGATGAGGTCGCTGAGGGTGCGTTCGAGTTGGAGCATTTCGGTGGCGAGAGCGCGGGCGGGGTCGATGCTGTGGGTATGCTCGGCACGCAGGGCAGCGAGACCGGCGGCGGTGAGCGGCTGGCTTTTGCCACGGAGCTTTTTCACTTCGGCGATGAAGGCATCGGTATCGAGTTCGGTCAGGGCTTGGAGTTTGTTGCTGGGCTTTTCGATGGCGTATTCCACGCGCAGCCAGTCGAGCACGGTGTGCTGTGTTTGCTGCTGGCTGGCGGTGATGTCGATCAGGCGACGAACGGTGATTTCAACGGCGGCGCGGATGGCGGCGGTGGGTTCGGCGATGGGAAGCGCGGCCATCTTGAAGGTCACAGGTGAGAGTGCCTCATCCTTCATGTGTGGCAGTTCGCGCCAGTTGAACCACCAAACCAGCGGTGAGTTCAATACCGCGAGGAGGTACAAGTCATCTGTTGGTAGAATGAAGGTTTTGTTGTTAGAAAGGACACCTTTAGCTTCCAAAGCATAAGCAGGATGAAATTGAATCTCCTGATAAACCAGCTTCGGCTTTTTGAATACTTCCCAAGACTTAAAAGGTGATAGTTCCCACCAGTAACGGACAGTATTTTTTCTTCCCTTAAGTGCGTCGCGGTGACTAAACATGTGGGCGAAAACTGAAGGATAGGCTTTTTCGAAAATCAGCTCGGCATCCTCCTTCCCAGTCCACGGCCAGGTTTGTTCGTTGCTTGACCTGACTGCTAGAAGCCATTCACCGCACCACTCTGACTCCCAGCGTTTCACGTCCTGCCCCCGGTAATAACGTATGAAGAGGTGTTCACAGGCGGGGTCAGCTTTAACCAATAGCTGCTTCACACTGTCAGGGATGAAGAAGGCCTCGTTGCATCCTGTCTTCAGACCGTAAATCGGGTCTGAACCAATAAACTTGGCCAGTGGAACGCCAACTGA
>NZ_JBIPNG010000563.1:0-3862 GCF_044373815.1 Prosthecobacter sp. | reverse complement strand
TCCTCTACTTCGGATGAGGTCGCCCACGTGCTCCGCCAGTATCAACAATTAATCCTCAAACTCGGACGAAATCTTATGAACAAACCAATCATGGAAAAATTTTACGGCTTGATGCGAGACAAACAGCATCACGACTCAGCCTTGGCACTGACCGCCATGATGAATGATTTAGGTGCTTACCGAGGCGAAAGACTGTTTGATGAATTCCAACACGACACGACTCCCTTCGAAAAGATATTTCTCTGGGGTCCTGCATTTGTGGTTTTCGAGGGTCTAGGCGGAGTAAGGATCAAACTTGACGTGGACTGCAGGTCTCAAGCCCACACTACCGTCGTCTTCAAGAACCAGGATGATCCCGAAAGCCCTCTGCCAAAGCAAATACTGACAGAGATCGGCATGAACGCCGATTTCAAACTTAATCAAAGCACAGGCTTTTTAACTCGGGTATTCCCTTTCCCCTCGATGGAAGACGAATTGGATCAGTTCATCCGCGACTTCAAAGAAGCGCTAAAACAACGCACCCACAACGCGGCCTGACTGCTGCCCGTTCATCATTCCTCATTCTGATTTCGTCATTCTCCCCGCATGTCACGCCGCCGCAAACTCACCGATACCACCCCGTTCGACACCCTCCGGCTTGAAGGCACCCTCTTCGTGCCTGAGCTGCTCGAACGTGCGGCCAGCGGTGACGCTACCGCCCAGAAAGAGGCTGATTACGCCATCCCACGGGGCCTCAAGATTCACGATGAATACGGCCGCGCCTTCCGCATTGCCGCCGCCTCATGGCAGGCCTTCGTTCCACAGCTCGCTCGCACGGATCTCGATCCAGTCAGCACCACCCAAACCTTTGTTCTGGGTTTTCTCCGTCAGTGCCTCGACTACGTGGACATCACCCCGCTCTTGTCCCCCGTGCAGCTTGGAGATCGCGCCTTTCCCATCAGCGCCCAGGCCATCGGCGGACGCCTCCATGTCATCATCGCCCCGCATAATCTCGGGCTTGATGATCCTGATCAAAGTTTCGCCATTCTCGGTTCTGGCACTCGCCGAAAATCCGCCCATCAGCTTGCCCAAGAGTTCCTCAATGCTGATCGCAATAGCCTCTGGGCCATCGTCACCAACGGCAAGATCCTCCGTCTCCTCCGCGATGCCGACACACTCACGCGACCCAACTTCCTGGAGTTCGACCTCGAAACCATCCTTCGTGATGAGCAGCAGCGTTACGCGGATTTCGCCGCTCTGTGGCGCATGCTCCATGCCTCCCGCGCAGGCGCAGCCACGGCATCTTCTAGCGACTGCATCTGGGAGAAGTGGAAATCCGAAGGTCATGCCCAGGGACTCCGCATTCGTGATGGTCTCCGCGATGGCGTGCAGGAAGCCCTCCTCATACTCGGCACCGGCTTCATCACCCACCGGGAAAACGATTCACTTCGCCTGCGCCTTCACGACGGTGTCCTGACCAAGGAAGACTACTTCCAGCAGCTTCTCCGCCTCATCTACCGCTGCCTCTTTCTCTTCTGCTCAGAGGAGCGCGATCTCCTGCACCCCCAGGACGCCAGCACCACCGCCCGCCAGGCTTATGCCACCGGCTACAGCCTCCGCCGCTTGCGCACCCGCTCCTTGCGTCAATCTGCCCACGATCCCCATGGCGACCTCTGGCAGTCAGTCCGCATCACCTTCACGGCCTTAGCCAGCGGCCAGCCACGCCTTGGCCTGCCAGCCCTCGGCGGGCTCTTTGCTCAGGCCCAGTGCTCTGATCTGGACAGCGCCTCCCTGACCAATCGAGATCTGCTCTCTGCCATGAAGCACCTGCGCTGGTTCTTTGACAAAAAGACCGGCCAGCGCGGAGCCATTGATTACCGCAACATGGGGCCAGAGGAACTCGGCTCCGTCTATGAGTCCCTTCTGGAACTCGTGCCCCAGCTCGATCTCCCCGCTCGCGCATTCGGCTTCGCTGGCATTACCGACAGCGCCTCCACCTCTGGCAACGCCCGCAAGACCACCGGCTCCTACTACACCCCGGACTCCCTGGTTCAGGAGCTCATCAAGTCCGCCCTCGATCCCGTCATCGCCGACCGCCTCGCCGCCCAGCCCGACCGCCCCATCGACGCCCTGCTCTCCATCACCGTCTGCGATCCCTCCTGCGGCTCCGGCCACTTCCTCCTCGCCGCCGCCCGTCGCTTGGCCGAAAAACTCGCCGAACTCCGCGCCCCCGACGGAGCCGTCCGTCCTGATGACTACCGCCATGCTCTGCGCGAGGTCGCCAGCCGCTGCCTCTACGGCGTGGACATCAACCCCATGGCCGTCGAGCTGTGCCGAGTCGCCCTCTGGCTGGAGACCGTCGATCCCGGCAAGCCCCTCGGCTTCCTCAATCATCACATCCGCACCGGCAACAGCCTCCTCGGCACCACCCCCGACCTCATCGCCGCCGGCCTCCCCGACGACACCTTCACCGCCATTGAGGGCGACGACAAAGCCGCCTGCGCCGAACTCAAAAAGCGGAACAAAAAAGAGCGCGAAGGTTTCGGCCCCCTCTTCGAGCAAGAAGAGCAATCCATCCGCGACCACCTCCGCCACGCCGCCACGCAGATCGAGGCCATGGACGACAGCCAGCCCGCCGCCCTCCAGCAAAAAGAAGCCGCCTTCACCACCAGCGAGATCGCCCCCGAATACCGCCACGCCAAACTCCTCGCCGACCTCTGGTGCGCCGCCTTCGTCATCAAAAAGCACTACCCCTTAACCGCAGGAGAAGCCGAAGCCGCCTCACCTCCGATTTCTACTCTGCTATCTCCCATCGAGGGACATCTCCTCCACACCGAAGACGACCTCTTCGGCCAACCCAAGCACGTCTCTGCCCCCAAAGCCGTCAGCAAGAAACAACCAAGAACAGCGAACCGAGAACAGGGAACGCCTTGGGGCATCACCACCGCCCACCTACGCGACTTCGTCCAGGGCAAGCCCCTGCCCGCCAATCTTCAAGCCGAAGTCGAAGAACTCGCCCGCCAATACCGCTTCTTCCACTGGCACCTCGCCTTCCCCCAAGTCTTCGACCAAGGCGGCTTCGCCTGCATCCTCGGCAATCCACCGTGGGAGCGTGTAAAAATTCAAGAGAAGGAATGGTTTGCTGAGAAACGACCAGAGATAGCATCTGCCGCAAATGCGTCCGCTCGAAAACGACTGATTGAGCAGCTTGAAGTCGTTGCTCCGGGCCTCCTTCTTGAGTTCCGCTTGGCAATTAGGCAAGCCGATGCCGAAAGCCACTTTCTGAGAAACTCCTTTGTCTATCCGTTGTGTGGGCGAGGGGACGTGAACCTCTATACCGTTTTTGCGGAAACAATGTGTCGTTTTCTTTGCCCCAATGGACGGAGCGGATCAGTTCTGCCTAGCGGCATCGCCACAGATGACACAACAAAAACCTTCTTTCAAAGCCTCGTTGACCGAGCCGCCATCATTAGTCTTTTGAGTTTTGAGAATGAGGAGTTCATTTTTCCTGGAGTCCATCATTCAACTAAGTTTTGCCTTCTTTGCCTGAGCGGATCTGCATCGCAAAATAAGAGTTCACGCTTTCTATTTTATGCCAGAAGAATGGACGAAATTGGCGATCCCGCGCGATGCTTTGAAATGACTCCTGATGACTTTCTCATCTTGAATCCAGTGACTCGAACATGCCCGGTGCTAAGGGGGCCTTTGGATCTCGCATTGCTTCGTCAGCTCTATAGCAAGTCCTGCCTTCTAGAGGATTCGAATCAATACGCTGGTCAGTACATCAGGTTGATTCATCTTGGAGATGATGCCGAGGACGTGCGTCTGGCTGACCAACTCTCCGAGGGCCAGTTCAATAAACTTTACGAATACAGCACAGCAC
>NZ_JBIPNG010000155.1:0-13100 GCF_044373815.1 Prosthecobacter sp. | reverse complement strand
CGATGAGCCGATCCAGACATCGTCATCATCCATCACGGGCGCCTTCGTGGTGGCTCCGTCCACGCTCCAGACTCCATCAGTCACCACGCCGTCGATCCATCCGCGCATCGTTTCCGGCCTGCCAAATTCGTAGGCCACCGCCACATGATGCCAGCCCGTTTTGATCTGAAAGGACGCCACCGAGTTCCAGAGGTGCCAGGTGTTTCCACCACCGGGCGCAGGAGCACTGGCAAAAAGAAAACTCAGGTGCGCCAGCCCCTCGCTCCCGCCGATGACCCGCAGCGACCAGTTCTGATTGTTGCGCGCGAAATGCGGTGAGTTGGTGCGTCCCTTGCCGGTCAGATACACCGGCTGTCCAGGGCTGATCTTGTCCACCTTCACCCACGTCTCCAGCGTGATGGCATCGCCATTCGTGAAATCGAACGGACTCTGCGCTCCCGTGTCCTTGATCTCGTAACGCGAGCCTTTCCCCTGCAACTGAATGGCCGTGTTGTCCGCCTCAAAGTCCGGAAACTCCGGCGGGCGCGGCCCCGCCTGATCCCGCACCACCCCGCCCACTGCAATCAACGGAGCCGACTCCTCCTGCCCAAAGTCCAGCTGCAGCACCGGCCTGCCATCATTCGCGTGCAGCCCGATGCCTGAAGCTTGCAACAGGGCGGATAACACAATCAGGGCTCTCGGATTCATGCTTTCTTTCCGCGAAGAGGTTGAATGACGTTGCGGTAGCTCTCACGCAGGAGCGTGATGTCCGTCTCGATGGCGAGGTGGGTGAAGCCGAGTGCCTGCAGCTCGGAAAAATCATCCGTCTGGCGGCAGAGCAGACCACAGGCTTTGCCAGCCTCCCGGGCCGCAGACGCGACCTCCCGCAGGCAGGCGGCAAAGTCGAGGTGGGTGCGCTCAGGGTAGGACTGAAGCTGGAGTTTCAAATCCATCGGACCGATGAAGAGCACATCCACACCGTCCACGGCGGCAATGGCCCGCGCGTTTTCCACGCCTTCGATGGTCTCGATCTGCGCATAGAAAACAGGCTTCGGCATTTCGCGATGGAGGCCGTAGTCATAGGCTCTCACCATGCCAGCCAGGCCGCGGTCGCCACGTGGTGGATAGCGCATGGCACGCACACAGGCGGCCGCCTTCTCAGCGGTGGAAACCATGGGCACCATGATGCCGGCCGCTCCCCAGTCCAGCGAACGCGCGATGAGTTCAGGATGCGGCGCACCGACCCTGACGATGGCGGCGGCATGGCGAATGACCTGGATTTGTGAAAGCACCGCCGCCTCTGTGCCGCACCCGTGCTCAAGGTCGATGAGCAACCAGTCAAACCCGCTCAAATCAGCGAGTTCGGCAACAATAGGAGAGCCGGTCTGCAACCAGGTGCCGAGTTGGAGGTCAGAGCTGCGTGCTTCAGTTTGCATGAGGAATCTGGGAGATGTTGAAGAAGAATGCTGCTTTGTGAAACCGTGCCTGCCAGAGTTTGCGGCCCTTGCTTCTGTCGAGCACGTGAATTCTCGCGGGGCCTACTTTTCCATCACGAGCCGTCCATCTTTCAGGATCGCCGGAGCAGCCGATGCCGTCCAGAGGCCATTCTCCTTTTTGATGTTTCTGGCCACCATCAGCCGGGGTTCACCGCCGGGGCCTTTCGGCAGGGCAAATGCGCCGACAGAGATGTCAACTTCGTGGTGCGTGAGAAGTTTGAAGTCGGGAGCGCACTGGTAGGTCCGCTCTTTGCTGTAGGTGCCCAGCCAGAAGAATCCGTGGGCAAAGGTGATGGTCTGAATACCATAAGTCGTTTGACCGGGAACCTTGATCTTATCAACGGCGACGAAGTCAGGCGTGAACTTATGGACCCAGTTAAAAGGCTGCTCGCTGTCCTTAGGCTTCCCCTCTCCCACGTAGAAGAAGCCGTCCGCATAGGTGATGCCGTCGATTCCACCCTCAAAGGGAAAGTTGATCGTAAACTCCCCCGCAGGCCGAAGGTCGTCACACGAATAGACGTTGATATAGACGCCGCGCCTTTCCTTCGTCCGGTTCTGGGTCGCCACATAGACTTTGCCGTTGTGAACACAGCAATCGCCATGATGCGGATCGACAGCCCGCTCGGCAAAAACGCGCCCGGCAAAGTCCGTCTTCACGAGATTCGTGAACATCGACCAGTAGATAAACGAGCCATCGGCATCGAATCCCTGGAGATGCCCGCTTGCCTCGGCCTGACAGGTGATGGGTGGCGCCGCGAAGATGGGGAGAGCACTGCTCACGAGCGCAAGGAGAGCATAAAGGAAGGGCTTCATTCTTGTTGTTTTCCAATCAAACACGTTCTGTTCATTCGCAGATCAACGCACACCAGCGCGGCGTTCGTAAGAAGGGTTTCATGGTGCGGCATGCACGCTCTGCAGCAGTTCCAGGACTTTTGCGGTGATCTTGACGGACGCCTCGCGCTCGACGCGATTGGTGCCGAGCCAGGTTTCGTAGCCGCCGAGGTCGTGCTGACGCGGCGTGGGAAGATAGCCGTTGCTGCCTGATGCGAGCTCGATGGTGAAGGTGTACTTGAAGGGGCTGCGGGCTTTGATCTCCAACCCAGTCTCGGTGAAGACCTCAAAAGGAATGGATGTGATGCCGAGATCGCCGATGCGAAAGGCCTGAATGTAAGCCTGGATCGTATCAGGCTTGGCTTTCTTCACTGCCATCACGCGTTCGGCGTAGGGCTGTTCGAGGCGGTGCACGGGCGCGGCGTCTTTCGGCTTGGCGAGCACACCTTCGGCCCACTTCACCATCTCCGGAGTCGGGCGGCGCACGGCGAGCTCCAGATCGCTGGCGGCTGCTTGCAGCGGCACCCAGTCTTGATGCTTGAGTGTCTGGCGAACACGCAGCACCTCCCGCGCAAGGTCGCCGGCGACGGCTTTGATCTTCTCATAAGGCTTGTAATTCACGGCGGGTGTCTTGCCGCTGTAGTCGTTGCTGTTCACGTCACCGCAGGGACCGTTGGCGAGGATGCCGACGCACGGCGCACCGAGGGACTGCTCGATGCGGCGGCAAAACTCGCCAAAATAATCCGCCGACAAGTCCTCGCGGGGCACGCCGCCGACATAGTGCAGCCAGTAGTTTGCCAGCAGCGCGATCTGGCGGCCATCAGTGGCCTGCAAGGAGAGGCAATAGACCTCGGGGTTCGTCGGGCCGGCTGGGCCTTCCAGACGCGGAATGAGCATGCTGCTCGGATTCATCACAGCGCGATCTTCTCCGCCAAACGGATTGGGATTGGTGACGCCTTCCTTCAGAATCCAGCGGCGGTTGCCGACCCACTGCGGCAGTTTGCCCGTGCCCCAGCCGATGCGGGCAGGCTCCAGGTTGTTCAGCGCGCGCTTCACGCCATCCACCACGCGGGAGATGACGAGGCTGCGGTAGTCGAACCCGGCATCTTTATTGGTGATGGCCGACACGCTGGAGTGCGTGTGGGTGGCGGAGAACATCATGTGAGAGGCCGGGATTCCCGTGTCGGCCTCCAACTTCTTCTTGGCTTCGTCCCAAACATCGCGTCCGAGATGCAGATTGTCCGCCACGGCAAAGACGAGCTTCGTTTTGCCATCATCAAGCGCCAGACAGCGCACATGCAGCTCGTCGTGAACCTGCTTGGAGATGGGCTGCGGTGCGAAGTTGCCCACGATCGTCATGCCGAGCGGTGGCGTGATGTTGCTGGTGGCAGCGCCGGCTTTGAAGACTTTGTCCTGCGCCGGGGCGACGATGGGAAGAAGTGCGAGGCAGAAGATGAGCGTGGTTTTCATGGTTGAGTCAATGCGTTCATGGCTTGTCGATGACCAGCCCGGCCTTTTCGTCGGGGCGGGCGATGACGACGCGAGACTGGTTGGCCTTGGTTTTGCCATCGTCGCCTTTGATGGACGTGTTTTGGGCCATGAGGAAGCGGCCGCCGCTGATGGGTGCGATGCCGACGGAGGCGTTGAATTCCCATTTGCCGGTGAACTGAAATTTTTTATCCGCCCGCAGCAGCACGGCAGGCTTGCCATAGCAGCCAAACCACCACGCGCCATTGGCATAGGCCACAGTCTGGATGCCCATGAGCGTGTAGCCGCTGGCGAGCACGTGGCGTTTCTGAAAGTGGAAATTCTCGTCGTATTCGTAGAGGTAGTTTTCGTTCACTCCGGGCGGCAGCCCGCCGATGACGATGAACTTCCCGTCGTGATGCTCCATGCCGCCCGCGCCGTGCACCAGCTCGGGCAGGCGATGTTTCGCAAGCTCCGCGAGGGTGTCGGCATCATAGACATAGACCCACGAGTCCGCCGCACTGGCAGGCAGGTTGAACTTTCCGAGGTTCGTCGCCACATAGACGCGGCTGTCATGGTAGCAGAGATCTCCGTGATGATTGGCCACAGGCACTTTCTTGAGCACATGGCCGTTGAGGTCGGTCTTCACCAGCGCATCGGTCCAGCACCAGTAGATGCTGCCCTTGCCATCCGTGCAGATGCCCTGGAGATGGCGCGGGTAAGCGCCCTCGCAGGCCGTGGCATGAAAGTCATCAGCGGCACGAACGCCGTGCAGGCCGAAAAGAACGGAAACGAAAAGGAGAAGCCTCATGGGCGTGGTTATTGGGTGGCGGCGTCGAAGCGCGGTGGATTAGGCTTCAAATACGGACTCAAGGCTTCGAATCGGAAATCAACCTCCGCGATCTCGTCGGCAGTGAGCGCCAGCTCGGCAAAGATGGGTTTGTCCGGGACGCTGCGACCAGGGCCGTACTGGCGGGAGATCATGTTTTTGAAAACACCGCGCTTCTTCCACAGATGGAGCTGGAAACCGCGCAGATCGCCGCCGGGGAGATGCTGGCCGAGGTTGAAGAGCAGCAGCAGGTTCGCGTGGATGTCGCGCACCGTGTCGGCGTCTTTGCCGCTCTCCATGAGCTGCCAGAGCCGGGTCAGCACATCCGCATACACCGCACGCTCCGTGATGAGGCCCTCGGTCCCGAGGTGGGACTCGAAGAGCCATCCATGAGCTCCCCGGGCGCTGAAGACGCGGCGGATCACCGGTTTCGCCGCACACAGCTCGCGCGTGCGGGCGATGATCGGCGCGGCCTCCTCCTTGATGTAGCCGAAGTTTGGAAACTCCTTCGCCAGCTCGATCATGAGCTTCACGGACGGCACCGGCCCTTTGTAAGCCACGCCGCCTGTCGTTTGAAAGATGACGGGACGCTGCGCCACCTTAGCCAGTGCACGCCAGTACTGCCGCAGGTCCTCCTCCGTGCGTCCCGAGTCTGGCGGACGTGAGATGATGGCTGCAGGCGCGAGTTTTTCAGCGTGGCGCGCATACACGAGCATCTCCGCCGTGTCCTTGCCCTGCACGCCAAGGCAGAGCGCTGATGTCTTGAAACTGCGCGAGGTCTTCGCCAGCACCTCCATGCCGCGCAGCTTCTCCTCCATCGTCAGCAGGTCCACGCTGTCGCCCGACTGTGGCCAGATCATGCCTGGACAGCCGCCCCAGTCCACAAACCGCGCCTGATTCGTCAGCACCTCATAGTCCACCGCACCGCTTTCCGTGAAGGGTGTCGAGAGAATCGGAAACGGTCCGCGCACTCGCGGATCGGCATCGGCAGCGTGCAGGCGCTGTTCATTCCAAAGCACTGCGGCGCCGGAAAGGGCGGTGCCGAGGAGTTGCCGGCGGGAAAGGTGATGGGCTCGCGGCTTCATTGGCGGGCTTTGGTGGTTTCTGGCGCAGGCCACAGATTGTTGAATGCTTTCACGGTTTCATCCACCAGCGCTTGGCCGCCTTCGGGACCGACCCGGCTGCTTTGAATGATGGCGCTGTAGCTGCCTCCGGCCACGGCTCGCGGTGTCGGCAGATAGCCGCCTGAGCCGGTCAACTGAATGAGAAAGGTCTGCACCGCAGGGCTGCGGGCCTTCATCTGCACGCCGTAGTCGGTGAAGAGTTCAAACTCATTGGTGGCGATGGCCACATCTCCGAGGCGCAGGGCGTGGAGTTCCATCTGGAAGACACCCGCAGCCCCGGATTTTTCAGCTTCGTAGCGATCCACCACGCCTTGGTTCCAAAGATACTTCCACTGCTCCTTGGGGTCGTTCTTGAATTGCTCGACGGCCTTCTGCGCATCGGCCAGCTCCTTCTCAGTCACCTTTCTCCAGGGCAGGTCGATCTTCTTTGTGTGGTGCTGCAACACCGCGCCTGTCACCGGCTCCAGCCTGGCGCCTTCATACGCCTCCTCCCAGCCACTCACGACACGCCGGGCGACTTCTTCCAGCCGTGTGAGGCCGCGGAGACGGCGCATGCGCTCATCCGCCGCCTTGCCATACATCGGGCGCGGCACCTGGTCTCCTCCGGCTCCGGTCCACGCGAGGATGTGGAGATCCTTGCCATGACGCTCGCGCAGCTGGCGGCGCACCGGATCCCAGAAGTCGGCGTGGATCACTTTGAGCCCCTCGACTTCCTGGGAAGGGCATGGGACGTTCACCGCCGTGGCGATGAGCGTGTTGTTGAGATCCCAGAAGAACAGCACGTCGAGGTTGTGATCCTCATACCCCTCGATGCCGCGAAACTCCGGCACATTGGTCGGGCCATACATTTTCGCGGTTCCGTCCGCGTAGGTCGCACGGCGGTTCTGAGCGATCACCGCCTGCCCCTGGCCCCAGCCTGCTTTGGCGGGCTTGCGCTGCTCCCAGCTTTGAGCCGCAGCCGCCACAATGCGATCCACCAGGAAGTCGGTGTATTCCATGGGCAGCATCACATTCTTGCCGAGCAGGCTGTAGCGATCCCCCTTCATTGTCACCGGCGCGGTGTGAGTGTGCGTGGCATTGAGAAAGAGCTTGTTGAGATCAAATCCGGGCAGCTTGTCCTTGGCCTTCTCGCGGACCAGCTTGATGAGCCCCTCGCGGATGGCCACGATGTCGCATGAAATCATGATGGCCTGATCCAGCACCCGGTCTCCCTCGCGCGATTCCAGGCCCAGCGCGGTGGCAAAGATGTGCGTCTCGGGTTTTTCAGAGATGCGCACATGCATTTGTCCGTCCAGCGCCACGGGGCGGTCTGGCGTGATGTCAACGGTGGCCGCGCCCACATGAAGATCTGAAGCCGAAGCAACAGCAGCAGAGGTTGCGATGAACAAGGAGAGCAGAAAAAGTCGCATTGGGGTAATACCCAGCTTCCGCAAGATTCTTGTCACGGTTTTTGCTCCGCGGCCGATACCACAATGTGCAGGGGTTCCAATAGACACGATAAGCGTCACCCATCAGGTGCGTAGAATCATGAGTCGTCAGACCAGCCGTCACGATCTCGGCTGCTCGATGCTCAAGAAAATCATCGCCCATCATGAACCAAGCCCCTGCACCGACTTCATTCACACGTCGTTCTTTGCTCACCAAGTCAGGAACGGCACTGCTTTCCGGCTGGTGTGGGCAGTCCCTCTTCGGAGCGGAGGTGCTGAAGCCACTGCCCGAGGGGTGGCATCTACGGATGGGCCAGGCCCAAACGCCTGGGGAAGCCATCGCCGAGCTGGAGGCCTTCAAAAAAGCCACCCCCGATCTGGCGCGCTGGGAAAAGCGCAAGGCGGCCATTCGTCGCGGCATCCTCGAAGGAGCACGGCTGGCGAATCCACCGGAGAAGCCCCCGCTGGACCCTGTGTATTCCAACAAGCGGACCTATGAGGGGTACACGGCGGAGAGCGTACATGTCCGCAGCTGGCCCGGCTTCTACATCACCGGCACGCTGTATCGGCCTCTCGGGATGAAGCCGCCCTACGCCGGCATCGTGTCCGCACACGGGCACGGTGGCCGTTTCCTTCCATCGCGCCAGACCCGCTGTGCGGTGCTGGCCCGCATGGGGGCGGTGGTGTTCCACTATGACATGGTAGGTTATGGCGACTCAAAAAAAGCGGGCTGGGATCATGGCAAAGTGCCGGAGATTCAGCGTTTGATCATGTGGAACTGCATTCGTGCCCTGGATTTCGTCTCGTCCATCGAAGGGGTCGATCCCCAGCGCATCGGCATGACCGGCAACTCCGGCGGTGCCACGCAGACTTTCCTCACTTCCGCCTTGGATGAGCGCATCACGGTGGCGGTGCCGAGCTGCCAGGTGTCCGCGCATTTCTTTGGCGGTTGCCCGTGTGAAAGCGGCATGCCCATTCATTGGGGGCCGAACCACAAGACGAACAACGCCGAGATCGCTGCGATGACCGCACCACGGCCTCAGCTCATCATTTCCAATGGCGCAGACTACACCCAGCACACGCCGGAGGTGGAGTTCCGCTACATCCAGCACATCTACAGCCTTTACGGAGCCGCAGACAAGGTCGTGAACGCTCATTTCCCACTGGAGGGGCACGACTATGGGCCAAGCAAGCGACTGGCCGCCTATCCGTTTTTCATCCGCCACCTCGGACTCAACAGCCTGCGTGTCTGGGCCAAGGAGGAACAGATCAACGAGACCTTTTCCAAGGTGGAGACAGAGGAAGAGATGCTTGTCTTCAATGCCGGCAATCCCTGGCCGAAAGACTCCGTGGCCCCCAACACCCCCCTGCCCTTCTGATGAGACTCTTTTTCTCCCGCATCATCATCGCCGCTTTCTTCATCGGCCAGGCTCATGCGGAAGTCACCCGCGTCGAGATCACAGCACGCTCGCCGTTTGCAGCGGGCAAGGTCTTTGGGGCCGCAGGTGACTATGAGCGTCTTGAAGGGCGGATGTATTTTGAAACAGACCCGCGCAACGCGGCCAATGAACGCATCAGCGACCTCCAGCGGGCGCCGCGCACTGCCGGAGGACGCGTGGAGAGTTGGGCGGACTTCTTCCTCCTGAAACCGACCGACGCAACGAAGGGCAACGGCGTGCTTCTCTATGACGTGAACAATCGCGGCAACTTGCTCGCTCTTTGGACCTTCAACGATGGCGAGCGCACGAACGATCCGAAGTCAGAGTCGCATGCGGGCCATGGCTTCCTCATGAAGCATGGCTTTTCCGTGCTGTGGTGCGGCTGGAACAGCGAGGTGCAGGCCGATGACACACGCCGTTTGCTCTGCGGACTGCCGGTGGCCACCGAGGACGGCCGGACGATTACCGGACGGGCGCATCTGGAGATCAGCACCACGGAAAAAGTCTTTAGCCGGGCCTTTTCGTGGAGCCCGTGGGGCATCGGCGCGGCGTTTCCATCCATAAGCCTCGACAACACGGACGCGACGCTCACGATGCGCCCGCAGCGCGATGCTGAAGGCATCGAGATTCCTCACGGCGAGTGGGCATTTGGTCGCATAGAGGAGGGGAAATTCATCCCGGATGCCACGCATGTTTATGTGAAAGCCGGTCTGTGCCCCGGCTGGCTCTACGATCTCGTTTACATGGCGAAGGAGCCTCGCGTGACCGGGCTCGGCCTCACGGCCTTGCGAGACTGCGTGGCGTTTTTCCGTTACGGGCCGGCGAAGGAAAATCCGCTGGCGGGCGCGGTGCAAAAGGCCTGCGTATTCGGCATCTCCCAGTCGGGCCGGGTCATTCATCACTTCCTGCATGAGGGGCTGAACACCGACGAGCAGGGACGCGCGGTCTTCGACGGCGCATTGATCCATGTCGCGGGCTCCGGAAAGGGCATGTTCAACCATCGCTTCCGCATGAGCACGGAGTTCGGCACGCAGCACGAAGGGCATCTTTCCGGCAGCGAGTTCTTCCCGCTGGCTCCGATGCCGCAGACGGATCCCATCACGGGCGCATCAGGAAACTCGCTGGCCCGTTCTCGAAAGTCCGGCCACACGCCGCGCCTGCTTTTCACGCAAACCTCCACCGAATACTGGAGCCGCGCCGCCTCGCTGCTGCACACCGATGTCGAGGCGAAAGGCGATCTCACGCTGCCCGACGATGTGCGCGTGTACCTCGTGGCCGGGGCGCAGCATCTCGGCAGGAGCGACGGCAGCCCCGGCATCTGCCAGCAGCCGCGCAACACGCTCGATGATCGCGGCCCCGTCCTGCGGGCGCTGCTGCTGCACCTCGTCGATTGGGTGAAGCATGGCAAAACACCGCCGCCAAGCCGTCATCCGCGTATTGAAGATCACACGCTGGTGAGCTTCGACGAATGGAAGTCGCAGTTTCCGAAGATTCCTGGCTGCCGCCTTCCCACCCAGGCCTACCAGCCTCCGCGCCTTGATTTCGGGCCGCGTTTTCAGAGCGAAGGCATCGCCGACATCATCCCGCCCAAGGTCGGAAAACCGTTCCGCACGCTGCTGCCCGCCGTGAATGCCGATGGCAATGAAACGAGCGGCATCGTGCTTCCTGAGGTCGCCGTGCCTCAAGGCACCTACACCGGCTGGAACCTCCGCTCGCCGCATGCAGGCGCAGAAACGATGCTCTCGCCGCTCGACGGCATGTTCATCCCCTTTGCCAAAACCAAAGCCGAACGCGAAAAGACCGGCGACCTGCGTCTCTCGCTCGAAGAACGCTACCCGGCACGAGAAGCCTACCTTTCTCGTCTCGCGAAAGCGGCGAAGAAGCTCCACGAAGAAGGTTTTTTGCTGGAGGAAGACGTGGCGAGGATCATCGTGCGGGCTTCAGCGCAGTAGGCTAGTCGGTGGCGGCACTGCAATCCTTCCAGCTGCCATGGCTGCCAACACGTCTGAAGAATGCCACACAGGACGGCGTATTGCATCACCGCATGAATCCCGCTCCGAGCTCCTCACGCCGACATTTCCTCAAAACCACCGCCGCTGCGGTGACTGCTTTTAACATCGTCCCCCGGCATGTTCTGGGCGGGCCGGGCTTTGTGCCGCCGAGCGAGAAGGTGAATGTGGCCATCATCGGCACCGGCGGGCAGGGCCGCACCAATGTGCGCAATCTCCTGCCGCTTGAGGATTGCCAGATCATCGCTGTGGCAGATCCGGCGGAGTCGTTCAGCCTTGAGAATTTTTACTTCAAAGGCATGGGCGGCCGCCTGCCGGTGAAGGCGGAGATCGAGAAGCACTACGCCAACAAGACACCGAACTTCCGCTGCGCGGACTACATCGACTTCCGCGAGATGCTGGAGAATGAGAAGAGCATCGACGCCGTGCTCATTGCCACGCCAGACCATCTGCACGCCTACTGCTCGGTGATCGCCATGCGGTCCGGGAAGCACGTCTATTGTGAGAAGCCGCTCACGCACAACATCTGGGAGGCGCGTCACGTGGCCAGGGTGGCCGCAGAGACCGGCGTGGCCACCCAGCTCGGCAGCCAGGGGCATTCGTCGCTCGGCACACGCGAGACGATCGAGTACATCCAGGACGGCGCCATCGGCGCGGTAAAGGAGATCCATGTGTGGGTGGGCGCGAAGCGGTGGAATCCCACGCTCGCCGGAAAGCCCACCGACACACCGCCTGTGCCCGAAGGCCTGAACTGGGACCTGTGGCTTGGCCCGCGTCAGGAGCGACCGTTTCATCCGGCATACTTCCCCGTGGCGTGGCGGGACTTCTGGGACTTTGGCTGCACGGGCATCGGCGACTTCGCCTGCCACGATATGAACACCGCCGTGCGCGCCTTTGATCTGCCAGTGCCTTCGCGCATCGAGGCGCACGCAGCCGGTTTGATGACGGGTGACATCGCTCCGCATGGCTCGCTCATTTATTACACCTTCCCCCGCAGCGGGCTCGCGGCCGGAGATCCGCATGACATGGTATGACGGCGGCATGATGCCGCCCACGCCCGAGGCGCTGGGCGCTTTCCCACTGCCAAAACGCGGCTGTCTTTTTATCGGCGAAAAAGGAGTGATCCAGTGCGATGGCGGGGGCGGGCCACCCCGGCTCTTCCCTGAAAAACGCCGCGTGGAATACCAGAAGTCGGCGCCGCAGCTGAAACGCTCCAACGGCCATCATCGAGACTGGATCGATGCGTGCAAAGGCGGCGAACCTGCGACAAGCCCCTTCGCTTACGCAGCCCACCTCACGGAGATCGCGCTGCTTGGCGTGCTCTCACTGCGCGCGCAAAAGCCCATCGAGTGGGACGCCGCGGCGATGAAGGCCAAAGGCCTGCCTGCCGCAGACGCCTTCATCAAAGAACAATACCGCAAAGGCTGGGAGATCCTCTGAGCCATGAGCGAGCACATTGCCTTCACGGCCCTCACCGCATCCGACCGCGAGCCGATCGCCCGCCTGCTGCACGGGGCGCTGGTGCACTGGTATGAGAGCCGCCTCGGTCAGGGATCGCGCTTTGGCGACAGCCACGAGCCCTTCACCCTCTTTCCTGACGTCTATGAGGCGCTCGATCCCGGCGAATGCGTCACTGCCCGCACGGCCAGCGGCGAGATTGTCGGCGTGTGCTTTTCGCACGAGCGTGAAACGCATGTGTCAGTAGGCATCGTTGCCACCTCACCGGACGCGGGTGGGCGTGGGATCGCGAAGAAGATGATGTCGCTCGTCTTGGACAAGGCGAAACGCCTTGGCAAGCCCGCACGGCTTGTTTCAAGCCTGTTGAACCTCGACTCATTCTCGCTCTACACGCGGCTCGGATTCGTCCCCGGGGCCATGTTTCAAGATTTGCTCATCACCGTTCCCGAAACCGGCCTGGCCGCCACCGCACCTGCGGGCATCGAAAGAGTGCGTGATGCCGTTTTGGCCGATGCGCCGCGAATCTCTGACTTCGAGCACGCTCAGCAGGGCATCCGTCGCGAAAAGGACTTCGCGTTTTTCATTCGCAACGAAGTCGGCACCTGGCGGGTGCTCGTTTCCGAGGCCTCGGATGGCTCCGTAAACGGCTTCCTCGCCATGAGCACGCACCCGTCATTCACGATGATCGGTCCTGGTGTCGCCATCGATGAGACAACGGCAGTCGCCTTGCTCTGGCGAGCTCTCGACTGCTTGCGGGGTCAAACGCTCGTCTTCCTCGCCTCCTGCGCCGCGTCCGCGCTCGTCCGCACCACTTACTCGTGGGGAGCTCGGAACGTGGAGCTACATGTCGCGCAATCCACCGCTCCCGTCGCTGGTGCGAAAGGCATCGTCTTCCCGACCTTCATGCCGGAGACAGCGTGAGATCTTGGCTGCTTATGGAAAGAGAAGCCTCATCTGCGTGGCTGCGATGCTCCATCCCTGCGTGTGTTGCAGGGATGAGGTGAGCAGATCGTTGACCAGTCGCGTCATGGGACGGCGTAG
>NZ_JBIPNG010000008.1:0-40867 GCF_044373815.1 Prosthecobacter sp. | reverse complement strand
TGATGGTGGAGGTTAGGAGACTCGAACTCCTGACATCAAGCTTGCAAAGCTAGCGCTCTACCAACTGAGCTAAACCCCCGCTCAAGGCACAGAAAACAGAAAAACTAAATTGTGCGCTGCGATTACTTATTCGCAGTATTAAGGTTTGTGAGGACTTTCATCATTCACACGCCTTGCCATTGCTGGCAGTCGGCGTCGACCTTGTCCGTGATTAGGCGTGAGCCATCGGACATTCTCCATAGAAAGGAGGTGATCCAGCCGCAGGTTCCCCTACGGCTACCTTGTTACGACTTCATCCCAGTCACCAGTCTTGCCTTAGGGCACTGCCTCCTTGCGGTTGGCGCATGCACTTCGGGCGAAACCAGCTTCCATGATGTGACGGGCGGTGTGTACAAGACCCGGGAACGTATTCACGGTACCGTAGCTGATGTACCATTACTAGCGATTCCAGCTTCATGGAGTCGAGTTGCAGACTCCAATCTGAACTGAGCCCAGTTTTATTGATTTCCTCCACCTCGCGGTCTCGGTTCACATTGTACTGGGCATTGTAGTACGTGTGCAGCCCTGGTCGTAAGGGCCATACGGACTTGACGTCATCCCCACCTTCCTCCTCGTTGATCGAGGCAGTCTGATTCGAGTGCTCGGCATAAGCCGGTGGCAACAAATCACAGGGGTTGCGCTCGTTGCGGGACTTAACCCAACATCTCACGACACGAGCTGACGACAGCCATGCAGCACCTGTGCAAAGCGGGTATTGCTACCCTATCCGGCTTTCACCGGAGACACAATGCATGTCAAGACCAGGTAAGGTTCTTCGCGTTGCATCGAATTAAGCCACATACTCCACCGCTTGTGCGGGTCCCCGTCAATTTCTTTGAGTTTTAATCTTGCGACCGTACTTCCCAGGCGGCACGTTTAACGCGTTAGCTCCGGCGCGGACGCGGTCGATTGCGCCCACACCAAACGTGCACCGTTTACTGCCAGGACTACCGGGGTATCTAATCCCGTTTGCTCCCCTGGCCTTCGTGCCTCAGTGTCAGTAACTGCCCAGTGACCTGCCTTCGCCGTTGGTATTCCTCTCGATATCTACGCATTTCACTGCTACACCGAGAATTCTAGTCACCTCTTCAGTACTCTAGCATGGTAGTATCGGATGCAATTCCGAGGTTGAGCCCCGGGCTTTCACATCTGACTTACCACGCCACCTACGCACCCTTTACGCCCAGTGATTCCGAACAACGCTTGAGACCTCTGTATTACCGCGGCTGCTGGCACAGAGTTAGCCGTCTCTTCCTCTTGTGTTACCATCAATTTGCCATGCTATTAACACGACAACCTTGTTCACACATGACAGGAGTTTACAATCCGAAGACCTTATCCTCCACGCGGCGTCGCTCCATCAGGGTTGCCCCCATTGTGAAAGATTCTCGACTGCTGCCACCCGTAGGTGTCTGGACCGTGTCTCAGTTCCAGTGTGGCTGGTCGTCCTCTAAGACCAGCTACCCGTCGTAGCCTTGGTGGGCTTTTACCCCGCCAACTAGCTGATAGGCCGCGGACCAATCGGGAAGTGGCAGGCCTTGCGGTCCCTGCCTTTAGTCTTTCGACCACATGCGGTATTAATCCAAGTTTCCCTGGGCTATCCCCCGCTTCCCGGAATGTATCCACGTGTTACGCACCCGTTCGCCACTAGACATCACTTGTATTGCTACTCATGATGTCCCGTTCGACTTGCATGTCTTATCCACGCCGCCAGCGTTCGTTCTGAGCCAGAATCAAACTCTCCAAAAATTTCGAGCCGTCTCTTTTTAAGACGAACTCTATTGACTGCATCTGTTTAAACCACAGATGCCTGCGCATTTTCATGCACAGCGCACAATTTAGCTTTCTGTTTTCTAACAACAAACTCAGGCTTTCACCCTCGTTTCGTTGCTTCTGTGTTTTTTAAAAGATCGTTTCTGATTCCAAGTTTCATGAGCCGCTTTTCGCTTCTCAATCTTCTTTTTCTCAGCCCGCGTTTTTCGCTGCGGGTTAGGAGAGTAACGCAGGTCAGAGATGGTGCAACATCATTGTGCATCAAAATGCATTTTTTTTCGTCGAATGGGTGTTTGCCTTCGAGAAACGCAGCTCAAACGACCTCATTTGCAGTGTGACATCATGATATCACTCTGATGAAGTATGAATTATGCGAAGGCCTTCCTTCTGCCATGTGTACGAAGGTAAAGAAGGGGCACGCAGCACGCATTCATCACGGCTTTGCTACGGCTGCACGCAGTGTGTTGAGGGCAGAGGCTGCAGTGAGCCAGTCGGCGTAGCGTGAGAAGAGGAGTGTGAACTCTCCCTGCAATGAATCGACGGAGTGTTTGATGATCTTGTCGAGCGCCTGCGCCTCGTGGCCGCTGACGGGGCGACCGGGAACCGTGGGGCCGGCCTTGATGGCTTCGAGATCCTCTTTGAGGACGTCGCGCAGCTGTTCGTTTTTGCGCTGTTCATCGCCATACACTTCGCCGAGTTCGGGATTGGCGGCTTTGGCGGCCATGTCTGCGAGCGTGAGGTTTTCCTGATGGAGCTGATTGATGCTGGCCTGGATGTCTTTGATGAGCTTGCTGCGCATGGTGCTGGTATGACTGGAGAGGCGGAGGTTCTGCCGGTAGTCCTCGCTGTCCTCATAGCTCACGCCGCCAAAGCTGTTGGGGCCTGCGGCTTTGTAACGCTCAAAATCTTCGTGCTTGGGGAAGGTTTGAAAGAGATCCACGATCTGCTTCACGCGCTTCTCGATGCGCTCTTCGAAGTCATTGCTGATCATCTGCTTCTGCGTCTGGGTGAGATTGAAGGTGGGGCGCACCATCTGCTCTTCCAACCAGGCGCGCTTCTGCTGGTAGTAGGTGACGGCCTTCTGCAGGCTCGCGATGGTCTGCTCCTTCATGCGTGTGACCTTGGTGCGCGAATCCATGGAGTCGCTGACAACACGCAGGGTGGTGAGGAGGTCGTCAAAGCGGCTTTCAATGCGCAAGTCGGCATTGTGGATCTCGCTGCCCAGCAGGCTGGCGCGCTGTGCCTGACCTGCGAGGCGGGCTTTGAGGATGGCCTGGGCGGGAGTGGGCGCCGGAGCCTTTGCCGGTGGGGGAGAGGCAGGTGCTTGTGCGAAAAGCGTCTGGCCGCAGTGCCAGACCAGCACCAACGCCATATAAGGACGAAGGAAGCAGAGTTTCATGGTGGGAACAGCCATTTGGGGCTGTGACCGATGAAACAGTGCGGCTTGCCTGAAGTTTTCAAGGAGGGCAAGAAAGCAGCGGAGATGCGCAAGGGAGGCGCGGAGAGGGCGGATGCAGAAGATTGGCCGCGAAAAGACGCAAAACCGATCCAAAAAAGCGATGCCTCACGGAGGCTGCGAGATGAATGGCTGACGAGGAACCGGACCGCCGAAAGGCGGGACTGGGGAGCAGCGCTGGGTGGATCACCTGCCTAGAACGTCAGCACGCTTTATACTCACTTTTTCGCCTTGGGGCGCGGAAGTGCACAGCGCTTTTGGAGTGCGGCTGCGCAACCCTGAAAGGGTGGAGCTGCCGCTTTCGAACGTCTCGTGGTGCGCGTAGGGCGACGGGCTGGCGAAAGTTCACCGGCTCCCGCCTTCGAATAACCCATGGTATCCGTGAGCCGATCAGCACGGCAAAAGCGGTAGCTGCGTTCGTGCCTCACTGCGCAACCGCAGTCCATATGGGAGGCGCGCGCAGCGCTTTGGGAATGAGACTGTCTAGTCTTGAAAGAGAGAATCGTTGGGAAAAAGGCACGTTCCCTGCCGCGAATTGCCGGGTGCCGATGCACCGTGGAAGTTATTCGGGAGGGCAAGCTGAGTTCGAGCAGGAGGACGAGGACGATTCTGCCATTGCGGCATGTCTTGTCGTCCTGACCCGTCTATCCCCTGCCCTGCCTACGCGCCGCGCAGCTTGCTCACGTCATAGAGCGAGAGCATGGCGGCGAGGACTTCGTCCTTCTTGCCCTGCTTGAGCTGATCAAAGGAGACGTGCTTGCCGGGGAGGAGCTTGAAGTGGCCGGAGCGGGTGCGGCGCAGGGCGCTGAGGTGGGCGCCGCAGCCGAGCTTCTGGCCGACGTCATGGGCATAGGTGCGGACGTAGAAGCCTTTGCTGCACACGACGCGGAAATCCACGAAGGGCGGCTCAAAGCGGGTGATCTCGTAATCGTACACGCGGACGAAGCGGGGCTCGCGCACGACTTCCTGGCCTTTGCGGGCGAGCTTGTAGAGCGGGACGCCGCCGATCTTGATGGCGGAGACCATGGGGGGCATCTGGTAAAAATCGCCCTTCATGGTGTCAAAGGCGGCCTTCACCTGCTCCAGCGTGAGGTCTGCAGGCACGGGCTTTTCTTCCACGGTTTCGCCTTCGGCGTCCTGGGAGTTGGTGGTCTTGCCGAGCGTGAGGGTGCCGACGTATTCCTTGTCCTCAGACATGAGGAGATCGGAAAGGCGGGTGCCGTTTCCAAGCACGAGGATGAGCATGCCGGTGGCCATGGGGTCGAGCGTGCCGCAGTGGCCGATCTTCTTCATGTTCAGGCAGCGCCGTGCGACGGCCACCACATCGTGCGAGGTCATGTCCTGGTCTTTGTCCACCAGGAGGACACCGCTAATCAATTCGTCTGACTTCATGTTCGAGTGCTTGCAAAAATTTGTCTGCTGCTGCGCCGATGGGGCCTTTCATGCGTGCGCCTGAGGCCATGCGATGACCACCGCCGCCAAACTGAGCGCAGACGGCGGAGACATCGACGCGGTTGTCCTTGGAACGCGAACTGACGCGCACCTTGCCACCGGGGATGTCTTCAAAAATGACGCAGGTGATCACGGAGTCGATCATGCGCAGGGTGTCGATGAGGCCCTCGGTATCGCCGGGCTCCATGGAGATGGCGTCCATGACTTCCTGCTTGAGCTGCCAGCTGACGATGCGGCCCTCGGCGCGAAACTCCATGTGGTTGAGCATGTCGCGCATGAGCTCCAGACGGCGCACGGGGTAGCTCTGATAGATGAGCTTCGCGAGGTGCGCGGTGTCCAGTCCGGCATCGATCATCTCGGCCACGATGCGGTGTGTGCGAGCATTGGTGCTGGAATACTGAAAGGAGCCGGTGTCCGTGGAGATGGCGATGAAGAGATTCTGCCGGATGGCGTCGTCGATGGGCAGGCCGTGCTCGCTGAGCAGATTGTAAATGATCTGCCCGGTGGCGGGCTCGGTGGGGACGATGAGATTGAGCGCGCCGTAGCCGGGATTGGCGGGGTGGTGATCGATGTCCACCAGCAGCGGTGCGGCATCCAGCAGGGCCTTGGTTTTCTCCCCCACACGCTCGTGCGTGGCGGTGTCCAGCGCGATGGCGAGGTCAATGTTCAGCGGCTCGGTGCCGGGCTGAATGACGGTGTCGCTGCCTGGGAGGAAGGCGAGATTTGCAGGCACGCCATCTTCCAGCATGGCGATGACGTCCTTGCCCATGGCGCGCAGGCTGAGCGCGAGGCCGAGGACGGAGCCCACGGCATCGCCATCCGGCCTCACATGCGCGACGATGGCGATGCGCTGCGCAGAGCGCATGGCGGCGACGATTTCGGCGGTGGTGGAGTTGGCAGGCATCCGGGGGGTCGTCACAAAGCACCGCCGCTGCGTGGCTGCAAGGTGAAGATGCAGCCAAAGAGCACTGGCGGATCACCTCCACTTCCTCGGCAGCCCCCACCCTCCGGTAGGGTTACACCCCATGCCATTGACCGCCTGGGTAAGCTATGGATCGTGGGGCTCCACATCCACAAGGCCATTGCAAGCCGAGGCTGCGAACGAAGAATGACTGCATGAACGAACCCATCACCCCGGCGGATCGCATCGCTGCCAAAGAAAACTTTCGCAAGACGGTGCGGCAGTTTCGCTCCATCACCCGGGCGTTCTTCAAATCTGAGCGGCGGGGCAAGGCGCGGGGCTGGCTGGCGCTGCTGCTCGCGCTCTCGGTGGCTTACATCGGCGTCATTGTGCTCACCAGCTATGCGGGGCGGGATCTCATCACGGCCATCGAGAAAAAGGACTCCCTGGCCTACTGGGAGGCCATGGGGCGCTATGCCGCCACCTTCGTCGTGGCCATCCTGATCAATGTCTTCTACCGCTGGACGCAGGAGACCCTGGCGCTGCTGTGGCGGGAATGGATGACGCAGCACCTGATCAAACGCTACTTCAACAACCGCGCCTACTACCGCCTGCGTGGGTCGGAGAGCATCGACAACCCGGACCAGCGCATCAGCGAAGACGTGCGGAATTTCACTTCCGACTCCCTCACCTATGCGCTGATGCTGGTGAACTCCGTGATGACGCTCATCGGTTTCTTCGGCGTGCTGTGGAGCATCTCCGGCATGCTGGTCAGCGTGGCGCTGGTGTATGCGGCCTTTGGCACCGCCATGTGCTTCGTCATCGGCCGCAGGCTGGTGTCCCTGCAGTACGACAAGTACCAGAAGGAGGCCGACTTTCGCTACGGGCTGGTGCGCATCCGCGACAATGCGGAGTCCATCGCCTTTTATCGCGGGGAGAAGCGCGAGCACCGGGACCTGGTGCACCGGCTTTCCGCCGTCGTGGGAAACATGCGCACCATCATCTTTTGGAACCGCAACCTGGGCTTCTTCCGCAACAGCTACAACTACCTCGCGCTCATCCTGCCCATCCTCATCGTGGCGCCCATGTTCATGAACGGCTCAGCGCCCTTTGGCGTGGTGACGCAGACGATCGAATCCTTTGCGCAGGTGCTCGGCGCGGTGTCCATCGTGGCGAACAACTTCGAGGACCTCAGCACCTACCTGGCGGGAGTGCAGCGCATCGGCATCCTGTGGGATGACCTGGATGACTTCGATGCGGAAGAGGAGCGCAGCGCCCGCGAAAGCCTGCAGCAGCTGGATGAAGCCGGAAGCACGGTGAAGCTGTGCAAGCTCACCGTGCTCACGCCGGACAAGGCCAAGGTGCTGGCGAATGAGCTGACCTTTGAGCTGAGCCCAGGTCAAAGCCTCATGATCATGGGCGCGAGCGGCAGCGGCAAGAGCTCCGTGCTGCGCACCATCGCCGGCCTGTGGCCCGGCGGTGCGGGCGCGCTGGAGCGCCCTGCTTTGCAGCACCTGATGTTTCTCCCGCAGCGCCCCTACATGGTGCCCGGCAGCCTGCGCGATCAGCTGCGCTACCCGGACCACAGCAGCAATGTGGAGGACGACACCCTCCGCCGCGTGGTGGAGCAGGTGAACCTCTCCGATGTGCTCGCCCGCGTGGACGGAGATCTGGAACGCGTGATCGACTGGACCAACATCCTCTCCCTGGGCGAGCAGCAGCGCGTGGCCTTCGCCCGCCTCTTCCTGCGCCAGCCGAAGTTTGCCTTCCTGGATGAAGCCACCAGCGCCCTGGACGAAGACAATCAAAGCCGCCTCTACGACCTCCTCCGCGAGTCAGGCATCGGCTTCATCAGCGTGGGGCACCGCGAGACGCTGCTGCCCTTTCATGAAAACGTGCTGCGGCTGGAGTGCGCGGGAGAGTGGGTGCTGAGCAGACGGGCGTAGTGCAGCCTTGCGGACAGACATTCCCTTCGTCCATCGCTGATGCGATGGCGGGAAAGCGGCGGGTTTAAAAGCCCTCTCAAGGCGCGGCATCCACCTGGACGTGCATGCCTTTCATCACCAGGTTTCCATATTCGCTGAGCTGCGCGGTGTCGACGGCATCGCGACCGTAGGCGAGGATGATGCGGTTGCCACGGGGCTGATTTTGAGTGGCGTCAAAGGTGTACCAGCGGCCGCCCACGAAGGCCTCAAACCACGCATGCAGATCCATGGGATCGAGCTGATACAGATACCCGGACACCATGCGGGCGGGAATGCGGACGGCACGGCAGAGGGCGATGCCGAGGTGCGCGTAGTCACGGCACACGCCCATGCGGCTGTTCGCCGTGTCCATGGCGGTGGTGCTGGGGCCGCTGGAGCCGTACTGGTAGGTGATGTTGTTTTGGATCCATTGTCGGATCGCCTCGGCCTGGCCGTAGCCGGGAGGGGCGTTTTCGATGACCTGCGTGGCCAGATCCAGCAGGAGATCGCACTGGCAGTAGCGGCTGGGCAGCAGGTAATGCAGCACGTTGTCCGGCAGATCCTGCACCGGTGTGAAAGGCGCGGAGTAATCCACATCGATGAAATCGGGCACGCTGGCGGTGACCTCCGCCTTGATGACCGTGATGCCTGCGGGCAATACCACGCGCTGGCATGCATTGCCAAAGAAGTCGATGGTTTTGACGTGGGGCGTCATGGGTTCAAAGCTCACCGAGCTGTGTTGAATGACCTGCGCCGGGCCGGACAGGGGCTCGATCATCATCACGGTGGCGGCGGGAACGGTGGTTTCCACGGTCATTTCGCATCTGGCTTGGAGTATCATGAATATTAAGTGGGGTGCTTTGCTGAATGGAACGCGGTGGGAAGGATGGCTGGTTGCATGCCAAATGCCGCGCAACGTTTTCGTTTCCTGTCACTCGTTTTCCCAATGTGGTGAGCTGCGCCTGCATTTTTTCTGAAATAGTTTTTGACTTTCGAAATCGGGACCCAAGTCTTTCTTCATTCCTGAGGATGGCCGGTGTGAAGAACGCGGCCTCCGGCAGAGATGGCGGCGAGACGGCAGTGAAGAACTCTGGCATTCGCACCCGGCACACATCCTGGCGGCCCTGAACGGCCTCCCAGTCCACCACGCCCGACCTCACGCGGACCCCGCGCCCACACGGCACTTCCATGCCACGGCACGGCCGCATGATACCACAAGGCACCAGTTAAAAGCATATCTTACTACCATTGAACCTATTACAACAAAACGACAGCCTTATGAAATCCAGCATTCAAACGACCACCACCGACCAGCACCCCCAGCCAGCCCCCACGCCACCGCCGCCGGTGGAGCTGCTCACGCAGGTGGAGATGGCGCAGCGGCTCGGCATCACCCGCCGCACCCTGCACTCCTGGGTCCTCAGCGGGGCGGTGCCCATGATCAAGATTCGCGGCTTCTGCCGCTTTGAACCCGCCAAGGTCTGGGCCGCCCTGCAGCAGCACGAGGTGCGGGCGGGCTCAAAATCCTCTTCTGCCTCTGACTCCGCCCCTTCCTCCCGAGAAGGTGCCTTGAACGCAGCAGCCGCTTCCACCACCGAAACGCGCATCGCCTAGCCTGCCTGTTTAAACCACATTCTACCACACCATGAAACCCACTACCGAGCGTGCCAGCGCCTATCTGGCGGGGATGCCCGTCTCCATCTCCGGGCAGAGGGGCGATGCCGCCGCCTTCAGCGCCGCCGTGGCGCTGGTGCGCGGCTTTGAACTCTCCGAGGAGGAGGCCCTGCCCCTGCTCAGCCTCTGGAACAAGGACTGCCGCCCACCCTGGCGGGAAATGGACCTGCGGCACAAGCTGAGCTGGGCCGCCAAAAGCAGCGCGGGCCGGCCCACGGGTTATTTGCTGGAGGCTGAGTGGCCCCAGGGTGGGCAGAAAGCCCACGGCGCGAAGTCTGGAAACAGGACCTACAGGCCGGACAGGCCCTGCAAGAGCCATTCCACTTCCCAAAGCGTCTCAGAGCCCACCGCCCCCGCCGAAGACCTCTCCTGGCTGCGCAAAAAGTGGCCGGAGTTTCTCCCGCTCACGCATGCGGACATCTGCACCGTGGCGGAGCTGCGCGGCATCTTGCCAGATGCGGTGGATCTCGCGCACCGGCACGGGTTTCTCCGTGTGGCGGGGGTGCAGGGGCACCGCTGCCTCATCATCACAGAGGGCACCTTTGCACAGGCACGGCGGCTGGACGGGCAGCCGCTGGAGAGAGGCGACGGCACCTGCATCAAAGCGCGCAATCTCTCCGGTTCCCAGGGCGCCTTCATCGGCCAGGGCTGGCTGGGCGAAACCACACACGTGCTGCTGGTGGAGGGCACGATAGGCCTCATCGAGGGCCTCGCGGCCATGCTGCTCGTGGATACCGCGCACGCGTGGAGCATCCTCGCCGCCACCAGCGCCAGCTCCCGCTTTGCGCGGGACTCCGGGCTGCTGGAGCGGCTGCGTGGCAGGGAGGTCCACATCGTCCCGGACGCTGACGAGACGGGCCTGGACGCCGGATCTTCCTGGCTGGCAGACCTCCAGGCCGCAGGCGTTCACGCCACCGCACACTGCCTGCCCAAACTCTGCAAAGACCTCGGCGATGTCCTCCAACTGCCGGAGGCCGAGCTCCAGCCCATCCTCGACGGCCTCTTCACCACCCGAAAATGAATCCACATCTCCACTCATCTGAATCCTCTAAACCCGACAACTTTTCTACCATGAACTCTGACTCCAATTCCAATTCCGACTCGAACTCCAGCTCCAATCCCAGCGCCACTCCCCCTGCCCTCACGGATGCCACCGCCGAGCTGCAGGCCCGCCGCGCCTTCCGGCCTTCCGCCGACTGGACGCGCCACCTGCGCCCCGTGAACGCGCCCGTGCCCGACTGGTACAAACCCCAGCCGCCCCGCAGCGGAGAAACTTCTCCATCTTCTCCAAATTCACCGGGGGGAGGTACACGCGCAGAGCCTGCTGCGGGAGAACCAACGGCATCATCCACCACTTCGGCGGGAGGCTGCGCGCACGCGCCACCTGCTGCCACCAGCGCGGAGACTTCCACTATTTCCACCGTTTCAACGGGGGCTGCTGTCAAACCAGCCTCAGCATGCGCGCAGGCTTCCACTGTTTCCACCGTTTCAACGGGGGCTGGTGTGTCTGCGGCCATGCCCAAGGAGGACACTTCAACGATTTCAACGCGGGGTGATGAGAAAACTCGTGAGCACCCCATCCCGGAGGATTCCATCCTCATGGATTACCGCGACTTCACGCGCTGCGTCTCAGAGCTGCCGGACGGCCTCATCGTGGCGCCCATTCTGGCCCTGTGTGGCAAGCTCCTCACGCCCAATGTCACCCTGAACTTTGGCAGCCAGAAGCCGCTGACGATTTACAACTTCGTGGCCTGTCCTGCCGGCCTGCGCAAAGGCACCACCTTTGCACCTGCGATCAAGATCGCCCGGCACCTCCTCACGCCGGAGGACCTCATCGGTGGAAACGCCAGCGACTCGGCCCTGTTTGACACCTTTGAGCAGCAGCCCCACCGCCTGCAGTTTGAGGATGAAGGAAACACCATCCTGCGCAGCTGGGAGTCGCAGTCCTACGGCCGCGAGACCTCCGCCCGCTACCTGGGCCTCTACGATGGTTCACCCTGGCATCAGAACTTCCTGCGTGAAGGCAAAAGCCACGGCGATGGCGAATCCCAGCGGCACATCGAGCAGGCCACGCTGAGCCTCTGCATCGGCAGCACCTTTGGTGTGGCCAGGCTGGATCAAATCGCCTCCGGCTGCGGTCTGCGCCGCCGCTTCGGATTCTACGTGGCCACCCGTCAGGCACGGAACATCTGGTGGCCTGAAAGCCTGGAAGGAGACGACCTGCAAAACCTCACCGACCTCTTCCGAAATCTGACCAACCTCAAAGGCTCCGTGGGCAGGGACAACTTCACCAAGGCCGCCAAGCACTACTGGGTGGGCCTGCAGCAGCGCAACCGCGCCCGCTGTGAATCCATACCAGGATATACCAATGGAGATGAGAGCCTGCTCTCCAGCCTCAATGAATCCCCCGCACGCTGCCTGAAGCTGGCCATCATCTTCCAGGCCTGCCGCTGGGCCAGAGGCAGCATCACCGATCCCTTCACCATCACCCCGGAGATTCTGGAGCTGGCGGAGGCGCATCAAAACGGCTGCCTTGACGCGCTCATCCAGCTCGAAGGCATGAGCCGCCGCGTCCAGGTGGAGGACACCGCCGAATGGCTCATCGCCCAGATCATTGGAGATCACAGTGTCAAACCCGGCCAGCACCGGGCCGTGTACAGCCGGAGCGAGCTGACGCACCGCTTCGCCGCCAATCCCGGGCGCATCGGCGCGCTCACCGCCTCCAAGCTCTACGGCGAGATCATCCCCCACCTCGTCTCCCGCCAGCAGTGTGAGGTCACCAAAACGGGCCAGCTCTACACCTACACCTTCACCTGGGAGTGAGCGAACAGAGCAGCCCCCGTTGAAACGGTGGAAACAGTGGAAGTCACTCCCCGTCAGGCGCGGCGAGTGACACCACCCCCCGTTGAAACTGTGGAAACAGTGGAAGCCTGGCCTCGGCGGATGCGGCGAGTGCATGGCCGTAGCGCAAGCCTCCTGCTTGCTCCGGGGATGGGAAGGATGAGCAGCGGTGGAGCCTTCAGCGGTATTTTTCTAGGAACAGAGATTTTCCAAAACATCCCTCCCCAAATTCGTCCATGAAACTTGCAGAATCTGCCTCAGCCGATAGGCTCGATTGTGGAATCTTACCCTGAACTCATCAATGCGACGCTGATCCCGTCCAAGAAGCCAAAGTGGCTTGCTGTGGATCTGTTTGCAGGCTGCGGCGGGTTGGCGCTCGGTTTCGAGTCTGCCGGATTCGCGACAGTCGGCTTTGAAAAAGACAGCGACGCATGTGAAACCTACCAGCGAAACTTGGGCGGTTCATGCGTCGAAACCGTTTTAACTCCTGATTCAGTTCTGCCCGACTGCGACATCTTAATTGGAGGCCCCCCTTGCCAGCCTTTTTCCGTCGGAGGGAATCAGAAGGGACTGAATGATTCGCGGGATGGTTTCCCCACCTTTATTGCAGCTGTTAAAAAACTTCGTCCAAGGTTATGGATGTTCGAGAATGTGAGGGGCATGATGTACGGCAATCGTTGGTATCTCGATGAGATCCTCAATGAGCTGAAAGGTTTGGGCTATGAAGTAGATTTACGACTATTTAGCACCGTTCATTTTAATGTCCCTCAGAAGCGTGAACGACTTGTAGTAATTGGTCACCATGGGGGATTTGTGTTTCCTAAGCCGATAGTGAAAACATGGACCGCAGGTGAGGCACTGAAGGGAATTTTATTCGCTGATTCGCCCGAATCAAAATTCCTCACTGAAAGCATGGACCGTTATATTGCGAACTATGAGAAAGCTTCCTGCTGTGTCCGCCCACGCGACCTGCATCTTGAGCTGCCTGCGAGAACGCTGACTTGTCGAAATCTCGCTGGCGCAACGGGTGATATGCAGCGCATCAAGTTTCCTGACGGCCGCCGTCGCAGACTCCTCGCTCGTGAGGCTGCACGGATTCAGAGTTTTCCAGATTCATTTGAATTCGCCGGCTCGGAAGGCAGCGTTTTCAATCAGATCGGAAACGCAGTGCCCCCAATGTTTGCATATTCCATTGCCTCCGCAGTGGCCCGTTATCTTACACGTACAGAAACACAACCGCGCAAACGTGCTGACGCACTTGCAGCATGAAGTCATGTCACCGAAACCCAAGTCATCGAAGCCAAAGTCGTCTAGCGTCCGCCGTGTAATAAACGAAGCGATTGAAATACTCCAAGCATTTGGTGTGCCGTTGGTTTCCGCGACACCTAGGCAGCGCGAGATGTCTGCCATGTGCTTTTTAGCTGTCGCTGGTGTGACTCATTCGGCTGATTGGCAGTCGGCAGCCAATCATCCAGGCCCGCCTCTTGGCACACGACAGATCATTGATTTCATAAACAAACATTTCGAGGAAAAAATTTCTCGAGGATCTTATGATGACATTCGACGCAAGCACCTTCGCGGGGCGGTTCTTTCCGGGATCGTCATTCAAAGTGCTTCCAACCCAAATGCGGCTGTTAACGATCCAACCCGTGGCTACGGAGTAAGCCAAGAACACGCGCAAGTTATTCGAGCTTTCGGCCAAGTGGGGTGGGCGGGAGCAGCCAGCAAGTTTATGGAAGGCAGAACGCCAGTCCTTGATCTTACTGCAAAACAGTCAGTTTCATCAGTTCCATTAATAATGCCTGATGGCACCGAGCTGAAACTTGGCCCAGGTCAACACAACGCGTTGCAGCGAGCTGTAGTTGAACAGTTCCGTCCACGTTTTGCACCTGACTCAGACGTTCTTTATCTTGGTGATGCTGACAACCGAACGATTGTTTCAAAGCATTCAAAATTGAATGAACTTGGCCTGACCATAGACACCTCCGGCAGTCTTCCCGACATCATCCTGCTCGATGAAAAGCGAGGATGGGTCTTTTTCATAGAGGCTGTGCATAGCTTTGGTCCGATCTCGCCACAGCGACTGATGATGCTGGAGGCGCTTTGCACCAAGTGCCAGCTGCCATTGGTCTTCGTCACGGCGTTCTTGGATCGCAATGCATTCCGCAAGTTTGCCCCCGATATTGCTTGGGAAACTGAAGTATGGATTGCCCAAGAGCCTGATCACATGATTCATTTCAACGGTGATCGCTTTTACGGCCCTCGCAGAGTGAAAGAAAATCTGCCAGACATCACTTCAGCGTGAGCTCCGCGAGATAGATCGCGGTTGTCGTCTTGACTGCGGCGTCCTTTTCATGGCTGGAGCAGTGGGAGACGAGCGTGCGTTTGTCTGACAGCGTGACCGTTCGGCCAGAAGACAGGGGCGCAGCAGACTTTCCTGCTTCACCTGATTGATGAGGCGGCCGTGGGACAAAGCGTGGAGATGGAGTGATGCAGATGCCGCAAGGATCGGACTCAAGACAAGCAATCCATCCGGCTGGCTGTCAGCTCATCCCGCTCCAGGCCAAAGCTGCGACGCAGGCAAGTATCAAAACGATGCTCACCCAGCCCGCCGCACGTGACCACGGACCCTGTCGTGCATCGCCCATGATGGATGCGTCACCCGCCAGCCGTTGAAGGGCGATCACGTGCAGCGGCAGCAGCACGGCATTCACCACCTGGCTCGTGTAGATCAGGGGGATCAGTGGCAGCCCCGGCAGTGACACCACGCTCACCGATGCAATGGTCAACCCGATGAACGCGGCGTAGAACCACTGAAAGTGACGCGAGTCCAGGTCGAGCGACGCTGGTTCGCCCACGCCTTCGGCGATGGAGTAGGCCGTGGCAATCGGCACGATGGCCGCCGCGAGCAGTGATGCTCCGAGCAGGCCTGCTCCGAAGAGCACCGTGGCAAAACGGCCCGCCAGCGGCTCCAGCGCCTTGGCCGCATCGCCAGCGTCTTGAATATGCACCCCCGCTTTGTTGAGAGTCGCCGCACAGGCCACTGCGATGGCCAGTCCGATCACGCCGGTGAGCACCGAGCCGATCACCACATCCCACCGCGCCCAGCGCAGTGTTTCCAGCGTGATTTTTTTGTCCACCGCATAGGATTGGATGAAGGCCAGCCCCCACGGCGCGAGCGTCGTGCCCAATGCAGCCGCTAGGGCGATCCAGCCCGCCGCGTTCGTCGGCATGTGCGGGACCACGGAGTGATGCCACACCTCTCCCCAGTCCGGCGCGGCCAAAAAACCATCCACAATGTAAAGCGCCAGCGTTGCCGAAATCAAAAGCAGCACACGCTCCACGCGATGGAATGAGCCCAGCACCACCACAAGCGATATCAGCACGCCTGCCACCGGTGCACTGAGCCACGATGGAATGCCCACCAGTCCGCCCGCTGCAGAGATGCCAGCATACTCGGCGCAAATGGTGCCGAAGTTGGCAAACAGCAGGCCGCATACGGCGAAGTATCCAGCACCGCGCCCCCATTTCTCGCGGATGATTCCTACAAAGCCTTTGCCTGTGGCCGCGCCGATGCGCACGGCCATCAGATGAAATTGCACCAGCAGCACCGTCGAAGCCGGGATGATCCACAGCAGCCGATAGCCAAAATCCGCGCCCAGCACGGAGTAAGTCGTGATGCCTGCGGGATCATCATCCGACAGCCCCGCGAGCAGTCCTGGCCCCAGCACGGCCAAGAACGCCACCCACGCGCCACGACCCGATTTCAACAGCGCGGCAAAACGCAGCCCGATGCTGTGCCGAACATGCGCCACGGCATGCGGCGGCGCGCCTGGATGTTTCCTGCGCTGGCGGGCCGCCTTAGAGAGCACGAGGATTCCTCCCTTGGCTTAATGAACTGGAGTCAGCAAACTTGTTCATGGCGGTATCCTCACCGTGACTGGTCGCGCTGTCAGGTGAATCATCGGATTTCCTTGGACGCAAGCGCAGCAGGCGGCGGGTGTGAAGAAAAGGCCGTTGGCGTTCAACCATCGCGGTGGTCAAAGCGAGAAACTGTGGCAGCAGACGAAATGAAATCAAGGGAGGCTGAGTTCAGCCAGATAGATCGCGGTGATGGTCTTGCCTGCGGCGTCTTTTTCATGACTGGAGTAGTAGGAGACGAGGGCGCGTTTGTCTGACAGCGCGATGAAGCCGGGGTAGGAGTTGTCGCCGCCGCTGGGGAGTTCGGCGAACTCTTGCAGGGCATCGCCGACAAGCCAGCAGAGAGAGGTCTTCGCACCGGTCTCCGGGGTGGTCTTGCGTCCGCCGACGAGGGTGTGCGCTCCCCATTTCACGACGAGCGGGCCGCCCACGGACCGATCCAGGCTTTGACGGCTCCACTCCGTGAAGGGTGGCCTTGAACGAATGACGAGGGCATTTCCCCTGCCGCCATGACGCCCGATGGCGAGCAGGCTGCCGTCCTTCTCAAAGAGGAACGCCGTCTCATCTCCGGCGGTCTCGGTGAAGTAGGCGCGCTTTTTCCAGATGAGGCCGTCATCGCTTTCCAGCATGAGGGACTGCACTTTCTCTCCCTCGCCTTTGGGGCCGATGTCGTAGCCGGGCTTGCGCCGGCCGCAGAGGTAGGCCTTGCCACCGGAGGCGGCGGCGCGCCAGATGTAGAGGCCGAAGGTGCCCTCCAGCAGTTCGGGCTCGCTCCACTTCGTGCCATCGTCACTCCAGGTGGCGAAGCCGAGCATCTTGTTCATGTCGTAGTCCTTGGGCTCGATGCTGCCGGGGCCGCTCCACCAGGTGCCGGTGTAAACAAAGAGCCGGTCTTTGAAGACGAGGAAGTGGGGATCACGCGTGTCGCGGTCTTTGACGGCAAAGCGGTGCACCTGCGTCCACGTGGCGCCGTCATCCGCGCTGCGCATGACGATGGCGGAGGCGGTGTTGAAAACCATGTGACCGTCCGGGCAGCTGCGGAAGCAGAGGTAGAGCTGGCCGCGAAAGCGCACGAGATCCGTGAAGGCATTGTGCTCGCCGTTGTGGAAGATGCGGCGGATGTTGCTGACGGTGACCTGCGGCGGTGCATCGGCAGCGTGAGCGGAGCCCAGCAGCAGGAGGGCGAGTGTGGTGAGGAGGAAAGACGGGATGTGTGGCACGCGGACAGTACGCACCCAGCCCTGCGGTTTTATGCAGGATCACCCCCGCAAAGTGAAAAGGCACCGCAGCTCATTTTCAGCACCCGACGTTTGGCGGAAAAAAACACGGCCCCTAAAACCTACCACCATCCACCATGAACTGCTGCGCGGTGCAGGCGGCGCCATCATCCGCAGCCAGGAAGAGGACCATCTGCGCAAACTCCTCCGGCAGGATGCGGCGCTTGATCGCCTGATCCCTCATCGTGCCCGCCTCGCCTTCGGGCGACCACCATTTCGTGAGCTGACGCTCCGTGGGCACCCAGCCGGGCAGCACGGTATTTACCCGCACGCCATGCGGGCCGAAGGTGCGGGCCATGGTGCGCGTGATGCCCTCCACCGCTGACTTGGCGATGGCGTAGCCGGGAAAGAAATCCTCCTGCATCATGTAGCTGCTGGAGCCGATGTTGATCACCGAGCCGTGCGCGGCGGCGATCATCTGCGGCGCCAGGGCTTGGATGGCGAAGAAGTAGTGCCGCAGGTTGGTATTAATCCGGTTGTCAAAATACTCGGGCGTCACGTCCTGCCATTCGTGGCGGTCGTCGTTGGCGGCGTTGTTCACGAGGACGGTCACGCTGCCGAGATCCCGCACCGCCGCCGCGCAGGCAGCCTTCAGCGCCTCGATGTCCAGCAGATCGACCTCGTAAAACAACGGCGCATGCGCCACGCCCGCGTCCGTGCAGCGCTGGATCGTCGCCTGCGCATACGGCACATTTTTGTCCACAAACGCCACACGGCTGCCCTGCCGCGCAAACTGCTCCACCAGCGCACTGCCGATGCCATCCGCACCGCCCGTGATGAAAACAGTGCGGTCCACAAGCGAAGGATAACGGGCGTATTGGGCAGGCATAAGAGGTGAGCGATAGCTGTCTCCTGCCGACGCAAATGCCAGACAAAAGATCAGAAAGGATGGGAGGGGGGGGAATGGGCGCTTGGTGAGGGGAGTATTTTTCACTCCTTTTCGCCTCCCGAAAATCCCACCGTGCTCTGCCGAAGAAAACGCCCAGGAGCGCGGAATTGCCTCGCTTCGCTCACCCTTCGGGCAGCCTGCGGCTGGCTACCTACGCTGCGCTTCGGTTCCGAGTCCGCAGCACACCGCAAGCACATGCGGTTCCGCATCTCCCCTGCGACCTCGCACTTTCGCAACCAGCGCCCTCGTTCTTTCTCTGTTTTGCCTGCAGCCACCCCCGCCATGTCAAAGCGACCTGCTGCGGACTCGGAGGTCCGCGCTCCTGGAGGCTTTCTGCGTGCGGTGCTTCATTCCGCGATGCGTTCCCTTCGCTGCGTGCCACGCATGCCAGTCATCATGCGCCCACCTCGACCGTGAGTTCTTCTCCCCCGGTCCACTTGCACTGGGACACCCTCGACATCATCGGCACCCAGATTCGTCTGGAGAATCTGCCTGCGGAGAAGCCTAAGCTGCGGGTGCGTCCGGTGAAGTGACGGCCTGCGTCGCGGGGAAATGGACCTTGCTGCAGTCGGGGCAGATGCCGTGGGACACGCTGGCCTCGGTGTGCCTGGCGATGTAGGAGGCCACATCGTCCCAGTAGCCCTGATCGTCGCGGACCTTCTTGCACCACGCGCACATGGGCAGCAGTCCCTGCAGGGTGCGGACTTCATCGAGCGCGTGCTGCAGCTCCGCGATCGTTTGATCACGCGCGTCCACGGCCTCACGCCGCGCAAGGTCCAGCACGTGAAGCTGGCGTGCCGTGGCAAGGACGAGCACCGTGAAGAAGACCAGGGTGCAGACGACGAAGAAGGCCGCCCCGGCCGGCGAATCATACAGGCCCGCCTTGCTCCCGCCCATCCTGAGCCAGCCGAGCAGCAGCGGCAGCAGGATGGCCGCTGGCAGCAGCCGCCGCGCCATGATGCCGCCCGAGGTCTCGCTGAACAAAATGTTCTTCGCCTCCCCGGACTCGTGCCTGGCGCAGTACAGGCCCGCGCACAGCAGCAGAAACGCCAGCGAGGAATGAATGGCCATGCCGGTGATCTGGCTGATGCCCACCTGAAACACGAAGCCAAAGAGATGCCCCACCAGATTGGCCAGGGCGAGGAAGACCACGCAGACCAGCAGCGCGCGGGATACCACATCCCACCAGCTCCTCCTGCGGCTGGCGGAAAGCAGGAGCGCCACGCCAAAGAACACAAAACTCACGGCCGTCTGCGATGACATGCGGCCCGGGGTGTACTTGCTCGTCGCACGCGCCGGCTCCTGGATCAGCACATTGTCGATGCCAAGATCCAGACCTGAGATGTGCTCCACCAGCGTGAGCGCACCGATCAGGATGACGAGGCCCGCGCAGATCCGCCCCATCCACCGGCAGCACCGGCGGCGGCAGGCCGCCGCGCCCCGCAGGGAGAGCCCCGCGAGGAGGAACACCAGCGCCGCATTGAACTTCATGGCGATGCTCCCCGGCACGATGCGTTTGAGCAAAGACACATCAAAGATCCATCCGGCGATGGCCGCGCACCCGATGCCGATCACCAAAAGACTGAAGAGATTGGTCCAACGGGTGAGCCCTGGATGAGTCGTGGGAGGAGCCGGCATGCGCAGTGTGAAAAGACGGGAGTCGAGAGGTGACGGAGTGGGGGGCGGATCGTAGGCGGCATGGCAGGTCTGTCATACCAAATGGCGGTTCATCCCTGCCCTTTGACCTCATGACGCAGCAGAGCGTAATATTCGCAGCATCAAGCACAATCCAGACGCAAGAACTCCGCTGTCAGCGGACTTCCAAAGCACCTTTGGCATCACGCGCAGGAGTGACTGCGGGTGTCCTGGGGTAGAGCGGAGTCTTGAGTGAGGGATCTCCCGTGGGGAGGTCATCAGGAGTCGGGTAGAGATATGGAAGCGACATGTAGCCATGCCAGCTCGCCATTCGTTGCCGCAGTGTCGCAAACCTAAACCGAGGACAATCGACCAGCGGGTAGTACCTCGCGTTGAAGGCCTTGTCCGCCGCCGACAATGGGTCGACAGCCACCGGGTCCACAGCCACCACCTGCGCAGGCTGCCGCATCTGCGCGCTGAGCACCGCAAAGCAGGCGATCAAGCCAGCGCACAGGCACAGGATGAGGCCCATGCTGAACAAGAGCCCCCTCCTGAAGCCCGCGCCCACACCCGACAGCATCGCCGTGAGGCGGTACGAGGCACCCGTGAATGGAAGGCGAATGCTGCTGGCCATGCTCCGCTTATACGGGATCGGCAAAAGGGATGTCCATGATTTCGCAGGGGACGGTGCTGTTCTGAGGTGACCGATTGGGAAAACTCAGACTGCCCTGGCATTGTCTCCCTCCGGGATCCTATGCAAGCCCCTGAGTGAAGAAGACTGCATGATCATTCATGCAGCGGGTCATTCTACCTTGCCAACCTCAATCATTACTTCCCAGCCTTGCCTTCGGCTTCCACATCCTTCTTCTCTTCCTCACCTTCCACCGGAAGATCCGGCAGGGGTGGTGGAAGATTGTCGATGATGTTCAGCAAGGGCACGCCACGCTCGACGGATTTGTCGAGGCGGAAGAAGAGCTGGGGGCTGCTGCGCAGTTTGACGCGCTTGTAGAGATCCCGCTGGATGAACCCACGGGCCTTCACGAGCTTCGCCAGGGCGGCGTCCTGCTGGTGCGGCTTGCCGATGACACCCACGTACACAAAGCACTGCCGCATGTCCGGCGTGGGGCTGACGTCGTGAATGGTCACGAGACAGCCTTCGTTGCGGAAATCCTTTTCGAGGATGGTGCTGAGCTCACGACGAATGAGCTCGCGTACTTTATCGACTCGGAGGGACATAGGGGCAGTTTAAGGGGGGCAGGTTTCAGGTTCCGGCCAGAAGCGTGAATGGCACGCTCATGACCTGAAACCTGATACGACGAGCTGGATCAGAGAGTTTGGGCGATTTTTTCGAGTTCGTAGCACTCGATGACGTCGTTTTCTTCGTAGTCGCTGAAGCCGGAGAGCTTGATACCGCACTCCATGCCGTTGCGCACTTCGTTGACTTCGTCCGTGAAGCGGCGCAGCGTTTCAAAGCCGCCGTCATACACAGCCTGGCCGCCACGCAGCACACGGGCGCGCTGCTTGCGGTTCATGACACCGTCGGTGACGACGGAGCCGCCGACGAAGCCCTTGTTGACCTTGAAGACCTGCTTCACGCGGGCATGGCCGATGACCTTCTCGCGGGTGATCGGATCGAGCAATCCGGCCATGGCTTCCTTCACCTGATCGATGAGTTCGTAGATGATGGAGTAGAGCTTGATCTGCACCGTCTCGCGCTTGGAAACGACGAGGGCCTTGTTCTCCACCTTGACGTTGAAACCGATGATGATGGCGTCCGAGGCGCTGGCCAGCAGGACGTCGGACTCGTTGATGGCGCCGACTTCCTGATGCAGGATGTCGAGGTTGCACTTGTCGCTCTTGATGTCGGTGAGGCACTTGGCCACGGCTTCCACGGAGCCCTGCACGTCGCACTTGAGGACGACCTTGAGGGCCTTCTTGTTGCTGTCCTCGATGCTGGCAAAGAGATGCTCCAGGGTGGAGCGGCGCGGCACGTTGAGCTTCTTCTGGCGGATCTCCTCCAGGCGCTCTTCGCTGAGTTTCTTCACGTCGCGCTCGTTGTTCATGACGACGACTTCGTCGCCCACATGCGGCATGTCGCTGAAACCGATGACTTCGCAGGGCATGCCCGGAAGCACTTCCTTGATGGACTCGCCGCGGTCATTGATGATCGCCTTGACCTTGCCCCAGAGCGGGCCGCAGATGAAGGCCTGGCCGACTTTGAGCGTGCCCTGGCCGACGATGACCGTGGCCACAGGGCCTTTGCCGGCCACCATGGAGGATTCGATGACCGTGGCACGAGGGGACGCCTTGGGGTCCGCCTTGAGCTCCAGCACTTCAGCCTGGAGGGACATGGTTTCGAGCAGATTGTCGAGGCCGAGTCCGCTCTTCGCGGAGACTTCCATGACTTCGATCTCACCACCCCAGTCCACCGGCGCGAGTCCGATGTCCTGCAGCTGGCTTTTCACGCGCAGCACGTTGGCAGTAGGAAGGTCACATTTGTTCAGCGCGACCATGAGCTGCACGCCAGCGGCTTTCGCATGGCTGAGCGCTTCTTTGGTCTGCGGCATGATGCCGTCGTCTGCAGCGATGACGAGCACGACGATGTCCGTGACTTTGGCACCACGGGCGCGCATGGCCGAGAAGGCGGCATGGCCGGGTGTGTCGATGAAGGTGATGGGCTTGCCGTTGTGCCAGATGCAGTAGGCACCGATGTGCTGCGTGATACCGCCGGCTTCACCGGAGGTGACCTGCGTCTTGCGCAGAGCATCCAGGAGGGAGGTCTTGCCATGGTCAACGTGCCCCATGAACGTGATGATCGGGGCGCGGAGTTCCAGTTTGTCCTCCTCCACCTCTTCAACGACCTGGGCCACAGGCTCGACGATGACTTCTTCCACCTTGTGGACGCCGCCGCCTTTTTCGCGCTTGTCGCGCTCCAGCTTGAAGCCGTGCTTCTCACAGATTTTCTCGGCGATCTCGATGTCGATGGCCTTGTCCGCGCTGGCGAAAACCTTGAACGCGATGAGTTCGGAAATGATCTTGAAGGGCTTCAGGCCCATCTTGTCCGCCAGATCCTTCACCACGATCGGTGGCTTCAGGTGGATGATTTTTTCACCGCTTTCACCGAGTTCAAACTCTGGTGGCGCAACCTCGGCAGGAGGGGCATGCACGATCGGGACGATCGGCTTCGGCGGAGTGGGATCATTCAGCAGGGAGATGGGCGGCAGCGCGTTGTGCTGGGCGTTTTCATCCACCGGGCGGCGGCGCACCTTCGGCTTGTCATCATCCTCAAAGAGGTTCAGCGCGGCGGCTTTGCGCTCGTCCAGCGTCGGCTTGGCAGGTGCGGCCGGTTGTGGCGCGGGCACGGGTTCCTCCACTTTTTTGGCTCCCAAGGGCGGCAATGCATTCCCCCCTCTGACCGGCCCTCTGCTCCGGGGCTTCTTTTCCTCAATCAACGACAGCACCTTCCCTTTGACTTCTTTTTTGGGCGGGGCGCTGTCGGCAGGCACAGCCGCCTCAACGACCTCGTCGGTGGGGGACTTGCTCTTTTTGGCTGATGAGGGTTTGCTGGACATGAGAGAATGAGATCGGGCGAGCGGCGGCGTGGGAGGCAGGCTGGTCGTAAGTTGGGGGTTGGTTTAAAATCGTTGTCATGGCGGCACAGGGGCTACTCCTTGAAGGGAGATGAAGCATGTGCTGCTGCTTTGTCGAAAATCTGCTGGGCCAGGGCGTCGTCGCCACCGAGGACCTCGGCGATGTCACTGACATCCACTCCGGTGGCCAGGGTCTTGAGATCACCCATGCCGCCTTGGGTCAGCAGACGGGCCACATCGGCAGTGATGCCGAGGGCGTCCACGAGATGATGCACCGCGCTGCCCATCTGGCCTTCGAAGACCTCGGCGGCGTGTTCATCCTTCTCGATGACGAGATCCATGCCCACGAGGCGGGAAGTCAGACGCGCATTCTGGCCGCGGCGACCGATGGCCTTCGAGAGGTCTTCGTCGCTGACGGTGAGGCGCGCTTCCTTCTTGTCCGTGTTCACGGAAATGGAGAGGACCTTGATCGGCTTGAGGGCTTCACGCACGAACTCAGCAGGATCAGATTTCCAGCGGATGATGTCCACCTTCTCGTTGTTCAGCTCGCGGACGATGTTTTTCACACGCGCACCACGCAGACCGACGCAGGCACCCACGGGGTCCACCTTTTCATCGGCGCTGTGCACGGCCACCTTGGTGCGGTAGCCGGCTTCACGGGCGATGCTGGCGATCTCCACGGTGTGGTCACCGATTTCGCTGACTTCAAATTCAAACAGGCGGCGCACGAAATTCGGATGCGCACGGGAAAGGATGATTTCAGGGCCACGGCCGCTGTCCTTTTCCACGGCTTTCACATAGAAGCGCATGCGGTCTCCGGGGGTGTAGTCCTCGGTGGACACACGCTCCTTGGAGGTCATCACGCCTTCGAACTTGCCGAGGTCCACGATCACGTCGGATTTCTCAAAGCGACGCACCACACCGCTGACGACGTCACCGGTGCGGTCCTTGAATTCTTCGTACAGATTTTCTTTCTCCGCCATGCGGAGGCGCTGCAGCATCGTCTGCTTGGCAGTCTGCGCGGCGATGCGGCCCATGTTGTTCGGCGTGACTTCGACCTCGATCTCATCACCCAGCACCGCGCTCTTCTTGAAGCGCTTGGCCGTTTCGAGCTGAAGCTCCTCCCAGCGGTTGGTGACAGTCTCCACCGCGATCAGTTTGGCGAAGGCTTTGATGGTTCCCTTGTCAGGATCAATGTCGATGCGCAGTTCCCGGGCGGGACCGATGCTTTTTTTGGAGGCGGCGAGCAATGCCTGTGACAGGGCCTCGACCATTTTGGTTCGGTCGATTCCTTTCTCTTTCTCGTAATAGTCGAAGAGGGCTTTGAGTTCGCTGATCATATGAAATTCGTGTTTTCACCAGACAAAAAAGAGCGGGGAGGACCCCACTCTCGCCGTGAAAACGCTAATTCTGTCCGGGAAGGACGCGGATCATAAAGGAGGGCTAGGAATCAGCAAGCAGAAAAATTGTGTGGAAGTGCGCAGTTTTCTCAGGCGTTTTCATGAGGGCCGATTTATTCCCATTTCCTTCACTCCCAACCCATTTCAAACATGCGCCTCCTTCTCTCTGCCATCCTGGCCCTGATTCTCGCCCCGCAAGCGGCCTCTTCGGCGCCCCCCCAACCCAATATCGTCGTTATTTTTATGGACGATATGGGTTATGCTGATGTCGGCTGCTTCGGTGCGCAGGGTTATCAGACCCCGAACATCGACAAGCTGGCCGCCGCAGGCCGCAAGTTCACCAATTTTCACGTCGCCCAGCCCGTTTGCAGTGCCTCCCGTACCGCCCTGCTCACCGGCTGCTACCCGAACCGCGTGGGCATCCACGGCGCCCTGGGCCCCACAGCCAAGCACGGCATCAGCGCCAATGAAACGACCCTGGCCGAGCTGGTGAAACAAAAGGGCTACGCCACCGCCGCCGTGGGCAAGTGGCACCTCGGTTCCCTGCCCCAGTTTCTCCCCACCCAGCACGGCTTCGACCAGTACTACGGCCTTCCTTATTCGAATGACATGTGGCCCTTCCATCCGCAGGCCAAAAAGGCTTTTCCCAAGCTGCCCATGGTCGAAAATGACCAGGTCGTGGATGCCGATGTCACGCCCGAGGATCAAACCCACCTCACCACCGACTACACCACCCGTGGCGTGCAGTTCATTGAGAAGAGCAAAAATAAACCCTTCTTCCTCTACCTCGCGCACAGCATGGTGCACGTGCCCCTGTTTGTGAGCGACAAATTCAAAGGCAAGTCCGGCAAAGGCTTGTTTGGAGATGTCATGATGGAGGTGGACTGGTCCGTGGGCCAGATCATGGACACCCTGAAGAAAAACGGCCTCGAAGACAACACCTGGGTCATCTTCACCTCCGACAACGGCCCCTGGCTCAGCTACGGCGACAATGCCGGCAGCGCAGGCCCGCTGCGCGAAGGCAAAGGCACCTGCTGGGAAGGTGGCACCCGCGTGGCGGGCATCATGAAATGGCCCGGGAAAATCCCCGCCGGCACCACCACGGACACCATGATGATGACCATCGATCTCCTGCCCACCATCGCCCACGTCATTGAGGCGAAACTGCCTGATCACAAAATCGACGGCCTCAACTGCTGGCCCATCGTCTCCGGCGTTCCTGACGCCAAAAACCCGCACGATTTCTACGCCTTCTACTACGAGCAAAATCAGCTCCATGCCATCAGCAGCGGAGACGGCCGCTGGAAACTGCAGCTCCCCCACACCTACCGCAGCCTGCCCACAGACATCCCCAAGGCCACCGGCGGAAAACCCGTCAACTACAAGCCCGTGAAGATCGAGCAGCCCGAGCTCTACGATCTCTACGGCGACCTCAGCGAATCCAAGAACGTCGCAGCCCAAAACCCCGACGAAGTGGCCCGCCTGCAGAAGCACGCTGAGACCATCCGCACCGAACTCGGCGACAGCCTCATGAAGCAGCCCAAAGGCACCGGCACCCGCGAAGCAGGCAAGTAGGAGGCACGCTGCCAGGAAGGAGAGGGATCAAGTTGATCCCCCCACCCCTCATTCATTTTTGCGAATGCCTCATTGCGAATTGTCATTCAGGGGCGCATAGGCTTAAATTTAATTTCTCAACCACAAACCAGCCACTCCCCTCTCCCTCCCAGTCATGATTGATGTTCAGGAACTCACCAAGCAGTATGCCGGACGCACTGCGGTGAACAACATCTCCTTCCAGGTGGAACCGGGGGAGATCGTGGGCTTTCTGGGCCCGAACGGAGCTGGAAAATCCACCACGATGCGCATCCTCAGCGGCTACATGCCGGCCACCTCGGGGAGGGCCACCGTGGGAGGGTTTGACGTCTTCCATCAGTCCATCCAGGTGCGCCAGTCCGTGGGCTACATGCCGGAAAATGCCCCGCTCTACACCGACATGCGGGTCAAAGAGTACCTGAAATTCCGTGCCGAATTGAAAGGGCTCTCCGGCCTGACCATGCGCCGCCGCATCGGTGAAGTCATGGAGCTCACCGGCGTCACCGACATGCGGAAGCGCCTCATCGGCAATCTCTCCAAAGGCTACCGCCAGCGTGTGGCGCTGGCAGACGCCCTGGTGCACAAGCCCAAGCTGCTCATCCTCGACGAGCCCACCAACGGACTCGACCCCGTGCAGATCCGCCATGTGCGCGACCTGCTGCGCAATCTGAAGGCCAAGCACACCGTGCTGCTTTCCACGCACATCCTGCATGAAGTCGAGCAGACCTGTGATCGCGTGATCATGATCCATCAGGGCCGCATCCGCGCCAATGACACGCCGGCAAACCTCACACGTCAGCTGCGCTCCACCACGCTGCTGCATTTGGAAATCGAAGGCACCGGCAACCTGGCCGAAAAACTCTCCGCCCTCAACGCCGTGCGCAAGGCCACGGAGGAAGATCTGCTCGTTCATCCCTGGCGGCGCTTCACCCTGCGGGTGGAACCCGATCACGACGTGCGCGATCAAGTGATGGAACTCGCCATGAAGGAAAAATGGCGCATCCGCGAGATGCACCTTCAGCTCCCCACCCTGGAGGATGTCTTCGTCGAACTTTCCATGAACGCGGGCACCCCCACCGACATTCCCACCCACGTCCTATGAGGATATTCTGGATTCTGCTCAAGAAAGAACTGCACTCCTTCTTTGTCTCCCCCGTCGCCTACGTGGTGCTGGCGCTGGTCATGGTGCTGAATGGTTTCGCCTTCCGTGCCGCGCTCTCCGTGCTGGAAAGCGCGCCCAGCGAAGGATCCATCGTGAGCTGGACCTTTCACGCCATGTGGTTCTGGCTGTCCTACTTCTTCATCTTCCCGCTGCTGACCATGCGCCTCTTTGCCGAGGAGAAAAAGATGGGCACGCTGGAGACCCTCTTCACCGCCCCGGTGCGCGCGTGGCAGGTGGTCGGCTCCAAATATCTCGCCGCTGTCATCGTCTACTGCGTGCTGTGGCTGCCCAGCCTGTTCAACTTCAAGTTTGCCCACTGGATCTCCGCCGGACAGGTGGAGCTGCCTTCGGGAGCCATGGCAGGCGCATATCTCATCCTGGTAGTGATGGGCATGTTCAATCTCGCCGTCGGCTGCTTTGCCTCCTCTCTGACAGCCAATCAGATCGTCGCCGCCATCATCTCATTCACCCTGAGCCTGATGCATTTCCTGCTGGGCATCTTCATCATGGTCGTGGGCCGCAAGATCTCCGACACCATCGTGGACATCGTCAATTACTTCGCCGCCACAGAGCACATCCGCATCTTCACCGCCGGCCTCATCGACAGCCGGCCCATCATTTACTACCTCAGCATGTCGCTGCTTTTCCTCTCCTTCACCCACCACGTGGTTGAGTTCCGCCGCTGGCGCCCGTGAGCCGATAGATCCACCACCATGCCGGATTCCGAACAGAACAACCCGCCAGCCAGCGCCGCCGCCAAATCCATGCCGAAGCGTTACGGCATCGGCCTGAATGTCGCCTTGCAAGTCCTCCTGGCACTGGCGCTGTTTGCCGGTGTCAACCGCCTCAACTACTACCACTACTGGCGCTGGGATCTCAGCCCCAGCCAGGACTACACCCTCAGCCCCGCCACCCTAAAATACCTCGACAGTCTGACGCGCGATGTTCAGATCAACATCGTCTTTGGCCGTGATTCCAAGGTGTATGGCGAAGTGCAGTCCCTCCTGGAGGAATACCACCTGCACGGCAGGCAGCGCATCAAGGTGCGCTCCATTGATCCCGTGCGCGACATTGAGCGCGCCGAGCAGCTCAAGGCAGACACCGGCCTCTCGCTTGCTCAAAACGGCGTGCTCATCCGCTGCGGTGCCAACAAGCGCTTCATCACTGAGGAGGAGCTCGTCGTCCGGGAAAAGGGCACCAGCACAAACAAGCAGATCATCGAATTTCGCGGTGAAGACGCCATCTCCTCCGCCCTCATCTCCGTCGTAGAAGGCCGTGTGCGGCGCTTCTATTATGTCGTCGGCAAAGGCAGCCGCTCAGGCTTGGGCCAGAGTGATTCTTACAACGCCGCCATTGATCTCGGCAGGCAGCAGAACTTCGAAGTCATTCAGGTGAATCTCTCCGAGGTCGCCCACATTCCCACGGATGCCGACGGCCTGATGATCCTGGGCTCACGCTACGACTTTTCCGAACGTGAGATCGTCATGCTCAACAATTACTGGCAGTCCAAGCGGGCCGGCATTTTCATCATGCTCGATCCCGGCGGTGAAACAGCACGCCTCAACGCCTTCCTCACCGCCAACGGCCTGCATCCCCGTGGCGACCGCGTCTTGATGGCGGAGAGCACCAGCACCGGCCCCAAGAAGGAATTCACCGTGCTGGGCGAATTCACCAAGGAGGTGCCCTTCATCCGCCATCTGACCTCCTCCGCCATCACTCTGGCCGGGCAGACGGAATCCCTGGAAATCATCCCGGAGAACATCTCGCTCAAGGAGCAGTCCATCAGCGTCAAGCCGCTGATCCTTGCCGCCCCGCGCTACTGGGGTGAAAAGCAGTTTCTGGAGGAACTTCCCGTCGCCGACGAGGAAGACACTCTGCCGCCGATCTACGTGGCTGCCAGCATCGAGCGCGGCGCCGTGGGAGACGAAACCCAGCGTGCGGACAGCTCGCGCATGGTGGTGGTTTCAAACGCCACCCTGCTGGACAAGCAGACCATGCTCGCCGTCAGCCGTGACTTTGCCTCCGCCGGCCTGAACTGGCTGATGAACCGCGAAAGCTTCATCGGCATCCCCGCCAAATCCAAACACTCCTACCGCATTCAGCTCACCAACAAGCAGCATGAGCTGATCTTCTGGATCACCTCCATCACCCTGCCGGGCGCCGTGCTCGGCTTCGGTTTCATGGTCTGGGCCAGCAGGCGGGCGGCATGAGCACCGACTTTGACGCATGAGCGCACGCACCACTCTTCTTCTCTTTCTGCTCGTGGCCTCCTTGGGCGCGATCATCCTTGGCATCGAGCGTTACTTCCCCTCCGCCATAGACACTCGTGAAGTCAGGCGCGGCCCCACCCGTTTCGAACGGGAAAAAGTCACCCGCATCGAAATCCTCACCGCTGAAAACGTGCCGCTCACCCTCGTGCGTGACGGCAATGCCTGGCGGGTCGAGGCTCCCTATGATGATCTGGCAGATCCGGAGAAAGTCGCCGCACTCATTCTGACCCTGCATGGCGTCGAATGGATCGAGCGCATTCACCCGGAGCAATTTGATGGCGCTGAGTGGCAGAAAACCGGCCTGGACAAACCCCGCTTCAAAGTACGCCTCCTCGCCGGAGATGCGCCGCTTTACGAATGCTGGTTCGGCTCCCCTGCGGCCGTCGAAAACAGCCTTTACATCGGCATTCCAGACCCCGCACACAAAGACATCGCGTGGTATCTCGCCAAAAGTGAGGCGCCGATGGTCCTGCAGATTCCCGCCGCCTCCTGGCGCGACCCCAAGCTTCTGCGTCTGCCGGCCGAAGTCATCACCAGCATCACCCTGAGCCAGCCTTCCGGGCAGATCGTCCTCAGCCGTGAAAATGAGCATGCGCCCTGGCTGCTCGAAAAACCGCTCAAAACACGCGGCAGCAAAGAGCGCATCACCGAATTGCTCTCCGCCATTCTGAACATCGAAATCACCGAGGCCAAGGACGTCACCGCCACGGCCAAGGAAGACGCACAGACCGCCCATGCCGATGAAATCAAAGTCACCGTGGAGTCCAAGGCACGCGGCAAATCCTACGAGTTCACCCTCAAGAAACCTGCCGATGAGAAACAGGCGGTCACCACCGCCACCACCGCCTATCGCAAACCTGCATTCACGGTCGTCGCCAAAAACCTCCTCAGCCTCTGGGTCGGTCCCAATGCCCTGCGCGACCACCTGCTGGCGCAGATTGACGGGGAGCACCTGGACTTCATCACCATCGCCAGCAAGACCCACCCGGAAATCAATCTGCGCAACGAAGGCGGCTCCTGGTACCTGCAGCGCCATGGCAAATGGGACCCCGCCAACGGCGAACGCGTCTCACGCTGCCTGGACGCACTCAACAGCTATGAAATCCTCCAGTTCGCCGCAGATTCCGCCGCAGACCTGACTCCCTTTGGCCTGGACGATCCCTTCCAGACCGTCACCTGGACTCCGCAGCGCGAAAAGCCGGTGAAGCTCATGTTTGGCCACAACGCGGAAAGCACCCAGTTCTTTGCCAAATACGACAGCGAGCCCTTCATCTACCGCATTGACGCCTCCCTGCTGCCTTCCCTGCCCACTGACGGCATCAAATGGAAGGGCCTCGGAGCCCTGCGCTTCACCACCTTCGCCCTGCGTAAAATCACCATGGCTCAAGGTGCCTTTGCCCCCACGATCCTCGACTACAACCCCGTCTCCGCCGAATGGAAAGCCTCACGCGGCGGCCATGACATCACCGCCGAACTCGACCGCGTCAAAGCCGACCAGCTCGCCGCCAGCCTCTCACGCTTCACGGTGCAGGACTGGGCCGCAGACCGCAGCGATGCGCTGCAGGCCTTGAAAACCCCCTTCCTTACCATTCAGATCGTCCTCGGCGAACCCGGCCGTCTCGACGGCCCCGTGCGTGAGATCGAAATCCTCTTCTCCCCGACCCAGCCGAATGCCAGCACGGCCTTCTACTTTGGCCAGATCAAAAACGATCCCGACATTTTCTACATCACCAACAACGCCCTGCTGCAAATCGCAGGCATCAACATCTTCAAGCCCAAGCAGGCGAAGTAGTTTAAAGTGAAAGAGCACTCAGCCCACCAAGTAACGTGGACGAGTGCTCTGTATGAATCAAAAGAGACGCTTTTGATCGAGGGCTCAACCCTTCTTAAACCAGCCCTTCACCTTCGTGAAGAAGCCTTTCTTCTCGGCGGTTGAACCACGCGCCGCAGGGTCTGCCGTGGCGACGGGAACCGTGACGGGCAGGCTTTGATCCCAGCCGCCACCGAGCGCCTTGATCAAGCTGACGCTGGCGATCAAGCGCTGTCCGGCGAGCGTGGCGCAGGCACGTTGAGTGGCAAGCAGCGAGCGGTTCGCCTCGATCACATCCAGGTAGGGGCTCGTGCCTGCTTCATAGCGTGCATGCGCGATCTCCGCGGCTTTTTGGGCGCTGTCACGTGCGCGGTGCTGCGCCTCTGCTTGAGTGCTGAGATTGCGCAGCGCGGCGAGGGCGTTTTCCACATCGCTGAAGGAGGCAAGCACCGCCTGCCGGTAATTGGCCAGCGCCTCATCGTGCGCGGCACGGCTGCGCTCTGCGGCAGCCCGGTTCTTGCCACCGGCCATCAACGGCACACTGATGCTGGGCCCCACGTTCCAATTGAGGCTGCTGACCTCGAAGAGATTGGCCGAGTCACCGCTGAGATAGCCGCCGTGCCCGATCAGCTTGATGCTTGGAAAGAAGTTCCCTTTCACGACACCAATCTGCGCGGTCGCAGAGGCGAGCGCACGTTCGGCAGCGGCCACATCGGGGCGGCGCTCCAGCAGGTCGGTGGGCACTCCCACAGGAATTCCCGGAGGTGTGGGCAGCAGACTGGAATTGCCCCCGAGCCTGAAGGCACTGGGATTCGTGCCGGTCAGCAGGGCGATGCCGTTTTCAAGCTGGTCGCGCTGATTCTGCAGCGCACTCACCTCCGCCTCAGCGGTGGCCACTTCCGTCTCCGCCTGCGCCTGTTCCAGTTCGCTGCCTGCACCGGCTTTGACTCGGGCACGGGCGATGTCCAGCGCCTGCCTGCGCCAGCCGACGGCGGCACGCACGGTCTGCAGTTCGCCATCGAGAGCACGGATGCGGAAATAATTGGTGGCGACATCGGCATGCATGCCGAGCAGCACATTCTGCATCAAGCTGGCGGCGGCAGAAGCATCTGCACGCGCGCTTTCCACCTGCCGGCGGATCTTGCCCCACAGATCAAGCTCCCAGGTGAAGTCGAGCGGCACATTGTAGCTCGGCCCCACGTAGTGCAGGCCACCCAGAGGAAAGGCGCTCGGCATGTTCGGCGAGGTGCGCTGCGTGGTGATGACGGAGTTGATGTCCGCACTCGGAAAGAAGGCCGCACGGGCGATGCCGGTCCCTGCACGCGCCTGATCAAAGCGTGCGACCGCCGCCTTCAGCGTCTGGTTATGCGCCGTGGCACGCCCCATGAGGTCGTTCAGCCTGGAATCGCCAAACACGCGCCACCAGTCCCCCTTGGGCAGTGAGTCCAGCGGACGCGTTTCACGCCAGCGAATGGCGGACTTGTAGTTCGGTGGTGTCACCGTTTCAGGACGTTCGTAGTCCGGCCCGACTTGGGCGATGGCACTGGTCGCGAGGAGTAATGAAAGGAAGATACGCATAACAGGGATCAATGAGGGACTGGAAGGGCGGCGGCGGGAATCTCAGCGGAAGGAGCGGCGGTCTTTTTCTTGTGCCCCATCATCACCAGCACATAGAACACCGGTGTGAAGAACAGGCCGAGGAAGGTCACCCCGATCATGCCGGCAAACACCGCAGTGCCCATGGCGCGGCGCATTTCAGCACCCGCACCCGTGGAAACAACGAGCGGATACACACCCGCGATGAAGGCGATGGAGGTCATCAAAATCGGACGCAGACGCAGGCGGCAGGACTCGATGGCCGCCTCCAGAGGGCTCATGCCATGATCAAACTTCTCCTTCGCAAACTCCACGATCAGAATGGCGTTTTTACACGCGAGGCCGATCAGCACGATGAAGCCGATCTGTGTAAAGATGTTGTTGTCACCGCCCGTGATCATCACACCTGCCAGCGCAAACAGCAGGCACAGCGGCACGATCAGAATGATGGCCATTGGCAGGCGCAGGCTTTCATACTGAGCGGCCAGCACCATGAACACCAGCAGAATGCAGAGCGGGTAAATGTAGATGGCCGTGTTTCCTGCGATGATCTTTTGATAGGTGAGGTCGGTCCACTCAAATTCAAACCCACCCGGCAGTCCGTCTTTGGCCAGCTTGGAGATCAGTTCCTCAGCCTGGCCGGAACTCAGCGGCGGCAGCGGTGCGCCGTTCAGGTCGGCGGCAAGGTAGCCGTTGTAATGCGTGACGCGATCCGGGCCGAAGCCCTCCTTCACTTTCACCAGTGAGCCCACGGAAACCATCTCACCCGCCATGTTGCGCGTCTTGAGCCGAGTGATGTCGCTCGGGTTGTCACGGAACTGCTGCTCAGCCTGCGCGACGACCTGATACGTGCGGCCAAAGCGGTTGAAGTCATTCACGTAGAGACTGCCCAGATTGATCTGCAGGGTCTCGAAAAGATTCGCCAGCGGCACGCCCTGAATCTTCGCTTTCTCACGATCCACATCTGCCTCGATCTGCGGCACGTTGACCGTGTAGCCGGAATAGACCTGCGTGAGTTTCTGGGTGCCATAGGAGGCGCCGACGAGCTTCTGCGTGGCCTGATAAAGCGCCGCGTAACCCTGGTTGCCACGGTCCTCCACCATGAGCTTGAACCCGCCCGTGGTACCGATGCCGTTGACGGGCGGTGGCGGAAACATCATGACCATCGCATCCTGAATGGCCATGAATTTGCCATTGAGCGCACCGGCAATCGCTGCGCCGCTCAGCTCGGGCGTGGTGCGGTCCTCGAAATTGTCGAGACCGACGAACACGATGCCAGCATTCGGGCTGATCGTGAAACCTTGAATCGACAAGCCGGGGAATGCGATGGCGTCCTTCACGCCAGGATGATCCATGGCGATCTGCGACATGCGGCGCATGACATCGTCGGTGCGGTCGAGCGAAGCGCCATCTGGCAGCTGCGCGAAGCCGACGAGATACTGCTTGTCCTGGCCGGGCACGAAGCCTTCAGGAACGATTTCAAAGCCTTTCCAAGTCGCCCACACAAGCCCGCCATAGATGATGACGGCGATGGCGCTGAAGCGGATGATGCGCTTCACGATCCCCACATACACATTGGAGGACCATTCGAAGAAGCGGTTGAACGGCCGGAAGAACCAGCCAAACAGCGCATCAATGATCTTCGTCAGAATGTCCCGTTTGTCGCCATGACCTTTCAGCAGCAAGGCGGAAAGCGCCGGAGAAAGCGTGAGTGAATTGATGGCCGAGATCACCGTGGAGATGGCAATGGTGACGGCGAACTGTTTATAGAACTGGCCGCTGAGCCCGCTGATGAACGCCGTTGGGATGAAGACTGCGCAAAGCACCAGCGCCGTGGCGACGATGGGCCCGGTCACCTCCGTCATGGCCTGCTGGGTTGCCGCCAGCGGCTTGAGGCCGTTCTGGATGTTTCGCTCGACGTTTTCGACGACCACGATCGCATCATCCACCACGATCCCAATCGCCAGCACGAGGCCAAAGAGAGAGAGGTTGTTGATGGAAAAGCCGAGCGCGTGCATCACCGCAAAAGTGCCGACGAGCGACACCGGCACGGCGGCCAGCGGAATGATCGACGCACGCCAGGTCTGCAGGAAAAGCACCACCACGAGCACGACGAGCAGCAGCGCCTCGATGAGCGTATGAATGACGGCGTCGATGGACTTCTCCACGAACACCGTGGGGTCGTAGGCGATGGCGTAATCCACACCTTCAGGCATTTTCTTCTTCAGCTCCGTCATGCAGGAACGCACAGCCTTCGAAACCGCGAGCGCGTTCGCTCCGGGAAGCTGGAACACACCCATGCCGACAGCACGCTTGTTGTTGAGCAGGGCACGCAGCGAATAATCACCCGATCCCATCTCGGCGCGTGCGACATCGCGCAGACGGAGTTTTTCACCATGCGGTCCGATTTTGACAATGATCTGGTCAAACTCCTCCTCGCTGATGAGGCGGCCCTTGGCGTTCACCGTCAGCTCGAATGCGGCCTCTTTGGTCGGCTGCTGGCCGATGGTGCCTGCCGCCACCTGGATGTTCTGCTCACGGATGGCGTTCACAATGTCGCCGGAGGTCAGGCCTCGCGCCGCCGCCTTGTCAGGATCGATCCACACGCGCATCGCATACTCACCGCCACCAAAGATGTTCACCTGGCCGACACCCGAGAGGCGCGTCAGTTCATCCTTCACATTGAGCGTCGCGTAATTGCGCAGGTAGATCTCGTCATAGCGGTCATTCGGAGACAGCAGATGCACCACCAGCGTCATGTTCGGCGATGACTTCACCGTCGTCACCCCAAAGCGGCGCACTTCCTCCGGCAGCTTCGGCAGCACCTGAGCCACGCGGTTCTGCACCTGCATCTGCGCAAGGTCGAGCTCCGTGCCGATCTTGAAAGTAACGGTCAGCGTCATCACGCCGTTCGCTGTGCTTTGCGAAGACATGTAGAGCATGTTTTCGATGCCGTTGATCGTCTGCTCCAGCGGCGACGCCACCGTTTCGGCAATCGTCTTCGGATTCGCACCGGGATAAGTGGCCGTCACGATGACCGTCGGCGGCGCGACTTCCGGGTATTCTGAAATCGGCAGTTGGAAGAGCGAGATGGCGCCGAGGATAAAGATCAGCAGCGACAGCACGCCCGCAAAAATGGGGCGCGTGATGAAGAAGCGGGATATATTCATGGAAGCGTGAGAGGGGGTGTTTCGCTTCGCGATTACTTGGCGGCCGTTTCCTTGGCCGCCGGAGCTTCCGTCGGCTGCACGGGCATGCCAGGCTGCGGCAGTCGCGCCTGGCCGTTGACGATGATCTTGTCACCTGCCACCAGGCCGCTGCGGATGATGCGCTTGCCGTCGATGTTTGGCCCGATCACGATGGGTTTGTAAACCGAGAGCGCAGGCGTCTTCGTTTCATCAATCCCAAGCACAAACTTGTTGGCCTGATCAGTGAGGATGCTTTTTTCATCGACCAGCAGCGCCTTGTATTTGCCTGTCATGGGGATGCGAATGCGCGCGAACAAACCCGGTGTGAGAATGTTGCCGACATTCGAAAACTCGGCACGCAGCACCATGCTGCCGGTGCCTGCATCGAGGCGGTTGTCATAGGACTCGATGTGCCCGTGATGGGGGAAGTCCTTCTCATTGGAAAGCTGGAGCTCCACAGGCACGCGGCCATCACCATTGGTGAAGGTCGTTTTGCTGCGTTGCATTGCTTGCAGCTTCAGCAGGCTGTTTTCGTCGATATCCGCATACACATAGACTGGATCCACGGTGACGATGGTCGTGAGCAGCGTCGTGCCCGCAGTGACGAAATTGCCCGTAGTCGTGATCGCACGGCTGATGCGCCCGCTGATCGGTGCCTTGACCGAGCTGTGTTCGAATTCGATTTCCGCGCTGTGCTGCGCAGCCTTGGCGGCTTCCAGCCCGGCCTTTGCCTGCAGGTTCATCGACTCGCGCGCCTCCGCCTGCTCTGGGGCGATGGCTTTCGCCGCGAGCAGGGTCTGCACACGGTCAAACTCACGCTTCATCGCCATGGCATTCGCCTCCGCCCGCGCCACCTCGGCCCCCGTGGAACGCAGCCGGGTCTCAAAGGGACGCTGGTCGATGGTGAAGAGCACATCCCCCTTCTTGACCAAGGCCCCGGCCTGGAAATGAACTTCCGTGATGTAGCCGGACACGCGGGGTTTCAAATCCACCGTCTCCACCGGCTCGACGCGCCCCGTGAACTCCTCCCACTCGACGAGTTCTTTCTGCTCAACCGGTGCGAGCGTCACCGGGGCCGGAGGCATCTGACCGCCGCCGTGGCCGCCCGCAGGCGGTTTGCCACAGGCAGCGAGGAGCAGGACGAATGGGAGGAGGGTTTGGAGTTTCACGAGGCGCGTTGGTTTTGGGGTGGGAAGTTGACCAGTTGGTTAATTTGAAAGCAAAAAATAGGCGCAGCATCAGCCTTTAACGCCGAGAATGATCTTGGCCCCGGACTCGAATTCATCCAGGCGACCGAGGTCATTCCACATCCGGGCGTGCAGCAGCAGCCCTTCGCTGTAGGCAAACACGATCCGTGCCAAAGCCATCGCATCATGCGTGACAATGCTGCCCTGCGCCTGCGCATCGCGGATGGCGCTCTCGTAGTAGCGGATGAACTGGCTCAGGATCTCCTGCAATTTGTCACGCAGGCGCTCGTCCACCGTGCTGACCTCCGCCCCCAGGGAATGGATCGGGCAGCCCAGCACGCGGCCATGCTTTTCAAACAGTTCCTCCTGCTCCTGGCGGAAATTGCGGAAGCAGTTCAGGATGCGTTCCACCGGGGGCACCACGGGGGAAAAGATCTGGTCCAGCTCCTTGCGGTGCTCGGTCCAGCCGTGATCGATCGCGGCCAGGGCCAGCTCAGTTTTGGACTCAAAGAAGTGGTAAAAGCTGCCCTTCTTCACCCCTGCCCTCTCGCAAATGTGATCCACCGAGGTGCTGCCGTAGCTGCCCGCCCAGATCAGTTCGATCATGGCTTCAATCAGACGGTCTTTGGCGGTAGAGGTGCGTCCCATGGAGATTTCGGTGAGGTCGCCGGGGTTTAAAACAGACTAGACGGTCTGTCAACAATTTTTCCACCTCCCTGATTGCCGCCCGCTCCTTCACCTTCCATAGTGTGCCATTCCTTCACTCATGAACGACCAAGCCACAGTTCTGATCGTCGATGACGAAAAGCATACCCGCGATGGCCTGCGCCTCTCGCTGGAGGATGACTTCGACTGCTACGTGGCCTCAAACGCCGCCGAGGCGATGGAATACCTCCGCAATGACCACATCGACGTCATGCTCACCGACCTCCGCCTCGGCGAGGACGACGGCATGAAGCTGCTGGATGCCGCCCTGGCCCTGCCCAAGCCGCCCGTGTGCATCATGATGACCGCTTACGGCAGCGTGGACACCGCCGTGGAGGCCATGCGCAGGGGCGCCTACCATTTTGTCACCAAGCCGCTGAACCTCGATGAGGTGGAGATCCTCATCAAACGCGCCCTACGCAGCCGCTCGCTGGAGCATGAAAACGTCGCGCTGAAGCAGCAGGTGGAGCGCAAATTCTCCATCGAAGGCATCCTCGGCCAGGCCGAGGTGATGAAGCCCATCATCGACACCATCCAGCAGGTGGCCCCTTCCCGCGCCACCGTGCTGATCGAAGGTGAAAGCGGCACCGGCAAGGAACTCGTGGCCCGAGCCATTCACAATCTCAGCGGACGCCCCAAGGCGAACATCGTCTCCGTGCACTGCGCGGCCCTCTCCCCGCAGATCCTCGAAAGCGAACTCTTCGGCCATGAGAAGGGCGCCTTCACCGGTGCCCAGGAGCGCCGCATCGGCCGCTTTGAGCAGGCCAATGGCGGCACTCTCTTCCTGGATGAAATCGGCGAGATCGACGCCAGCACCCAGGTGAAACTGCTGCGAGCCCTCGGCGAGCAGACCATCGAGCGCGTCGGCAGCAGCAAACCGATCTCCATCGACGTCCGCGTCATTGCCGCCACGAACCGCGACCTCGCCAAGATGGTCGAAGCAGGCACCTTCCGTGAGGATCTCTACTGGCGCCTGCGCGTGGTCACCATCCAGCTCCCCCCGCTGCGCGCCCGCAAGAGCGACATCTCCGTGCTGGCGGATCACTTCCTCAAGGAACTCTCCAAGGCCAATGGCAAAGCCTACAAGCCGCTCGGCGAAGACGCCCTGCCCGCGATGATGAATTACGACTGGCCCGGCAACATCCGCGAACTGCGCGCCGCCATCGAGCACGGCGTGGTCATGAGCAACAGCAACCGCGTCATGCTCAAGCATCTGCCCTCCTACCTGCTCAATCCGCATGGTCTGGGCATCGGCTTGCGCGCCCCTTCATTGATCGCCGCCAAGGACGCCGCTACCGCCACCGCACCCGCTGGAGCCATCACTGATCCCACGATCAAGCCGAAGAGCGATCTCGACATCACCGAGGCCGAGCACCACCTCATCCTTACCGCCCTGCAGCGCAGCGGCAACAACCGCACCGTGGCCGCCGAGATGCTCGGCATGAGCCGCCGCACTCTGCAGCGCAAGCTCAAGGACCTCAACATGGTCCGCACGCACCGCCGCCGCGTCACCGCGCCGGCTCAGACATCCGACTCGTAAACAGTCGGGTCGTGGAGACCGGCGAGCACAAAGGCCTCGATGCGCTCCACACACGTGCCGCACTTTCCGCAGTGCAAATCTCCGCCTTTGTAGCAGGACCACGTCTTGCCGTAGTCCACACCAAGAGTTTCACCGAGCTTGGCAATGCCCGCTTTGTCACGATGGATGAACGGACGCAGCAGTTCGATGTGCGCATAGGTTCCCTCACGCATCGCCGCAGCCATGCTCTGCATAAAGTCTTCGCGGCAGTCAGGATAGATCATGTGGTCCCCCGCATGCGCGGCAATGACGAGCGCCTCGGCACCGCAGCTTTCCGCCAGCCCGCAGGCGATGGAAAGCATGATGCCGTTGCGAAAGGGCACCACGGTCTTCTTCATGTTCTCGTCCGCATAGTGCCCCTCGGGGATCGTACCGCCGGATTTCAGCAGGTCGGACGCGAAGTGCTGGTTCATGAACCCGAGGTCGATGATGTCGTGCTTCACACCCATCTGGGCACAGTGCCATGCAGCCAGCGGAATCTCGCGGTGGTTGTGCTTGGCACCGTAGTCAAAACTCACCGCTCCCACGACCTCATTCTCATGGCGCGCCCAGTAAAGGGCCGTCACCGAATCCATCCCGCCAGAGAGCAGCACGACCGTTTTCATTCCGGCAGCCTCAGGGTTTCTTCCAGATCCGGATACCGCGCCTCGCAGGTGAGCTGGATGCCACCCCGCGCGCCAAATTTGCCACGCACCACCACCTGCTTCGGAGCGCACGCTTTGACTATGTCGTCCAGCACGCGGTTTACGATCGCCTCATTGAAGGACGCATGATTGCGGTAGGAGGCCAGATAGAATTTCAGCGACTTCGTTTCCACGCACGTCGCCTCCGGGATATAGAGAATTTCAAGGTGCGCCGAATCCGGCTGCCCAGTCACGGGACAGATCGAGCTGAATTCGGGGGCGCTGAGGTGAATGCGGTAGTTCCGTCCCGGCGTGCGATTGGGGAACGTCTCCAACACCGCC
>NZ_JBIPNG010000154.1:0-13134 GCF_044373815.1 Prosthecobacter sp. | reverse complement strand
GCCAGTCGATCCCTACACGGGCGCTCCGCTGCAATACAGCCTCGCACGCGGTCTGATCTGGTCCGTGGGCAACGATCTCAAATCCACCAACGGCTCACCAACGGAACCGCCGATGAACGATGCTGCTGAGCCCACCGTGGAACTCGGCATCGCCGTGGCGGCGGTGGCGAAGTAATCACTTCCACCGCATGCAGCGGAAGGGATGGTCATCGATCAGGTTCGCCTGAACGCCGGTGAGGCGGTCGGCATGGAAGAACTGGACGCCGACGTAGTGGTAGATCGGAATGATGACGGCTTCGTCGGTGACGAGAAGCTTTTCAGCCTGCTGAAACAGCACGTTGCGCTGGTTCAAATCTGCTTCGCGAGCGGCTGCGGCGATGAGGGCATCGTAGGAAGCGTTTGCGAAGCCGGTGCGGTTGTTGCCGCTGGACGAAAGGAACATCTCCAAAAATGTGCCGGGATCGTTGTAGTCGCCCACCCAGCTGCTGCGGCAGAGGTGGTAGTTTTTCTCCTTCATCGAAGCGAGGTAGATCTTCCATTCCTGCTTCGCCAGATCCACGCTGACACCCAGGTGCTCCTGCCACATGGCCTGCAGTTCCACGGCGATGTTGCGTTCGACGGGTTTCGGAAAGTAGAGGTACTCCACGCGTGGAAAACCTTTGCCACCGGGATACCCCGCTTCCGCGAGAAGCTTGCGCGCTCGTTCAGGATCAAACTCAGGGCCGGGAGGTGGCTGGTAGTTTTGCCCGGCACCGGGTGGTGTGAGGCTGAAGGCGTTGCGTTCGCCCAGCTGGGTGATCTTTTCAGTCACACGCTTGCGATCAATCGCCAGCGAGAAGGCCAGCCGGATCTTCGGATTGTCAAATGGCGCGCGGTTGACGTTGAAGCGGGTGAAGTAGCTTCCCAAGAAGGGACCCGTGTGGAAGTAGGACTGCTGCTTGAGTTTGACGGTCAGCGAGGTGGGCACCATGCCCTTGTCCATGATGAGATCCGCCTGGCCCGTGAGGAAGTAATTGATCGCGGTGTTCGGCTCCGAGATCGGCAGGATTTCGATGCTCTTCATCGGCACGTTGGCGGCGTCCCAGTAGCGCTCGTTGCGGCGCAGCACGATGCGGTCGTCGAGCAGCCAGTCCTCCAGCGTGTAGGAGCCGTTGCCGATCAGCGATCCCGGTTTGATCCACGCCGTGCCGTGCTTCTCAATGACGCGCTGCGGCACCGGATAAAAGGCCGTGAAAGCGCAGAGGTCGATGAAGTAAGGCGTGGGGTTTTCGAGTTCGACGCGCAGCGTGCGGTCATCCAGCGCCGTAACTCCCACCTGCGTGAAGTCCTTGAGTGTGCCTTCGTGGTAAGCACGGGCGTTCTTGATGACGTAGAGCTGGCTGGCGTAGTCGGCGCCGAACTCGGGCGTCAGCACGCGCTTCCACGAATAGAGGAAGTCCTGCGTGGTGAGCGGTGCGCCATCGCTCCACGTCGTGTTCGGGCGCAGATGAAAGGTGTAGGTCTTGCGGTCCGGCGTCATCTCCCAGCGATCGGCCATGCCAGGCTGCGGCTTCCCTGCCTCATCAATGCGGCAAAGCCCTTCAAACAAAGCCGAGGCGATGCGCATGCCCACTTGGTCGGTCACGACGTGCGGATCAATGCTCTCCGGCTCGGCACCGTTGATAAAGACGAGATCTGCACGCGGCCGCGACTTGCCGCAGGCGGCGAGGGAGAGCAGAAGTGCGGCGGCAAGGGCGAAACGAATCACGTGAAAAGCTAGCACACGGTTGCGACTGTCCGCAGCACATTCCTTGCATCATGCTGCAATGATTTGCCTGCACGCAGCGTTCCCAACGCCCAGCTTTTTTCCAGCCCATGCGCCTCCTCTGCCTTCTCACCCTCCTTGCCGTCTCCGCCCGCGCGGAATTGAAACTCCCCGCCATCATTGGCGACAACATGGTGCTGCAGCAGAAGCAGGCGAATCCGGTCTGGGGCTGGGACGCCCCGGGCACCGAGGTCACCGTGACCTTCGCCGGCCAGACCAAGACCGCCAAGGCTGGCGCGGATGGCAAATGGACCGTGAAGCTGGATGCAGTGCCGGCGAATGCGAAGCCAGCGACGATCACCATCAAAGGCAGCAGCACCCAGGAGCTGAAAAACGTGCTCGTGGGCGAGGTGTGGATCTGCTCCGGCCAGTCCAACATGGGGTTCAATCTTTCCAGCGTCTGGGATGCGGACCTCGACATCGCGCAGGCGAAGTTCCCGCAGATCCGTCTCATCTCTGTGCCGCAGGTCGGCACGCAGGAGACCCAGAACGACTTCAAAGGCCAGTGGGAAGAATGCTCCCCGACCAATGCCGGGCAGTTCACCGCCGTGGGCTATCACTTCGGCCGTGTTCTGCATGAGATGCTCGGTGTTCCTGTCGGCCTCATTGACAATGCCTGGGGCGGCAGCTCCTGCGAAGCCTGGGTGAAACGTGATGTGCTGGAAAAAGACCCGCGCTTTGCCTCGATCATCGCCCGCTGGAAACAGACCGAGTCCACCTTCACGAAGGAGACTTTCGACAAGCAGGTGGCCGATCATAAAGCCAAAGTGGATGCCTGGGCCAAAGCCCGCGCGGAAGCCGCCAAGGCCAAGACAATGTTCACCGCGCAGGCACCACGCGCACCGCAGAATCCCATGACTGGCCAGCATCGCCCGGGCAATCTCTATGCAGGCGTGCTGCATCCGACGATTGGCTACGGCATCAAAGGAGTCATCTGGTACCAGGGCGAATCCAATGCCAGCCGCGCGAAGGAATACGGCGATCTGTTTCCCTTCATGATCGAGCATTGGCGCAAAGAATGGCAGCAGGGAGATTTTCCTTTCTACTGGGTGCAGCTGGCCGACTTCAAGCCCTACCAGACCGAGCCGGTGGAAAGCGACTGGGCCGAGCTGCGCGAAGCCCAGACTCGCACGATGAGCAAGCTGCCCAAAACCGGCCAGTGCGTCATCACCGACCTCGGTGAAGCGAACGACATCCATCCCAAAAACAAGCGCGACGTGGCCGAGCGCCTCGCCCGCTGGGCCTTGGTGAACGATTACGGCCAGAAGCTCCCCTACCGCAGCCCTGAGATCAAAGACGCGAAGTTTGACGGCGGCAAAGCGCTGCTGACTTTTGACTTCGCACCGCAGGGCCTGCGCACCATCGACACAGATGAGGTCAAAGGCTTCATGATCTGCGGTGAGGACAAGAAGTGGGTCTGGGCCAAGGCCAGCATCATCGGCGGTTCGAAGAAAGGCACCAACCAGATCGAAGTGAGCGCGGAGGGCATCTCCAAACCCGTGGCCGTGCGCTACGCTTGGGCTGACAATCCGGTCTGCAATGTCTATTCCGCCGAAGGCCTGCCCGTGACGCCGTTCCGCACGGATGATTTTCCGATGATCACAGATCCGGCCAATCCGAACAGCGCCGAGGCGCAGAATGCCAAGCAATGGGAAAAGCTCGCGAAGCTCAGAAAAATTCAGGCAGAACAGCAGAAGGTCATCGAAGCGAAGAAAAAAGCCTGGAAGAAGTAAGTGCCGGTCTGCATGGCGATTATTTCTTCAGCAAACTTGTGTTAGAAGCGGCGGGGCGCGTATGTTTGTGACTTCACGTCACCCGCATGAACACCCGACCGCTTCTGTCTCTTTTCGCCCTGGCTCTGCTTCCTTCAGCCCTTTGCGCGCAACCCGCCCCGGCACCGTCCCCGGCGACTCAGGCTATCGACGTCAAATCAGGCGCATGGGAAGGCATCGTAAACATCGATGTTTCAGTGCTGGTTCCCGACTACCGTGAGCCATGGAACGCCGGCCAGCCCAGCGGTGGCAGCGGCACCGGATTCCTCATTGGCAAAAACCGTTTTCTGACCAATGCGCACGTTGTCAGCAATGCCACGCGCATTCTGATCCGCACCACCAACGATCCTGAGCCGCATCCGGCCAGAATCGTTCACATCGCGCATGACTGTGACCTTGCCTTGATCGAAGCCGAGGACAGCAGCCACTTTGAAAAACTCAAGCCGCTCGACTTCGGCGGCATCCCGCAGCTCAACACCGAGGTGATCGCCATCGGTTATCCCATCGGCGGTGACCGCATCTCCGTGACACGCGGCGTGGTTTCACGCATCGACTTCCGCCCATACAGCCATACCAGCGTGGACTCCCATCTCGCGATTCAGGTGGATGCCGCAATCAATCCCGGCAACTCCGGCGGTCCGGTGATGCAGGAGGGCAAAGTTGTCGGTGTGGCCTTCCAGGGTTTCAGCGGCCGTGTGGCACAGAACGTCGGCTACATGATCCCGGTGCCGGTGATCAAGCGCTTCCTCAAGGACATCGAAGACGGTCGTTACGATCACTATGTGGATCTCGCCGCGAGTGATTTCCCCATTGAAAATCCAGCCCAGGCCAAGGCGCTCGGCACCGGCAGTGATGGTGTGGGCGTGATGGTCGGAGATGTCGAGCCTCAGGGCAGCGTGGGCGATCTGCTGAAAATCGGCGACGTCATTCTGAGCATTGATGACAATCCGGTGATGAACAACGGCCTCGTGCGCTTTGAAGGCGAACTGATGGACATGAATGAAATCGTCGAGCGCAAGTTCGCTGGTGACACCATCAAGCTGAAGTACATGCGCGATGGCAAAAAACTGGAGTCCACGGTCACTCTGAAACGCTTTGATCCCTATGTCCGCCTCGGCGCCCAGTACAACCAGCGCCCACGCTACATCGTCAACGCCGGGCTCGTGTTTCAGCCGCTGGACCGCAACCTGATGGATGCCCATCAAATGCGCGACGACACGGTGAACTACGTCTTCGACAACTTCCTGACCGACAAGCTCTATGTGGAGCGTCCTGAGCCCGTCGTGCTGACGAACGTGCTGCCGGATGAAGTGAACACCTGGATCACTCCTTACGCGCACAGCATCGTGGATGAAATCAACGGCGTGAAAATCAAAACGCTCAAGGATGTGGAAACGGCTCTGGCCAAAAAGGACAAGCCCTTCATCGAGATCATTCTGCTGGAAAAAAACCGCCCGCTGGTGCTCAAGCGTGAACTCGCCGAGGCCGCCCACAAACGCATCATGGAGACCTACAACATTCTGGAAGACTCCTATCTTGGCGACGAATAGCCGCGTGATCCGACCTTGAACCTTTCAGCCTAGACGCATCCATGAAGTTCTCCCCGATTTTCCTTTTTCTCGCACTCGGTGCCGCCACTTTGTCGGCTCAGACACCCGAGACAGAAGCCCCCAAAAAGAAGCGTGCCCCCGCAGTAGCAGAGGCGGGCTCTGCTCCGCAGCAGGTTGTGCAAAACAACTCACTGGTTAGGGTGAACGCCACCTCCCAGCCCTACAGCCTGCACCTGCCCTGGCAGAAGGAATCGCCCTCAAGCCGGCGTGGACTCGGTGTGGTGCTTGCCGGCAACCGCGTGCTCGTCACCGGGCAGATGGTGGCGGACGCCACTTACATCGAGCTCGAACTGCCGGAGAAAGGCCAGAAAATTTCAGCCAAGGTCGTGGCGGTGGATTACGAAGCCAATCTGGCCCTGTTGGAATCAGCGCCCTCCGACAAGCAGAAGGCGTTCTTTGCCGGTCTCAAGCCCATGGCCGTGGACAGCAGCACGCGCATTGATGACAAGGTGGACATCTTGCAGACCGGCCGCGTCGGTGAGCTGATCAAAAGTGAGCTGAGAATCAGCAAGGTGATGACCCGTCGCTACAATGTCGAAGGCTCCGGCTTCCTTGTCTATGAGGCCAACAACATCGTTCGCAGCGAGGCCAACAGCTTCACCCTTCCTGTGGTGAAAAGCGGCAAGCTCGTCGGTTTGCTGCTGAGCTACGATTCCAAGAACCAAGTCACCACCATTCTGCCCGCGCCGATCATCGAGCACTTTCTCAAAGACGTGGCGGACGGCAGCTATGAAGGCTTCCCAAGTCTCGGCATGGAATTGCAAACCACGCTGGACGAGCAGTTCCGCGATTTCCTCGGACTCAAGGCCGATGCCCCGGGCGTGCTCATCAGCCTGGTCATGAAGGGCGGCTCGGCTGAAAAGGCCGGCATGAAGAAGGGCGATATCCTGGTGGCCATCAATGGGTTCGTCATTGATTCACGCGGAGACTATAAGGACCCGCAGTTCGGCGCCCTCAGCTCCAGCCATCTGGTGCGTGGTCGTGCCTATGTGGGTGACAAGGTCGAGATCCAGGTGATTCGCGAACGCAAAGAAGTCACTCTCAAGGGAGAGCTCACCCGCCGCAAGCCGGATGACTTTCTCGTCCTGCCCTACCTGTTCGACAAAGGACCGCGCTATGTTCTGATGGGCGGGCTGCTGTTTCAGGAGCTGTCACATCCGTATCTGGATGCCTTTGGCGAAGAGCAGCGCGGTGGTGCCATTCTGCGCCTCTCTCGCGTGGCCTCCCATCCTGACAAGTATGAAGAGGAAGGTCGCAAAAAGCTCGTCTTCCTCAGCCTCGTGCTGCCCACTCCCAGCGCTCAAGGCTATGACAAGCTCGGCGGACAGGTGGTCAACAAAGTGAACGGCAAGGCCATCAAAGATCTCAATGATCTCAATGACGCCTTCAAGAGCGTGAAGGACACCACGCATGTCATCGAGCTCAATGACTTCCCGCACATCCTCTACCTCGACACCACCAATGCAGCCAATGACAACAAGCGCCTGCTCGGCGGTGCGTATCGCATCGGCAGCCTGATGCGGCTGGAGTGATGGTTACTTCACCGCACCGATCAGTGTCTGCAGCCGCGACACCTGTGCCTTCAGCAGGGTGATCTCCGCCTCCATCTTCGCGCGCCAGTCAGCATCGGATGAGTCTTCCACCACCGGCGCCGCCGTTGCATGGGCGGAGAGTGTCGCCGCCGCTGCGCCAGCCACCTCACCACAGAGCAGATGCATGAACTGCGCCACGCGCTGCCCCGGGCCTGCGGGAATGCATTGCACCAGCGGGCCTTCGTTGTAGCCGATCAGCTCTGCCAGCGCGTTCTCCACGCTGGGCATGTCCGGGAATTCAAACAAGCGTTCGGTGCGCTGGCGCAGTTCGCCTGCCGTCTGTGATCCGCGCAGCATCAGCATGCACAGCAGCGCCATGTGGGGGCGGTCCAGACCTTGCAGCTTGCCCTTCAAGTTGTGCCGGTACTTTAGGGTGCGGCCGCCCACGATGTTGACTTCAAAAACATAGCCGTGGGTTTTCATCGACTCCAGCGCCCGCAGCACGGTGCGCTCGTCATAGCGTACGATGGGGTCACGGTTCGTGGTTTGATTGCAGGCGGTGACCAGCGCGTTCAGCGTCATCGGATAGTAATCCGGCAGCGTGATTTCTTTTTCGATCAAACAACCCATCACCCGGGCGGCTTCGGGCGTGAGCGTGAAAAGGATGGCGGAGGTGACGGATTCGGCGGACATGTGAAAATGGCTTGGGAAAAGCAGTCAACATCCACGGCTGCAGGCTGCGTTCAACATCCGGTCGGGGTTGGTTTTCAAGGAATATGAATATATTTCTGAATACATCCCGATGAGCAGCGTCGAACTCTATGTCATGAAAACGAAACTTATCCTCCTGTGCGGCGCAGTCTTCGCTGCTCTATCACTCTCCTCTTGCGATATGTACGGGTATCCCGGCTATGGCTACGGAGGGTACGGTGGTGGCTACGGCGGTTATGGCCGCAGCTACTACAACAATAACTACTATTCGAGCCCCCTGCTCGGTTTGGGTGGCCTCGGTGGTTACTATGGCGGCTATTCCAGACCCTATTCTTATAGCAATTACAATCGTAGCTACTACTCCAGCCCATTCCGCTCCTTCGGTAGCTTCGGCAACATTGGGAATGTGGGATACAACAGAGGTAGCTACAGCTCTCCGTTCTTGGGTAGCAGAAACCTGTCGCCTCTGGGTCGTGGCTTCGGCGGCTCCTCATTCGGCAATCACAGTTTTGCCAGTCATAACATTGGCGGCTCTCCCTTCACCGGCCATACCATGCATCGTGGCTCTCCTGGCGGCCTAGGTGGTGGTCATAGCTTCGGCGGCAGCAGCGGCCACAGCTTTGGTAGTGGTGGTCGCAGCTTCGGCGGTGGCGGTCATATGGGCGGCCATCATCATTGATCCGGCTTAGCCATTCCAGCTTCTCTCACACAGCGCCCAAGGTTTCTTGGGCGCTGTTTTTTATCCGCGCTGCGGGTTCGCGCATATAGCGTTTTACAAAACGGATTTCCGGAAAGCGAGCGTGGAGACGCTCGACGGCGGCTTGAGGACAAGCCGCCCTCGCGCCGGGCGCTCGCATGCACAGCGCAGGTAGGGCTGACCGTCCTCAGCCAGCCGCCGTCGAAGCCCATGATCTTCGAACGAGAATCTGCGTGCTAAACGGAAATGAGTTTTACGAACCGCAATAGCGGTCGAATCCTGACACGAGAAAAGCGTGCATCGTTTAGGACTGCCGTGTGCGTGCTCAGCGCGGCACATTTTCCAGCGAAAGCATCTGCCACTCGCCTTCCGCAAGATCACCAAGCACATACGGCCCAAAGCGTTCGCGGTGCAGATTTTCCACATGCCAGCCCTGGCTGGCAAACATGCGGCGCACCTGATGGTAACGGCCTTCCGTGATCGTGAGGCGAGCGGACTGGCTGGAAACGATTTCCAATGTCGCGGGCAGGCAGGGTTTCTCCTCGCTGCGGAGCATGAGGTCGCCTTTGGCAAAGATGTCGATGAGCGAAGCATCGAGTTCACGATCCACTTCCACGAGATACGTCTTCTCGATGTCTGATTTCGGCGAGGTGTAGCGATGCACGAGGCTGCCGATGTCTGTGACGAGCAGCAGCCCGCTCGTGTCTTTGTCGAGACGTCCCACACTCGTCACCGCCGGATTGCGCTCCGGCCAGTGGGAAGGCAGCAGCTCATAGATGTTCTGTCCTTCCTCCTCACTGTGCGTGCAGGAGTAGCCCACAGGCTTGTGCAGCATCGCCAGCAGGCCATCAGGAGCTTCCAGCGGTTCGTCATCCACAGTGATCAGCGCGGAATCCACCCGCTGATCCGAACGCTTCACCACCACGCCGCCCAGCTTCACCCGGCCCTCTTTGACAAAGGCCATCGCCTCCCTGCGTGAACAGTAACCGAGGGCGGAGAGCAGTTGATCGAGGCGGCGCATGATGGGTAGGGACTGACAGGGGCGGACGCTCCCTGCTCACAGCGTGGTGTCATGCGGTAAATGCGGATGACTGATGAACGCTACGCACACATCTTCCTCGCTTCCGCCAGCGCCGCATCCACCTTGGCCACGTCCTTGCCACCGCCGCGTGCAAAGTCGGGCTTTCCACCGCCTTTGCCACCGACGATCGGCGCGATGCTCTGGATGATCTTCCCAGCCTGCACCTTGCCCTGGTGCTCTTTGGCGACGCTGGCGATCAACGCCACGCTGCCACCGCCCGTTGCGGCGAGGACGACGATGCCGTTGAAGGTCCCCTTCAAGGCTTCAGCCACGCCCACAGCGTAGTCGGCATCCACATCACCGAGGTTGGTGATGATCGTGTTGTTCGCAGCGGTGGCGATGAGGTCTTTGGCCTTCACAGAAGCCTCGCGTTGCTGCGCGGCTTTGAGGGCTTTTTCGAGTTCCTTCTGCTGCGTGAGAATCTGATCGAGCTTCTTCTCCAAATCGGCGGCGCCTTGGGCACTGACTTTACCGGCGAGGAGCTTGAGGAGTTCGGCATCAGCGCGAGCAGCGTTATAAGCTTCGAGGCCGGCAATGGCTTCGATACGACGCACGCCGGAGGCGACGGCGCTTTCGCTGACGAGGCGGAAGAGACCGATCTCGCCGGTGCTGCGCGTGTGCGTGCCGCCGCAGAGTTCCATGCTCCAGCCGTCGAGCTTGTTGCGCTGGCCGCCGATCTGCACCACGCGAACGAGGTCGCCGTACTTCTCGCCGAAGAGCGCCATGATGCCGTTGTTGGCTTTGGCTTCCACGTAGGGGACTTCGGTCCAGGAGACGGGATCGTTCGCGACGATGCGCTCGTTTACGAGGCGCTCGATGTCGATGATCTGCTGCGCCGTGAGGGCGGCGCTGTTGAAGTCAAAGGTGAGTTTGTCCGGCGTGACCGAGGAGCCCTTCTGCGTGGCATCCTTGTTCACCACTTCATGCAACGCCCAATGCAGAATGTGAGTGACAGTGTGATGGCGCTCGATGGCGTGACGACGCGGAGCATCGACGATGAGCTTCACCGTGGCATCGACAGCAGGAGCTTCATCGCCTTCGAGGAAGTGCAGCCAGGTGTTGCCGACCTTGGTCGTGGCGCTGATCGGATACGTGTTAGCACCGAGGATGAGCTGCCCGGCATCGCCAATCTGCCCGCCCATTTCAGCGTAGCAGGTGGAGACATCCAGCACGACGGCCGTCTTGTCCTTCATCTCGACGACTTCGAGCACACGTACGTCGGCTTCGAGAGCATCGTAACCAATGAACTTGGTCGGCGCCTTAGTTTCGATTTCGGAGACGGAGACGACCTGCTTGTTCTTCTTCCCGGCTTCGCGGGCGCGCTCCTTCTGCTCTTCCATGAGCTTGGTGAAGCCTGCGGTGTCCACGGTCAAGCCACGCTCACGGGCGAGCAGTTCGGTGAGGTCGAGCGGGAAGCCCTGCTCGTCATAGAGTTTGAAAGCGAAAGCGCCGTCGATGTTTTTGCCAGCACTGGCTGTTTCTTCAAACAACGCGATGCCCTTGTCCAAGGTGCGGTTAAAGCTCTCCTCCTCCAACTTCAGCACACTCTTGATCTGCTCCTTCTTCGTGCGCAGTTCAGGGAACACATCGCCCATCTGGGTGGCCAGTACATCGACGAGCTTGAAGAAGAACGGATCCTTAAACTCCAGCGTGCGGCCATACTTCACGGCGCGGCGCAGGATGCGGCGGAGGGTGTAGTTGCGGTCGGAGTTGCCGGGCTGGATGCCGTCGGCAATGGCGAAGCTGAGGGTGCGTAGGTGGTCGGCGATGACGCGGAATGCCACGTCGATTTTTTCCTGCTCGGTCACGGGCACGACGTGGCCCTGCTCATTGGCCTTCGGCAGCGTGCTGGCGTAGGTTTTGCCGGAGAGCTTGGTGAGCTCGTCGAAGATGGGCTTGAAGACGTCGGTGTCGTAGTTGCTGATCTTCGCCGTCTCGAAATCGGTGAAGTTCTTCGTGCCCTGGATGATGGAGCACACGCGTTCGAAGCCCATGCCTGTGTCCACGTGCTGTGCGGGGAGCGGGACGAAGCTGCCATCGGGGTTGGCGTTGTATTGAATGAAGACGTTGTTCCAGATCTCGATACAGCTGGCGTCGCTGCCGTTCACGAGCAGGGCACCAGCGCGCTGGCGGTCTTCGTCGAGGTTCGGAGCGCCGGGGGTGAGGTCGATGTGGATCTCAGTGCAAGGTCCGCAAGGTCCGGTGTCGCCCATCATCCAGAAGTTGTCCTTCTTGTTGCCGTTGACGATGTGGATGTCGGGATCGAGGCCGATGCTGCGGAACTTCTCGGCCCAGATGTCCCAGGCTTCCTGGTCGCGGTCAGCGGGGTCGCCTTTGCCGGGCTGGTAGATGGTGGCGAAGACGCGCGTCGGTGGGAATTTCCAGCGCTCGATGATCAGTTCCCAGGCCCAGGAGATGGCTTCTTTTTTGAAGTAGTCGCCGAAGGACCAGTTGCCCAGCATTTCAAAGAGCGTGTGGTGGTAGGTGTCCAGGCCCACGTCTTCGAGGTCGTTGTGCTTGCCGCCAGCGCGGATGCACTTCTGCGTGTCCGCCGCACGGGTGGGCAGGCCTTTGTGAAGGACGCCGGGCCAGGTGTCCACGTCCGCACTGCGCTCGCCCAGGAAGATGGGAACAAACTGGTTCATGCCCGCGTTCGTGAAAATGCGTGCGCCATCGCGGCTGGTGTAGCCCACGTTGTCACTGGGGACGATGGTGTGCTGCTTCTCCTTGAAGAAGTCGAGGAAGCTCTGGCGGATCTGGGCGGCGGTGGGGACGGCGGACATGGCTGGAAAAGGGAGCGCGGATGGTAGCGGGATGAAGCCGAAGGTAAAGGCGGGGTTTGCCCCCACATGGCAGCAAAATCGGCCATCGGACTGGAAATCAGTCAACTACAGGGGTGGATCGCCAGAGCCCGGGCGGCATGGCAAGAAAAATGTTTGTAAAATTACCATAATTAAAGTAATATTTAGAAAGTTTTAGGCCGAGAAATGACAACCACCGCCCCCAATTTCAAAAAAACATGCCCATCCGCGCCCGGAATGAGCCTGATGGAATTGTTGGTCACCATTGTGATCCTTGGCCTCATCATGAGCATCACCGTCATGTCCATGGGAAGCTCACGTCAGGCGGCGGAAGATCAGAAGGACAAGCGCAATGCTCAGGAAATCGCCAGTGTGGCGGCCATGGCCAACGCTGCCGGGGCCAGTTTCATCGTGCCGGACGACGAGCAGGCCACCATTGCCAACCTGCGTGACGGGATTGCGCCCGCCACTGGAGCCTTTCGCGGGCGCACCTTCAGAATCCCGGACATGCACGACACGGAAATCAAAGGGGCGATGCGATTTCTGGCGCTCAACGATTCGGACCTGCAATACCGCCAGGACGGCAGCAACAGTCCATAAGCTGAAAGAGCTGCCAGACCGCCGCTCCTTGCATGGAGAATGCCGCTCAAAATCAAGATCCGCCTTTCTCCAGCGTATCTCAGAGGTGATTCGCCTCTTCATCACTCTTCCTCTCATTGCTTCCGCCGTCGCGGAGCCAGCACCGCGCCCCATCCAGTTCTCCAAGGAGATTCGGCCCATCCTGAGCGAGAACTGTTTCTTCTGCCACGGCCCGGACGAAAAGAAGCGCGAAGCCGGTCTCCGACTCGACGACGAAACCAGCGCCAAAAAGAACAACGACGGCACCACTGCCGTGGTGCCAGGGCATCCTGAAAAAAGCGCCCTTCTGGAGCGCATTGTCAGCAAAGACGCCGACGAGGTCATGCCGCCGCCCAAGCAGCACAAGACCATCTCGCCCGCGCAGATCGCGCTTCTGACCGAATGGATCAAACAAGGCGCGCCCTGGGGCAAGCACTGGAGCTATGAGAAGGTGGTGAAGCAAGCCGTTCCCGCAGGCTCCAAACAGCCGGTGGACGCCTTCCTTCTG
>NZ_JBIPNG010000562.1:0-3874 GCF_044373815.1 Prosthecobacter sp. | reverse complement strand
GCCCCGGCCCGATGGCGAGTGCGTCGAAGCGCATCTCCAGCACATCGCGATAATCCTTGATCGACTTCACCATCACCTCCACAGGCATGCGCGGCGCGATCAGCGGATAAACATCCTCCTTCACCAGCAGCGTGACGAGTCCTGCACCCGCGCGGATGGCTCCACGGCAGGCCAGCTCAGCGGCGCCAAGAAATCCCGGCGAGCCGGCCAGGATGCCGATGCGGCCTGCATCGCCCTTGTGCATGTCATTGGCACGGCGCGGCAGCCAGGAGCGCAGCATCTGCGGCGTCAGCACTTCGGCCTGCGCATCGCCATCCGTCTGCGACAAATCAGGCAGCGGCACCAGCGCGATGCGTCCCACGTAATGATCAGCCCCATCTTCCAGCAGCCCCGCTTTGATCTGCGCCACCACGGCGGTCACATCCGCTTCCACAGCGTCCTCGCAGGCGTCACCATGATCCCCGTCTAGGCCGGAGGGAATGTCCATCGCAATCGTCACCGCATGCCGCTGTGTGCGAAGCGTGTTCATTTCGCGCGCTAGCACCTGCAGCTCCGGCTTCATCGGCCCCTGGGCGCCGATGCCTAGCAATCCATCCAGACTCACGATAGGCCCTGCTGGAAAATCAAACGTCGAGGCATCCTCCAAAATACGGACCAGGCTGCCCAGCACGGCCAGATGCGTGCGCGGCAGTGGCTTCATCGCCGTGGGCTCTGCACTCAGTCGCGCGTACAACTGCCAGCCATCAGCGACCAGTTCACGCGCCGCGACGAGCGCATCCCCCGCATTGTTGCCTTTGCCGAGAAACAGCACCAGCGATCCAGCACGCGGCGCAAACTGACGCACCACATTCGCGATGCCACATCCCGCCTCCTCCATCAATGCCGCCGCACTCACACCGCGTGCAAAGGCGGCCTCTTCGCATTGCTGCATCTGGCGGCACGTGACGATCATGGGATTTCCGCTGCTTCCAGCAGCATGCCTTTAAGTTGATGGGCCGACTGCACCGTTTCCTGGGTCGTTTTTGTGGCAGGCAGGGACAGGACGCGCGTGCCTTTGGCCGTCGTGTCCAAGGCTTTGGAGATGCCCTCAATGCCTGCCACTTCGGGGCCGCCGAGCACCAGCAGATGCATCAGGCGTTCACCATCGCGCTGGAGTCCATCCTTCAACTGCTTCAGCGCTTCCGGTGTGTCAGGGATGAAGGCAAAGCGCAATGAACGCACCACTTTTTCACCCGTCAGCTCATGCGCGACAGACAAGGATTCGGCGATGGCTTGCACCGTGCTTTCCTGCTGATCCGCCGGGCCACCGTAGAGAGCCAGGACCATCACGATTTCCAGCGGGCGTTTGGCCCCCGTCAGTTCGGCGTCGATGACCGACTGCTCGCTGCCAAAGCGTCCGCGCCGCACCGTGTAGCCCATGTTCTCAGCGCCCATCGTGGACTCAAGATAGCCCGGGATGCTCAGGTCCCGGTCCGCTTTGCCCAAAGCCGTGCGCACAATCCCCGCATACCGTTCGATACCTTCCGGGCTGATCTGCCGCCGCAGTGCCAGCGCATACTTGAAGGAACGATCCGCCGCCTGGTCCTTCTTCCACTGCCAGATGCCAAAGGAAGCAATTCCCAGCAGAATCGTGCCGACCGGCAGCATGACGAGGGCAAAACGAATCCAGCGTCCAGGATCAGCAGAGGTGGGTTGGGCTTCAGTCATGGTCCATCATTCCATAGCAAGATTCCGCTCCATGCCACGCAGAATCCGCGAAGTAGGGCAAAGCCGGTATCACTCCAAACCCGCCAAAAGTTCGGCCACCGACACCTTCTGCCCCGGCAGCACCAATTCAGGCCGGATGTCCGCCAGCGGCTCCAGCACAAAGCGCCGCAGGTGCATGCGCGGGTGCGGCAGCGTGAGCACGGGATCATCGCTCACGACATCATCCGCATACAGCAGATCCAAATCGAGCGTGCGCGGCGAGTTGCGCTCCCGCTGCTCCGGCCTCCCCAGCGCCTGTTCGATGGCCTTGAGATGGTAATGCAGCTCATTTGGCAAGCCGTCAGCCGCGACTTCAATGACGGTATTCAAAAACGCCTGCGTCCCCGGCGCACAATCCACCGGCTCCGTCTCATACACCTGCGCACTCGCATTGAGCCGGATGCCCGGCACCCGCGTCAGCAGCAGATCCGTGCCGCGCTGAAGATTCGCGGCGCGATCACCGAGATTAGAGCCAAGGGCGATACCGAAGTTCATTGAGAGGGGCGAGGTTATGGAAAGAAAATACTGGGCCGGTCAGGGGCTTCGTGGCGCAGCATCATGGCGACGCGCAGTAGCAGGAATGCATACAAGCGCAGGGTGTAAAAGATCGTGGTGGTATAGTATCTCGCATGAATGCCATCCTCCATCATGCCAACGCACAACAGGCCAAAGGGCCACACGGTGGCGATGGTGGAGAGCAGTGCAAAGCCCCAGTTCTTGCGGCTGAAATAGAAAAGCGACACGCCCTCGCGGTATGACTTCAGCCCGCGTAGCGCCCACAGTTCAAACGGGTAGATGAACAGCAGGTGGCTGAAGATGGGAATGCCGATGCTGTCGGCATACCAAGGATAATCACCACGAGCCCCGCGAGCCATGAAGTGGATGACGTTGACCGCCGGGGCGAGCAGGATGAGCAGCCAGATGCCGATGACCAGAGCAGAGGATTTGCGTGGAGTGAGGAGAAATCGGAATGTCATTGCACCTCCTCAGCTCCAAGTGGCGCTCACTTCAGTCCCAGCACATCCTGCATGTCATACAGCCCCGCAGGCTTGCCAGCCAGCCATTGGGCGGCACGGACGGAACCTGTGGCAAAGGTGTCACGGCTGCTGGCTTTGTGAGTGAGTTCAACGCGTTCGCCCACATTGGCAAAGATCACCGTATGATCGCCCACGACATCGCCGCCACGGATGGCGTGCACGCCGATTTCCTTCGGAGTGCGGGCTCCCACATCGCCAAAGCGGCCATGCTTGCAGTCCTTGTCATATTCCAGCCCGCGCACATCCGCGAGGATCTCGACCAGCGTGCGTGCCGTGCCGCTCGGGGAGTCCTTCTTCATGCGGTGATGCATCTCCACGACTTCGAGGTCGAAGTCCGGGCCGAGCAACTCCGTGGCTTTGCGCGTCAGCCAGAACAAGGTGTTCACGCCGATGCTATAATTCGAGGCGAAGACGATCGGCAGGGCCTTGGCGGCTTCGCGAATGTGGGCCAGTTCTTCGTTGGTGTGGCCGGTGGTGCCGATCACGAGGCTCTTTCCCTGCTTGAGGCATTCGCCCAGCAGTTCATCGCAGAAGGTGTGGGAGGAGAAGTCGATCACGATGTCCGCTTTCGCTAGCGCAGGAGACAATGCATCGCCCACGTCAACGGTGGAGGCGACGGTGACGTTTTGAGCCTCGGCGGCACGGATGATGGCCTGGCCCATGCGGCCTTTGCTGCCGGTGATGAGGAGTTTGATGTCGGACATAATGAGCCGGTTTAATAAACGGGCAGCTGTAATGATGCAAGAGGCGGCTGAACACTGTGCAGCGGATCATGCAGCAGGATTTCGTCAAAACTGGCGTTGGGGGAGCGCTCCGCCGGTGGCCAGAACTGGCCGCTGCGGATGCGCTGCACCGCCTCGGCGGCACACTGATGCGCGGCGTCGATCAGTTCTGCATCAAACCCCTCCCACGGCAGAATGGCGGTGTCCTGAATGCTTTTCGGCAGCGCGAAGTAGGCCACGCTGCTGATGGACTGACCGCGCTTCTGCAAAGCAGCGGCGTACAGCGGCAGCTGCAGATCCAGCCACAGTCCGCGTCTGCCATCGGGCAGGTCAAAGCACTTCCATTCATCCACCTCGGTCAGCTTCGTG
>NZ_JBIPNG010000179.1:0-11904 GCF_044373815.1 Prosthecobacter sp. | reverse complement strand
TCGACCCATGGCAATCCGACACGTGAGGAGCGCCAGCTTGTCGGCGGCATTTATTTGTCCTGGAGCCGATACCTCAAGCAGCAGCCGTCCGGCAAGCGCATGGAAGTGCTGAAGCTGCTGGAGCAGGGCATCCAGATCAGCCCGGAAAGCCAGGATCTCATCATGGCGTTCCTCGGTGACTGTGAGGAACTGACCAGCGAGCCTGCGGAGCGCCAGCGCTATGTGGAGCGGATCCTGAGCAATGGAGGGATCTCCTCATCCTTTCTCCATTACTACTTGGGGGTGATGGACTGGAAGCAGGGCAACCGCGAGTCTGCGAAGTCGCATTTCGAGCTCGCCAGTTCACTCAATCCTGGATTTAAGGTGATCGGCAACAATCTGGCGATGGCCATTGCGTCGGTTTCCACGGACCGCGCTGAACTGGAAAAGGCGCTGGCGATGATCGATGAACTGCTGAAGGCGGAGCCAAACAATCCGTTCTTCCTTGATACCCGAGGCCATGTGTATGCCAAGCTGGGCAAGTATAAAGAAGCCGTGGGTGATTTTGAGCGTTCGCTGCCCAATGCCCGAGACAAGAAGTCCTGTCACGTCAAACTGGCGGATCTGTATGAACACCTGGGCATGAAAGATCTGGCGTCCAAGCATCGGTCGGAATCTCTTGTACACATGGACGATGCGTCGGGAGCGAAATCGGCTGCGCGGTAAGCTGATTCGATGAGCAGGAGGCTTGGTTCGCGTGGGTTTGTTTGCAGATGAACGGCAGTCTGAAGTGTGCTGAACAGCGTAACCCATTTGCGGTCTAAAGAGCGCGCACCTTGACATCGGGGGTGAAAGCATGCCCTAAGTAGGCCCATTTTCCGATACAACCTGTTCATACGCACATGCCCAAAACCCTGATCATTGCCGAAAAGCCCAGTGTCGCAGCCGATCTTGCCCGCGCACTTGCCAAAGCCCCCGGCATGAAGCCCTTCGCGAAAGAGAAGGACTGGTATGAGAATGAAACGCATGTGATCTCTTCCGCCGTGGGCCATTTGCTGGAACTCGGCATGCCCATGGTGGACGGAAAGAAGATCGGCTGGGGCTTCACCAGCCTGCCGATCATGCCGGAGCAGTTTGAGCTCAACCCCATCGAGCAAAGCGCGGACCGTTACAAGCTGCTGACCAAGCTGCTGAAGCGCAAGGACGTGGACAGTGTGATCAATGCCTGCGATGCCGGGCGTGAGGGCGAGCTGATTTTCCGCTACATCATGGATGCGAGCGGCTGCAAGAAGCCGGTGCAGCGGTTGTGGATGCAGTCGATGACCCAGGGCTCGATTCTCGATGCCTACAAGCATCTGCGCACCAACGAGCAGATGCTGCCGCTGGCCGACGCGGCAAAGTGCCGCAGCGAAAGCGACTGGCTGGTGGGCATCAATGGCACACGTGCGCTGACCGCGCTGAATTCGCGCCATGGCGGCTTCCGCCTCACGCCGGTGGGACGGGTGCAGACACCGACGCTGTCTGTGCTGGCGCAGCGTGAGCATGACATCGCCGCCTTTGTGCCGCGCACATATTTTGAGGCCATCGCGCTGTTTGAGGTGAAGGCAGGCCAGTATTCAGGCCGCTGGATTGATGAACGCTTCAAGAAGGACGAGAACGACGAGCACAAGAAAGCCGAGCGTCTTTGGGACGAGGGCACCGCGCAGGCGATCGCCGATCGCTGCAAGGGCAAGCCCGGGATCATCGAGCAGATCACCAAGCCGACGCGACAGGCCCCTCCCCTGCTCTACGATTTGACGAGCCTGCAGCGTGAAGCGAGCAACCGCTTCGGCTTTTCGGCACGGCGCACGCTGCAAATCGCGCAGGCGCTTTATGAAAAGTTCAAGGTGCTGACTTATCCTCGTACGGATTCACGCCACCTGCCGGAAGATTATCTCGGCACGGTGACGGAAACTTTGCAGACTTTCGCCAGCCATGACAGCCGCAAGCAGGACGCCCTGCCGCATGAACTGGGCACGCACGCTGCCACGGCGCTGGACAAGAAGTGGGTGAAGCTCAACAAGCGCATTTTCGACAGCAGCAAGGTCAGTGATCACTTTGCCATCATCCCCACCGGTCAGATTCCGCCGAAGGAACTTCCAGAAGCCGAGCAGAAGCTGTTCGACATGGTGGCACGCCGATTTGTAGCGGTGTTTTTCCCTGCGGCCGAGTTTGAAGTGACCACGCGCATCACACGGGTGGGGCAGGATGCGTTTCAGAGCAACGGCAAGGTCCTCAAGGAGCCGGGCTGGCTTGGGGTCTATGGTAAAAAGGCGGCAGAAGAAGCAGCTGAAGGTGGCGAGGATGCCGCCAAGCTGCTGGTGGCTGCGAATCCTGGCGACAAAGCCGAGACTTTGGATGTCGAGGTGAACGAGCACCAGACCAAGCCTCCACCGCGCTTCACAGAAGCCACCATCCTTTCCATGATGGAAGGTGCCGGCAAACTCGTGGAGGACGAAGAACTCGCCGAAGCGATGAGCGAACGCGGTCTCGGAACGCCAGCGACGCGCGCTGCAATCATTGAAGGTCTGATCATGGACCGGTATATCGAACGTGTGCAGCGTGACTTCCACGTGACGGCCAAGGGGCTGGCCCTGATTGAGCAGATCAGCGCCATCGGCATTGATGCGCTCAGCTCGCCGGAAATGACCGGCCAGTGGGAATACAAGCTGCGCCAGATGGAGCACCGGGAGCTCGACCGTGCCAGTTTCATGCGGGATATCCGCCACCTGACCAAGCAGGTCGTGGAAAAAACCAAGGCCTACTCCAAGGCAGCCAAGGACAAGGTGTTCCCTGACTTCCAGGCCACCTGCGGCGTGTGCGGCAGCAAGGACGGCTACAAGCAGACCGAGGAATTCTACGGCTGCAAAAATCCGAAGTGCAAGGTGCGTGTCTTCAAGTCGGTGGCGAGCCGCGCGCTCAGCGAAGATGAAATTCGCACGCTGATCGAAACACGCTTCCTCGGTCCGCTCGAAGGCTTCCGCAGCAAAAAGGGCAAGGACTTCAGCGCGGCGCTGCAGATCAAGGACGACATGAAGATCGCCTTCGTCTTTGGCGACGGTTCAGATCCTGACAGCATCAACTGGGACGAGTGCCCGGTGATCGCCGACTGCCCGGTGTGCGCCAAGAAAGGCCGCAAGGGAGAGAAGATCTACGAAACAGCAGACGCCTATCAGTGCAAAATCAACGCCACCGAGACTTCCAAGTGCAACGCTAGGCTGCCCAAGAAGCTGTGCCAGAAGGACATCACGCCGGAAAATGCGCGCGAATTCTTCGTCGATGGCAAGACCTCGCTAATCACGGGCATGATCTCCAAACGCGGCCGCCCCTTCAGCACCTTCTTGGTCTGCACGCCCGGTGAGAAACGTATCATGGGCTGGGAGTTCCCGCCGCGTGAAGCGAAACCGAAGGCTGAGAAGAAGGCGAAGAAGCCGGCTGGCGTCAGCGGGCGGTGAGGATGTTTTGCGGGCACTCACGCCTGCAACGAATGTTCCCGTCTCCATCCTGCGGACGGGAACCTTGGTGTTGCGAAGGTGGCCAGCTTCTGGCTGCACCGCATGGCTTCAAGCTTGGCCATGTACTTGATCCACCTTCCAGTCCGCCGGCAGCAGGTCTCTCGCGTGCTGCGGCGCCAGCACCAAGGGGGAGAATTCATCACCCTACCGGGCTCACCCGCAGTTGCCGCAGGGTGTAGAGAGGCTCGGCGGACTGACTGAGTCGTCGCGCTCCTTGTTTTCTCCTGGGGCCAAACAGCTCCCGCTGCGCCTCGAAGATGCCTTCCACGAACGCTCGGCTGCCCAGCACCATGCCGTCGGTGAAGTAACGCACGCGCAGCTGCACCAACTCCGCAGGGCTCAGTTTCCCTTTATCCGCCAGCACCGCACGTGAGCTCTCCGCGCTCACACCGCGCTGTAAAACCGTTTCATTCTGCGCATCCTTGATCTCACTCCCCTCCGTGTGCAGCAGGCAGCGGTAGGCCTCGGAGGCACCGGCGCTGCGCCAGCCGTCCACGGGTTTGCCCAAGGCTTTGCACAGGCCGCGCTGGGCTCTCCGGCTGCCGCCCAGTGCCTCGGCATACCCGCACCAGCGATACTCCTTCGGGTCCTTCACCACGCCCGCCCGCACCGGGTTCAGATCGATGTACGCCGCCATCGTGCGCAGCGGCTCGCCCTTGGCCTCCACCAGCACGCTCTTGAAGCGGTCCATCCACAGCGTGCCACGCCGACCGCGCCGCTTGTTGAACCAGCGGCTGAAGCGCTCTTTGATTTCCTTCACGAAGAGGGAGAGATCGCAGAAGCGCTTTTTGAGTGCCTCCAGCTTCTGCTCCGCCAGCACCGCCATGCCGCGTGAGCGGAAGTCCGCCAGCTCATCGCGCAGCAGGCCCAGGTAGGCCTTGCTGTAAAGGGTGCTCAGATGCTCAAAGAGCTTCGCCTCCCCCTGCGACCCCGCAAAACGCTCCAGCCAGGTCTTGCGATGCGGCACCTCGGCAAGGAGGTGGAAGTGATTGCCCATGAGGCAGTAGGTCACGATCTTGATGCCGGAGAACTCGGCCATGCGCCAGATGACGCGGCGCAACGCTTCTTTTTCGACGTCATCGAACCAGATCTCACCGCCGCAGGTACGGGACATGACGTGGTAGCAGTAGGACTCCAGCGGCCCTTTGCCCAAAATGCGCCGCCGCCCACCGGACCAGGAACGCGCGGCAGGATAGAGGCCTGTTTTGGCATTCACGCCGATGAGTTGCTCCTCAAGCGGTGGAGACTGGGGATCAGATGATTGAGTGACCTTCATGGCGGGAAGTTGGGCAAAAAACGTGCGAAGTCAATTAACTAAATGCCTGGCATTATTCATTATTCAATTTCGAGGGCGGGCGCCGTGGGAGGTCCAAAGGTTGCGTAGCAAAGCACGAGCGGAGCTACCGCTTTCGACGGGAGATAGGCGTGCGTGCGACGTGGGAGGTCCGAAGGCGGGAGCTGTGAATTTTCGCAAGCTGGTCAACTCGCGCATGCCATGAGTCGCTCGAAAGCGGCAGTTCCACCCTTTCAGGGTTGCGCAGCCGCATTGATTCGCTGTCGCTCACCCCTTCGGGGCAGCCTGCGGCTGTCTATCTCCGCTTCGCTCCGGTTCCAAAGACGTTGGGCATGCGGCTGATCAAACGGTCAAGTTGCAGCGCAACTGGACTACTTTGTTTTCACCAGATGGGCGTATTTGGTCTTCCAGTCTTCGGGAAGGCGGGCGGGGCGGCCTTCGGGCATTTGGACGAGGGCGAGGGACTGGCGGCAGGTGATGAGGAGGGCGTTGTCTTCGGCGCGGCGCATTTCGAAAGAGCACCAGAAGCGCACGCGCTCGACGGTTTCGAGGCGGCCGTGGATGATGAGTTCATCCCCGAGCTTCGCGGGCTTTTTGTAGTCGATCTCGGTGCGGACGACCACGGGGAAAAGGTGGGTGTGGGCCATGTCACGCAGCTTCATGCCCATCAGGCCAGCCAGGCGCGTACGAGCGGTTTCGATCATGCGGAGATAGGCGATGTTGTGGACGACGCCACCACAGTCGGTGTCGAAAAACATCACCTCTTCGCGGGTTTCAATGGTCGGCGTGTGCTGCATGTCAGTTCAAATCCAAAGCGGCACGTACAGCGGCCTCATCGATACCCCGCAGCCCAAATACGCGCAGCACGGTGTCTTCGATGAGATTGTTGGGGCAGGAGGCGCCGGCAGTGATGCCGACGGTCACCGGGCCGTCACCGGCCAGTTTGTTGGAATAGCTTTCCTTCTCTGCTTTGAGGTGCAGGTCAAAATGGACAATCTGCTCCAGCGATTTGAGGCAGTCAGCGGTGCGAATGAAAAAGGTCGGGAGCTGCTGCTCGCCGATTTCGACGAGATGCGTGGTGTTGGAGCTGTTGTAGCCGCCGACGACGAGGAGAACGTCCAAGGGCTGCTTGAGCAGGCCAAAGAGCGAATCCTGACGCTCCTGCGTGGCACCGCAGATGGTGTCGAAGACCTGGAAATTGGTGACACCGGCTTCGGGGCCGTGGCGATCCAGAACGGCCTGACGCAGGCGACGCTGAACTTCCTCAGTCTCCGATTTGAGCATGGTGGTCTGATTGGCGACCCCGACACGGGTGAGATGCAGGTCTGGATCGAAGCCATCAGAATGAGCAGTGGCCGGGAAGCGCTTCATGAAGGCATCCTTGTCACCACCGTTGCGAATGTAGTCACAAACGTAATCGACATCGGCCAGAGTGAGCACCACGAGGTAGTTGCCCATGCCGTCGTCGCCCATGGCACGGGAGGAGGTGGCGCGGGTTTCTTCATGGCTGGCTTTGCCGTGAATGATGGAGGTGAAGCCAGTCTTGGCATACTGCCGGACGCGCTTCCAGACGCTCATGACATCGCCGCAGGTGGTGTCGACCACCATGCAGCCGCGGGCGGCAATCAGCTTCATGAGCCGTGTTTCTGCGCCGAAGGCGGGCACGATCACCACGTCTTCCGCCGTCATGGTGGCGACCATGGCCTCATGATCGACATTGGGAATGCTCACAACGCCCATTTCAGTGAGCTGGCGGTTCACTTCTTGATTGTGGATGATCTCACCCAGCAGGAAAACGCGGCGGTCGGCAAAGACTTTGCGGGCGGCGTAGGCGAGATCGATGGCGCGTTCAACACCGTAGCAGAAGCCAAAATCACGGGCGAGACGCACCGTGGTGCTGCCGATCTGAATCACGCTGCCTTTGGCGCGGATTTGCTCAACAATGCGGCTGCGATAATGCGTCTCCACCTCGGCCTGCACACGCTCCATGACCTCCGGAGTGCGAACATTCACACGACGGGACACTGGAACGGGTGCAGACATGAGATGGAGATTGAGATGACTCAGTAGTACATTTTGCCCTTGGCCGCGTCTTCGAAGACCTTGTTGCTGTTCATATACGAATCTGGCGGGTCGGCGAGCTTGCTATCATCAAGCACTGGCAGGGTTTTGCCAATGGTGGCGTCTTCTGGCTGTGAAGCGGCGATGTTGATGGGGGTGCCGATCTTGACCATGCTGAAAATCTTCTGCGCGGACTTGATGGGCAGACGGACGCAGCCGTGGGTGCAGGGATAAGGCTTCACCCAGCCCCAGTGCATGCCGTAGGCGGACTTGAACTCCATCCAGTAGGTCATCGGATAACCAGCGCCGGGGCTGCTGACACGACGGCGATTGGCCACCTTGCTGTAGATAGTCCAATTACCGGGGGGGGTCGGGGCGCTGGCGGTGCCGACGGAGCATGGGGTCGCGAGCAGCACTTCGTTGCCTTCCATCACGTAAACACGCTGGGCTCCGGTGCTGAGCTTCAAACGCACATTCGAGGGATTTTTCACCGGCTTCGTCACTGGGTCATAACTCAGGGAGGAATGACCTCCTGTTTTCACGGCGGCGCAGTTACTGAGAGCGAGAGCAAGTCCGGCAAAGGCAAGCGCCTTCAAGGAACCGCTGAGGATAGAGTGGTGCGAATTCATAGAGGCTGCGCATGTAGCACATGATTCCCCTCACTCCACCGTTTTTCTTTCTGGATGATCCTCTTGCAGAGATCGCGAAACTTTGCCCTCGTTGCGGCGTTGTATCGCCCCACATGCCCACCCCTACTTTGATTGACGTCCTCGTGCGTACCGCCGCCAGCGCTGGATGCGAAGAACCCACCCGGCTGCGCCATGCCCTCGAAGTGGCCTCCGACAACCGCCAGCCACTCATGGATGCCGTGGTGGACAGCACGATGGTGGATGAAGACCGCTTCTTTGCCCAGCTCGCCACCGGCCTAGGCATGCCGTATGCCGAGGAAGGCGCTGGAGAGGCTGCGGAAGGACTGCGCAACAACTTCCCTGCCAAGCTGGCGCTGCGCCACCGCATCTGCCCGCTGCATGTGGCCAGCGGTGAAGCGACGATCCTGACCTACAATCCCTTCGACCTCAGCGCACGTCAGGCGGTGGGTCAGGAACTGCGCAAACGCGTGCACTGGCAGATCGCCCCGCGCCACCGCATCCTCGAAGCGCTTCATCAAGGCTACGGGGTCGGCGCGGAAAACTTCGAAGAGCTGCTGGAAGGCCGCGAAGGCGGCGACGAGCACGACGACATGAAGCAGGAAACCACGGTGCTGGATGAGGCGGATGAAGAGGCCACGGTGCTCAACTTTGTGAACCAGATCTTCCGTGAAGCCCTGAAGGAACGCGCCACGGACATTCACATGGAGCCGCTGGAGCGAGATCTGCGCATCCGCTACCGTGTGGACGGCAAGCTGCTGGAAGTCCCCGTGCCGCCGAACATGCGACTGCTGCAGGCCTCGCTCATTTCGCGACTTAAGATCATGGCGCATCTGGATATCGCCGAGCGACGCATGCCGCAGGATGGTCGTATCAACCTGGAACTCGATGGCGAACCCATCGACGTGCGCGTGGCGACGATTCCGAGTGTGAACGGCGAATCCGTCGCGCTCCGCCTGCTGACTCGCAAAAAATTTGACCTGATGGCGCTTGGGCTCGACCCGGCCACGGAAGCGACGATTCGTAAACTGCTCGCGGCGCCGAACGGCATCATCCTCGTCACAGGCCCAACGGGTTCCGGGAAATCCTCCACGCTGTACACCTTCCTCAAGGAGCTCAACACGAAGGAGCGCCGCATCGTCACCATCGAAGACCCGGTGGAAAACAAGCTCGACGGCATCATCCAGATCGCGGTGAAGCCGGAGATTGATCTCACCTTCGCGGCCGGACTGCGCAGCATTCTGCGTGGCGACCCGAATGTGATTATGGTTGGGGAAATGCGCGACCAGGAAACGGTTGAGATCGCTATTCGTGGTGCTTTAACGGGTCACCTTGTTTTCTCGACGCTGCACACCAATGACGCAGTCGGCGGCATCTCGCGTCTGCTGGACATGGGCATCGAGCCCTTCATGATTTCGTCCTCGGTGCGGGCCTTCCAGGCGCAACGCCTGGTGCGTACGCTGTGCGGATTGTGCAAGCAGCCCGCGCACCATGAGGAAAGCCATCTGCGCAGCATTGGGTTCCCGTTGGAGTGGAAGGACAAGCTGTTCAATCCCGTCGGCTGCCGCGCCTGCCGTAACACCGGTTTCACCGGACGTCTGGCGATCATGGAAATCTGCCTCATGACGGAAGCCTTGCAGGACAAGATCAACAAACGCGCCAACACCATGGAGCTCAAGGCGCAGGCGCTGAAGGACGGCATGGTGCCCATGAGGCAGTACGGGTTCCGCAAAGCGTCCCAAGGGGTGACCACCCTCGAAGAAGTCATGACCGTGACGGCAGCGACCGAGTAGTGTTGCAATTCCGCACCTGATTCTGTATTCTAAACCATGATTCTCTCCATCGATCCTCCCATCGAAATTCCGCTTGAGAGCATGAGTCTGGCACACAAGCTCGCTCTGAAGGAGGCGCTGGATCAAGATCTGCAAACTGCCTGCCAGACTGATCAGACAGGAGTGCCCCAAGACTGGTATTTCAAGGTTCTAGCTGAACGGGAAAAGCGTCTGGCCTCAGGAGAGTCCCATCTCATGGAGCTTGACGATTTCATCACCGCCATGCGACAGACGATGCCATGAGGGTCAGAGTCACCAGTGATGCTCTCAACGATTTGCAGGAGAGCTATGACTTCTACGAACAACAGGAGAAAGGCCTCGGAGGCTATTTTCGTCGGTCCATTGAGCAGGATTTGCAGAGCCTGTGCACAACGGCAGGCATTCACAGCGGAATCCATGGCTATCACCACGTAAACTCAAAGATTTTCAACTCCATCTTCTATTACCGCATGGAGCAGCACTCTGCCGTCGTTATGGCCATCCTCGATGCTCGCATCGATCCCTCCACGCGTGACCGCCTCCTCTCACAACGAGGCTAAGTCATTTGCCATTCTCCGTATGCCCGCATTTACCTACACTGCTCTCACCACCACCGGCCAGACCGTCACAGGATCCGTCACGGTCGGTTCGCGTGCGGAGGCGTTTCGGAAGATCGAATCCCAGGCACTGACGCCGGTGAAGGTGACGCAGGATGAAAAATCTGATGCAGCGAAAGCGAAAATCGCGGCGGCAACCGGTGGGCCTGTGAAGCTGAAGCGTGCCCAGCTCATTTTGTTCACGGAAGAAGTCGCGGATCTCCTGGATGGCGGCCTGCAGATCGACCAGGCGTTTCGGGTGATGCAGGAACGGCAGGAATCGGGAGCGCTACGGATTATTGCGACCACAATGCGCAACGAACTGCGCGAGGGTTCATCCGTGGCGAAAGCGCTGAGGAAGGCTTCGCCCAGCTTTGATGATCTGTACTGCAATCTCGCCGCTGCGGGAGAGGTGAGCGGCTCTCTGCCGAGCATTCTGCGGCGTCTGGCCAACAATCTGGCGGTGATGGCGGACCTTCAGGCCAAGGTGACGCAGGCGATGATCTACCCGGCATTTCTGCTCGGTGCGTGCGTGGTGCTGATGGTGGTGTTCATGACCTTCATGGTGCCGCAGATCATGGACTTGATGGGCAAGAACGGGCAGAAGCTTCCGGCAGCCACACAGTTGCTCATCAGCTTCAATCAATTCATGGGCCAGTGGTGGTGGGCCATCGGCGCAGCCATCACGGCGGGTGTGCTGACCTTTCGCGGCTACATTTCCAGCCCAGCCGGCCGGATGTGGTGGGATGAGACGAAGCTCAAGCTCCCGCTGTTCGGTGCCATCATGAGCATGCGCTTTTACGCGCAGTTCGCGCATTCGCTGGGTAACCTGATCACCAACGGGGTGCCGCTGCTGAACAGCATCCGACTGGTTTCCAAGATTTCCTCCAACGTCTTCATCCAGTCGCTGCTGGCCAAGGTCACCGCCCAGGTCTCCGAAGGCGCCCCACTTTCCAACACGCTGCGCAAGGTCGGCAGCTTTCCACTGCTGCTGGCGGACATGATCGCCGTGGGCGAGCAGACGGGCCAGCTCGGCAAATCGATGGAGAAATGCGCCATCCGTTACGACAAGGAACTCGACAAGCGTATCAAACGCATGACCTCGATGATCACGCCGGTCATCCTGATCGTCATGGCCGTGATGGTCGGCACGGTGGCATATTCCATCGTTGCGGCCATCGCCCAAAGCGTCACGGGCATCCGTGGCGGTGGTTAAAACTGGTGAAACCAACTTCATTTCCTCCTGTTCATCTCTCCATAAATCCTGTTCAATCGTCCCGTCATGAAAATCCGCACATCGAACCCCAACACACACACCGCCGCCGCTTTCACGCTGATCGAAATCGTGATCACGCTGACCATCATCGCCATCCTGGCCTCCGGCTCGATTTACCTGCTCAAGGGTCAGATCGATTCCGCCAAGGACACACGCGTGGACAGCGATTTGCAGGCCATCGGGCTGGCGCTGCAGTCCTATGAATCCCGTGCGCTGCGCATGCCGACGACCGAGCAGGGGCTGATGGCGCTGGTGGAAAAGCCGACGCAGGAGCCGATCCCTGAAAACTACCGAGCTTTCATGGAAGAGCTGCCCAAAGATCCTTGGGGCCTGCCTTACAAATATCGCTTCCCCGCACAGAAATCGAAGAAGCCCTACGATGTCTGGACGGCTGGCCCAAATGGAATCGACGGCGACGAAGATGACCTCGGCAACTGGAAGAAGACGGCGGCCAAATAATTCCCCTTTCATGTCATGATCCCGCCTGCCTCAGCTTTCGATGCGTCACCTCCCATTCAGGTGCATCGGAACCTTGGCTTTCTCATGGCAGTACTTTTCGCTTCACTGGTCCTGTCCGCGACCTTGTCGCCGAGAGTCTGTTCGAGCATTGCCGAGCTGATCAAGAACAACCCTGATCTCGGCAATTACTCGCGTGTCACTGCGGAACTCAATTCTCTAGAAGCCGC
>NZ_JBIPNG010000153.1:0-13154 GCF_044373815.1 Prosthecobacter sp. | reverse complement strand
CAGCTCAATGACGCAAAAGCATCCGCGCGGCACCCCCACGCCGAACCAGCACCGCTGCATGCCTCAAACGTACCATCTGCCCAACGTCGGCCATCTGCGCATTGACTGGAACTCTGCCACGCTCACGGCGAAGGTTCTCGGCGAAGACGGCGGCACAAAGATTGCGCAGACTCTGCCCTTTAGTGAACTGAAGGTAAGCTAGCTCATGCGTCTCGTCATTCCATTCGTCTTCATGGTCTCCTGCAGCGCTCTCGCTGCAGAAGCGCGTGTGGAATTCAATCGCGACATCCGCCCGATCCTGGCCGCGAAGTGCTACGCCTGCCATGGCCCGGACGAAGACAAGCGCGAGGCCGACCTGCGGCTGGATGTGCGTGCTGAGGCTGTGAAGGCAGCCATCAAGCCCGGCCAGCCTGAAGCCAGTGAACTGTGGAAACGCATCACCCATACCGATCCTGCTGACGTGATGCCGCCGCCTTCGTCGCCGAAGCAGCTAACCCAGGCCGAGCGCGAGCTCTTCCGCCGTTGGATTGCCCAAGGTGCGGAATATCAAAATCACTGGGCCTTTGAGCCGATCACGCGTCCAGCCGTGCCGAAATCGGACAGCAAAAATCCCATTGATGCTTTCATCGCCGCCAAGCTCCGCACGCACGGTCTCAAGCCCGCACCCGCAGCCTCATCTGCCGCTCTGATTCGCCGCGTTTATCTCGATCTCACCGGCCTGCCGCCATCTCCGTCAGATCTCGCTGCTCTTTCCGATTGGTCGGAACAAAAATACGAGCAGATCGTGGACCGCCTCCTTGCCTCGCCCAATTTTGGCGAGCGCTGGGCGCGCCACTGGCTGGACATGGCGCGTTACGCGGATTCAAACGGCTTCCTCGGCGATGGCCTTCGCCCCAACGCCTATAAGTACCGCGACTGGGTCATCCGTGCCTTTAACACCGACCTTCCGTTTGATCAGTTTACTATTGAGCAAATCGCAGGCGACCTGCTGCCACAACCTACGCCGGATCAAATCACCGCCACTGGCTTTCACCGCAATGCCGCGCTCAACACCGAGGCAGGCGTGGACAAGGAGGAGGCACGTTACCAAAACCTCGTTGATCGCGTCAATACGACCGGTCGTGTCTGGATGGGCCTCACCGTGGGCTGCGCCCAGTGCCACACGCACAAATACGATCCCATCACTATCCGCGACTACTACAGCTTCTACGCCTTCTTCGACAACACCGTGGACCGTGACGATGCGAAGACCAAGGCACAGGCGCTGGCCGAGGCTGACAAGGATCGCCGCCAGACTTATGTCCATCTTGCTGGCGACTACACCCGACGCGGTCCAGATGTCGTTCCCGCCAGCCTTTCCGCACTGCCGCCGATGGCCAAGCCCGTTCAGCCGGAGCCCGGCCGACTCGATCTCGCGCACTGGCTTGTCTCGCCGCAGCATCCGCTCACCAGCCGCGTCGCGGTGAATCACATTTGGAGCAAGCTCTTCGGCTTTGGCTTCGTGCGCACGCCGGATGACTTCGGCACAGCCGGCGAATCGCCGTCGCATCCCGAACTTCTCGACTGGCTGGCCACCGAGTTCATGCGCAATGGCTGGAGCCGCAAGCAACTCATCAAGCTCCTCGTGATGAGTGCGACTTACCGCCAGTCCTCTGCGCACCGTGATGACATCGTCGAACTCGACCCGCTGAACTGCCTCCTCGCCCGCCAGAACCGCATCCGCCTGGACGCTGAAATCTTGCGCGACTCCGCGCTCTCTGTCAGCGGCTTGCTGAAGCGCACCATCGGTGGACCCAGCTTCCGTCCACCACTGCCGGAGGATGTGTTTGATGTGGGCCGCTCATCAAACTGGAAGGCCAGCCCTGGGGATGAAATTTACCGCCGCAGCTTGTACATCATCACCCTGCGCAGCGTGCTGTATCCCACGCTCACCACCTTTGACTCGCCCGATGCCGCAGACGCCTGCGTGCGCCGCGAACGAAGCAACACACCGCTCCAGGCACTCGCCATGATGAACGACAGCGTCTTTGTGGAAGCCGCGCAGGCGCTCGCCTTGCGTGCGATGCGTGAGTCACCTCATGACACGGCCAGCCGACTGCGGCACCTGTTTGAATGGACGCTCAATCGTTCGCCGCGCGCGGAAGAGATGCAGCGCCTTGCCGGCTTTCACAGCGAACAGAAAGCCCGCGTTGAAAAGGGCGGTGCAAAAACCTTGGAGGTCCTTGGCAGCACCAGCACCTTTGTTCCCTTGCCCGATCAGACCGAAGCCGCCACGCTTGTCGCTGTCGCGCGGGTGCTCATGAACCTGGATGAGTTCATCAATCGTGAATAGCCGCCTTTCCTCACCTCGCCACCGCAACACCTTCAGCCCTGCCGCCGTTTAGACCCCATGCTTACTCTCTTCTCCAAACAGCCCGCCAACCGCTACTGCGACGGCCTTTCGCGACGTTCGTTTCTACGTATCGGCGGGCTCGGTCTGGGAGGCCTGAGCTTTCCAGAACTGCTGCGTGCGGAGTCAGTGCAGGGAGTTGGCAAATCGCAGAAGGCGCTTATCCTTGTGTACCTGCCTGGCGGTCCCCCGCATCAGGACATGTATGACCTGAAAATGAACGCGCCGTCGGAGGTGCGTGGTCCGTTCAAGCCCATCGGCACGAATGTCTCTGGCATCCAGATCAGCGAGCATCTGCCGCGCATGGCCAAGATGGCGGACAAGCTCACCTTCATTCGCAGCGTCGTCGGCGCAAAGGACCGGCATGAAAGCTTTCAGTGTGTGACGGGTCGCCTCAGCAATAATGCGCCTCCGGGGGGCTGGCCGGAGATCGGCAGCGTGGTGTCCAAGCTCAAAGGCGGCGCCCCCACGGTGCCCGGCTACGTGAATCTTTCGCAGCAGATGAAGCACACGCCTTACAATCAGGGGCGCCCGAGTTTCCTCGGCGTGGCGCATGCGCCCTTCATGCCATTGGAGCGGGGCAAGGAGGACATGTCGCTCAACGGTGTGACCTTGGAACGCTTGGGTGATCGGCGCGGACTGCTCTCCGCTTTTGACACCTTTCGCCGCGAGACGGATGCTTCGGGCACCATGGCGGGCATCGATGTCTTCCGGCAGCAGGCCTACGGCATTCTGACTTCCTCGCAGCTCGTCGATGCGCTCGACCTTTCCAAAGAGTCTCCCAAAGTCCGCGAGCGTTACGGCAAAGGCACTGATAAAATCCAGGGCGATGCCGCACCTCGGCTCAATGAGCAGTTCCTGCTGGCGCGTCGGCTGGTCGAAGCCGGTGTGCGAGTGGTGACTCTCAGCTACAGCTTCTGGGACTGGCATGGGCAGAACTTCAAAAACGCCCAGGAAAACCTGCCCGACTTTGATCAGGCGATCTCCGCCCTTGTTCAGGATTTGCATGAGCGCGGCATGGACAAGGATGTGACCGTGCTCGCCTGGGGCGAATTCGGGCGCACGCCGCGCGTGAATGACAAAGGCGGACGTGATCATTGGCCCAACGTTTCCTGCGCGCTGCTCGCCGGGGGCGGCATGCAGAATGGCCAGGTCATCGGCGCTACGGACCGCCTTGGCGGTGAGGCCACGGACCGTCCTGTGCATTTCCAGGAGATCTTCGCCACCCTCTACAACAATCTGGGCATTAATCCGCATACCAGCACGGTGTCGGACTTCTCCGGTCGTCCCCATTATCTGGTCGACAACGAATTCCAGTCGATCAAGGAACTGGCCTGACCCTCATGTCGCCACAGGACTACATCACCCAAACACGTCGCGATTTCCTTGCGACGAGTTCCTGTGGCCTCGGCACGCTCGCCTTGGCTTCATTGCTGCGACAGGATGGCCTGCTCGCTGCCGAGGCCGGCATTCCTGCAGATCCGCTTTCCACGCGCATGCCGCATTTCGCGCCGAAGGCGGAGCGCTGCATCTTCATCTTCCTCGAAGGCGGCCCCTCGCAGATGGATCTCTTTGATCCGAAGCCGCTGCTCAACAAGTACGACGGCCAGCCGCTGCCCGATTCGATCGTGGGAGATGCGAAGTTTGCCTTCCTGCAAAAAGACACGGCCACGGTGATGGGCACCAGCCGCGTCTTCAAAAAACACGGCCAGTGCGGCATGGAAATCAGTGATCTGCTGCCGCACATCGCCACCTGCGCGGATGACATTGCGCTGGTGCGTTCCATGCACACCACACAGTTCAATCATCTCCCGGGCCAGCTCATGCTGAACTGTGGCGAATCCCGTCTCGGGCGCCCCAGCGTGGGTTCGTGGGTGACCTATGGTCTCGGCAATCCGTCACAGGAGCTGCCCTCCTATGTCGTCATGGTCAGCAAAGGTCGCGGGCTGCCGGGCGGCAGCTCCACCTGGTCCAGCGGCTTCCTGCCATCATCGTATTCTGGAGTGATGTTTCGCAATGGTGCTTCGCCTGTTCTGAACCTGGGCAATCCCGCAGGCATCTCGCCAGAGATGCAGTCCGCGAGCATTCGCGCCCTGAATGATCTCAACCGCCTTCAGCATCAGCACATCGGTGATCCCGAGATCGCTGCCCGCATCAACAGTTACGAACTCGCCTTCCGCATGCAGAGCGCCGCACCGGATCTGGTCGATCTTAGCGGTGAATCGCAGGCCACGCTGGATGCCTACGGCGTGAACCGCATCGAGCCGCCCATCAAGAGCAACCTCGGCGGCATCGGCAACTACCAGACCTTTTCGCGGCAGTGCCTGAATGCGCGGCGGATGGTGGAGCGCGGCGTTCGCTTTGTGAACATCATCCACGCGTCATGGGATCACCACAGCGCTCTTGATCCCCAGCTCGCGCACAATTGCGGAATGGTCGATCAGCCCATCGCCGCACTGCTCAAAGATCTCAAACAACGTGGCCTGCTCGACACCACGCTCGTCGTATGGGGCAGCGAATTTGGTCGCACCGCCTTGGGCGAAAATCGCAAAGGCTTCAAGAAGGTTACTGGCCGCGATCATCATCCGGCTGCCTTCAGCCTCTGGATGGCGGGCGGTGGCATCAAAGGCGGGCAGGTCCATGGCGAGACGGATGACTTTGCCTGGCACGTGGCGCGTGATCCCGTGTCCATGCATGACTTCCACGCCACGATTCTCCACCTCTTCGGCCTGGACCATAACAAGCTCAGCTACCGCTTCCAGGGCCTCGACTTCCGCCTCACCGGGGTGAATCCGGCCAAGGTGGTAAAGGGGCTGATTGCCTAGCTGCGATTATCGAGCGTAAAAGAAGGCTCCTGCGTGCGTAATGTCCGGGTGCCAAACGTCCCGTTTCAAACCATCGCAACCCTGCTGCTGCTCTGCGTCACCACGCAGGCGGGCGAGCCTGCGCCGATTGATTGGGCGAAAGCGCGCCAGCACTGGTCCTTTGTGCCGCCCAAGGCTCAGGCCCTGCCCAAGGTGAAGGATGCCTCCTGGCCGCGCGAGCGCGTGGATCGCTTCATCCTCGCCAGCATGGAGGCTGCAGACCTCACGCCTACACGCGAGGCCGATGCACGCACGCTGATCCGCCGCGCCACCTTTGACCTCACCGGCCTGCCGCCCACGCCAGAGGAGGTGCAGGCCTTTGTGAATGACAACCGACCGGATGCCTATGCGAGGCTCGTGGACGGTCTGCTCAGCCGCCGGGCCTTTGGTGAACGCATGGCCGCCATGTGGCTGAACCTCGCCCGCTATGCCGAAGATCAGGCGCATCAGGTGGGCAACAATTCCTCCTTCGCCTATCCGAACGCCTGGCGGTACCGCGACTGGGTCATCGCTGCCTTCAATGCGGACCTGCCCTACAATGCCTTCGTGCAGAAGCAGCTCGCGGTGGATTTGATCGAGCCGCAAAACAAAGCGGATCTCGCCGCGCTCGGCTTTCTGGGTCTCGGGCACAAGCTGTATGCGCGAGGCCAGCTCGATGTGCAGGCGGAGGAATGGTCGGAGCAGGTGGACACCGTGTCGCAGACCTTCCTCGGCCTCACCGTGGCCTGCGCACGCTGCCATGATCACAAGTTCGACCCCATCACCGCACGCGATTACTACGCCATGGCCGGTGTCTTTGCCTCCATGCAGATGGTGAACCTTCGTCCCGATGGCAAGGATGAAGACGGCAAAACTCTGGCCGATAAAATGGATCCCGGAACCCTGCACATCGTGCGTGATGTGAATCCGCATGACCTCCCCGTCTATGATCGCGGCGATGTGAAGACGCCCGGCCCCAATGTCCCGCGTGGCTGGCTGCAGGTGCTCAGCAAGGATGAGCCGGTGAAGTTTCTCCAAGGCAGCGGCCGTGCCGAGCTCGCCCGCCAGATCACCGATCCCACCAACACACTCACCGCCCGCGTGATGGTGAACCGTGTCTGGGATCTGCTCTTCGGCAGACCGCTGGTGCGCACCCCTAGCAACTTTGGCACCACAGGCGACAAGCCCACGCATCCCGAACTGCTCGATGATCTCGCGTTGCGTTTCATGCAGAACGGCTGGTCCGTGAAGCGCCTCATGCGCGAGCTCGTCATGTCCGCCACCTACCGTCAGGGCAGCAGCGGCAGCGCGGCGAATGCGCAGCTCGATGAAGCAAACGATCACCTCTGGCGCATGAACCGCCGCCAGCTCGGCATCGAGTCCTGGCGGGATGCCATCATGGCCACCGCAGGCACGCTCAGCCGGGAAGGGGGCGCCTCGCAGAACCTTGACGCACCCACGCACCACAAGCGCACCATCTACTCCCAGGTCAGCCGCCGTGAGTTGAACAAGACGCTCATGCTCTTCGACTACCCGGATGCCAACGTCCATGCCGCCCGGCGCAGCACCAGCACCACGCCCACCCAGAAGCTCTATGTGATGAACAGCCCCTTCATCATCGAGCAGGCCAAACAACTGGCCCGGCGCATCCAACAAAGCGGCGGCGATGATGCCGCACGCATCCGCCACGCCTACGCACTCCTCTTTGCTCGCGAGCCCGAGGCGGAGGAACTCGCCATCGCCCGGGAGTTTTTGCAACAGCCCGCCACAACAGCCGGCCCCAACGCGTGGGAGCAGCTCGCGCAGGCGCTTCTCGCCACCAACGAAATGCTCTATGTGGACTGATCCCAACCCCGCGCAGCTCACCCGGCGTGAAGCCCTCCACCGCCTCTCGGCCGGCTTTGGTGCCATCGGCCTTGCGGGCATGATGGGCGCTCAGGCGCAGGCCGCTGTGAAGCAGCAGATCACCCCGCGTGCGAAACGGGTCATCTTCTTGTTCATGAACGGTGCGCCGTCGCACATCGACACCTTTGATCCGAAGCCGGCGCTGAAGAAATACGAAGGCCAGCAGCCCTCCGGCAAGCTCTACAAAGCGCCCAAGACCAGCGGCTTCATGTCATCCCCTCTGCAGTTTCACAAGTGCGGGCAGAGCGGCATTGAAGTGAGCGAGAGCCTGCCCGCTCTGGGCAGCATCATTGACGACTGCTGCGTCATCCGCTCCATGCACACCAATGTGCCGAATCATGAGCCCGCGCTGCTCATGATGAACACTGGCAATCTCCAGCCCATCCGCCCCTCCATGGGCTCCTGGGTGCTGTATGGCCTGGGCAGTGAAAATGAAAACCTGCCCGGCTTCGTCGTGCTGCGGCCCACGCCCAACATCGTGGTGGGCCCCGCCCTGTGGAGCAATTCCTTCCTGCCTTCAGAGTATCAGGCCACCGGCGTCATCACTTCCGACATGAGCGTGGACAAGCTCGTCGCCGACGTGCGCAACTCCGTGCTCGCCCCGGCGCAGCAGCGCCGTCAGATCGATCTCATTCAAAAGCTCAATCACCTGCACGCTGCCAAGCGCGAGCAGGACCAGGCGCTCGAAGGCCAGATCAAGGCCATGGAAACTGCCTACCGCATGCAGAGCGCCGCCAGCGATGCCTTCGACATCAGCCGCGAGCCCGCGAAAATGCGCGAGATGTATGGCGACACCCCCTTTGGCCGCTCCTGCCTCCTCGCGCGCCGTCTCGCCGAGTCCGGCGTGCGCTACATCAGCGTCTACTACACCAGTAGCAGCAACCAGCCTTGGGACACGCACAGCGACCACTACAAGAACCATCCCAAACTCTGCGCCGACAGCGACCGCGCCTCCGCCGCACTCATCAGCGATCTCAAGCAGCGCGGCCTGCTGGAGGACACCCTCGTCGTCTGGACCGGTGAGTTTGGCCGCACGCCTTACTCGCAGGAAACCCAGGACAAAAACAAGCAGGTCGATCCCATGCGCCGCGGTCGCGATCATCACCACACCGCCTTCAGCACTCTGCTGGCCGGTGGCGGCATCAAAGGCGGCCTCGCTTATGGTGCGTCCGATGAACTTGGCATGAATGCCGTCGAAAAGAAGGTTCATGTCCATGATCTGCATGCGACCATTTTGCATCAGCTCGGCCTCGATCATGAACAACTTACCTATCGCTATGCCGGTCGCGACTTCCGTCTGACAGACGTGTATGGTGATGTAGTGACTGGCATTCTTGCGTGAGGCATATCATTCCATTATGTGCTATTTTACATCCTCACTTCTAGCTGCTCTCTGCATGGCCTCCGTCACGCTTTCGGCGGCCGAACCTTTGGTGTTTATCTCCGCGTTCGCCTCGGGGGACAAAGCTGGCATTCATGCTTTTCGCTTCGACTCGAAGACAGGCGCATTGCAGCCATTGCATCGAACCACTGATATTCAGAATCCGTTCTTCCTGGCGGTTTCGCCCGACCAACGCTTCCTCTATGCGATCAATGCCGATAAGTTCGGTGGGGCGGATGATGAATTTGTAGCGGCCTACGCTCTTGAAGACCGCACCGGCCGGCTGAAGAAGCTGAATCAGCAGTCTGCGCGCGGAACGGCTTCGTGTTATCTTGATGTCGATGCCACGGGCAAGACCGTGGTGGTGGCAAATTACGCGTCAGGAAGTGTGGCGTCGCTGCCGGTGAAAGAGGATGGTATGCTGGAAGAAGCAGTCACGTTTGTGCAGCACAGCGGCTCCAGCATCGACCTCGAACGCCAGAAGGGACCCAATGCGCATAGCATCGTCATCAGTCCAGACAACCGCTTCGCACTCGCCGCTGATCTGGGCATCGACAAGATTCTGATTTATCAACTCGATGCGGCTAAGGCAAAGCTCACGCCAAATGAGGCCCAGCCCTTTGCGAAGATGCAGCCCGGCTCAGGGCCTCGGCACATCACCTTTCATCCGAACGGCAGGCATGTGTATGTGATCAACGAACTGGCAAACACGGTGACGTGTTTTGATTATACCCCCGCATCCGGCATGCTCACTGAACAGCAGACCCTCACCACACTTCCCGACGGATTCAGTGGCAAGAGCTACACGGCTGATTTGAAAATCACCCCCGACGGCAAGTTGCTCTACGGCACAAATCGGGGCCACGACAGCATCGCGTCATATCGCATAGGTGACGATGGCAGACTCACGCTGCTCTCCATCGATCCCAGCCTCGGAAAAGGGCCGCAGAACCTGCTCATCACCCCGGATGGCCGGTGGCTCCTCTGCGCGAATATGCCGGGAAACAGCGTGGTCGTGTTTCGGATTGATGCCACGAGCGGGAAGATCACAGCAACCAGCACTCCAGTCGAGATGCCGATGCCATCGTGCATTCGCTGGGTAAAATAATTTTTTCACGCATCCTCATCATGGTTTGACCTCGCTCCGCACCTCCCATGCTGGCGGCAGTTCCTTGGACTCCGGCCCATACGTCTGCGACACCACAAAACCGCTCGCCTGCGAGGTGTAAAAGATGCGGCCGTTGCTCACCACCGCGCCCAGGCACTCGCGTGAATCGATGGCAGGTCCTGTGGAGACCAGCTTGCCCTCTTGCGAGAGGTCGATCATGTCCATGTTTGCGCCCAGGACATACGGCTCGCTCAGGGTGAAGCGGCAGCACGCATAGTTCGTGAGGATGCTGTAAGTCACCTTGCCGGTGTTGCGGTCAAAGATGTTGCCCTTGCCGCGCAGTGCGTTGGAGAAGATGAATCTCTCGCCGACGCTGACCACGTTAAGCGCCGAAGTCACGGCATCGGATTTCCAGACGAGCTTGCCGGTGTTCGCATCGAGGCACCAGACAAAGCGGTCTTCCGTGCCTGCGTCCGCCTTGTTGTACCCGCCTATGTAGAGCCTGCCATCGCGTGCGCTGAGCGTGCATTTGGCTGTGACGTAATAGTCGTTCGTCTGCCAGAGGATTTTGCCGGACTTCGGCTCGATGCACACCGTGAGGCCGTTGTTTCCCACCGGCTGCCCTCGGCGCGCACGCTGGTCGGCGTCATAGCCAAAGAACACGGAGTAATACAGCTTGCCGTCGAGGATGCAGATACCGCAGTCGTTGCCGCCACGTCCTTGATCGGAAAAATCTTTCTCCCACACCACCTTGCCGGTGTCGATATCCCAGGCCCACACACGCGGGTGGTGGTTCGTGGGGTAGTACGGATTGTCATTGGAATAGATGAAGCTCATTACATCATGTCCGTCGGCGGGTTTGACCAGTGCTCCGCCAAAGGTCCATGGCTTCTCGCTTCCTTGCGGTGCATAGTCGCCGGTGCCGCTGGCATAGATCGCGATTTTCCCTGAGACGACCGGCGGAAACTGCCGGCTCCAGCTTGGTGAACCGGTAAAGGGCGCCTCCCAGAGCATCTGCCCTGTCGCGGCATCCAGACAGCGCACAAAGGATTTTTTAATGCCTGCCTGCGGGATCAGGAGCTTGCCGTCGATGTACAGCGGTGAAGTGAAAGACAGGTATACATCCGGCCACCAGCGCCGCCACAGCAGCCGGCCCGTGTCCTGCTCACAGGCAATGATCTGGCCCTCGGCGGTGTGCGTGTAGATTCGTCCGCCTCCGCACACTGGCAGATGCTTCACCGTGCCTTCGAGACGCCGTGCCCACCGCATGCGCAGCGGTGGCGCGATGCCCTGATTGTTCGAGTTCTGCCCCGCAAAGTTGCCGTAGTTCGTGTACCAGTCGTACTCGGCGGCGGCCAGCTTGCCTGTCAGCGGGCTGCGGATTTTGGCGATGTCGTCCCGATCATGCTTTCCAGTCTCGGCTTTTTTGGGGCCAAAAACATGGACTCGGCCGTCCTCGCTGGGCACATAGATCCTGTCATCAGCTACCGCCACCGGGGCGGAAATCGCTGCATCTGAGACCTCGATGGAGCTGGCGAACGCAAGGTGCTCCGCAATAGGCTCAATGTGCAGGTGTCCATCCAGATCGCCCACAATGACGTGATTTTTGGTGATCACAGGCGGGGCGATAAATCCACCCATCGTCAGCACTTCGCCTCTGTCATCTTTGGCGTCCAGCCGGTGCCGCATGAGTCCGCGTTCGCTTTCCGGACGCACTCGGTAAACGTCCTTCCCTCGAATCGCCACAGGCGCAAAGCTCAGCAGGCCGTCCATGCGGATGTTTGTGTCCGTGCCCGGCACGAAGTCGCCGGTGGTCAGCGTGTCACCCTCCAGCCGCATGATGTCCACGCGGCCCGCATTGTCGCGGCGGTGCCACTGCACATACACGTTGCCGTCATCATCAGCGCTCTGCCCAAAGGTCGCGGGAAATTCCTTGCCGGACCATTCGGGAATCTCGCCCGTGGCTTTCAGCTTCGGCGCGTCGCCCGTGTCTTCGATGAACAGCGTGCGCCCTCCCGCTGGCATGACCACGGTGTTCCCTCGGATAAGGCAGATATCGCGCGAGCAGACGAAGTGATCTTTCCACGTCACGCGCCCGTCGCTGGACGTGGGCTTGCTTCCCGGCTTCAGCGTAGCCAGCATCCGCTTCTCGCAGAACTTCGCCCACTCCTCCCCGCTCCAGCGGTTGCCGTCGAATCCGACCACCTCCTTCACGAAGTCCCATTTCCACTTCACCTCTCCCTCGTTCGTGATTGCATAAACCTGAGCACCGAGCGTGGCAAAATAGACACGGTCCTTGCCGATGACCGGCGTGCTAAAGATCGGCTCGCCGCAGTCAATCTCCTTCACCACCGCGCCGGTGCTGCTGTCCAGCACGTAATAGATCCCCGCTGCGGTGCCGAAGTGCAGGTGCCTGCCCACGATGGCCGGTGAACTCACGTTGTTCACGTTCTGCTTCCCTCCTTTGCTTTGGAAATGCCACACCTCCTTCAGCGTCGCCGCATCGAAGCACGCGGCGTAACCTGATCCATCCACGACATACACCTTGCCCTCCGCAATCACTGGAGAGGTGTAGATGCCGTCTGTCATCGACAACGCACCCTGCAGATGCAGCTTTTCTGAGTCGATGTCACGAGCCGCCGCGTTGCCGGAGTGGGCCGCATTAAACATAAACTGCGGCCAGTCCTCAGCGGAGGCATTCAATATCCAAACGAAGGTGATGAGGACAAGGAAACGAATCATGACGGGTGAATACGCCTCCAACAGCCAGAACTCGCAGCCGATCACCTCTTCTCTGCGGCGAGGCACGCTTCCGCACTATTGAAGGCGCCGGTTCATTTGGATAAAACAGCAAGCCAGGCGCCTCTTGCCTCGTATGAGTTTTCCACCATGCGTTCTCTCACCCGCCGCCGTTTCTTTGAAGACTCCCTCATGGCTGCAGCAGCAGTCAGCCTGCCAGCGCCCTTGTTTGCAGCTGATCCCAAGCCGGTTAGCGCCAATGAAAAAATCACCGCTGCGATCATCGGCTGCGGCATTCGTGGCAAGGCGCATGCGCGGGAGCTGGCGCGACTCGGGGACTGCGATGTCGCTTATGTATGTGACCCGGATCTCGACCGCGCGGATGAAGTGGGCTCATTGCTCGTCGAATTGAAACGGCCGATGCCGAAGAAGGTGCAGGATTTGCGAAAGGTGCTGGAGGACAAGTCGGTGGATGTGGTGTTCATCGCTTCGCCGAATCACTGGCATTCTTTGTCTGCGATCTGGGCCATGCAGGCGGGCAAGGATGTGTATGTCGAAAAGCCGGTGAGCCATAACGTCACCGAGGGCAGGCGCATGGTGCAGGCGGCGCGAAAGCTGGGCCGCATCTGCCAGGGTGGGACTCAGAATCGTTCGCGGGGTGCTTTGGCCGAGGCGGTCAAATACATGCGCGAGGGCAAACTCGGCGAGGTGAAGCTGGCGAAAAGCATCATCTACGGCGGGCGTGGTTCCATTGGTGGGCCGGCCGAATGCGCCATGCCGCCGCGCTGC
>NZ_JBIPNG010000152.1:0-13175 GCF_044373815.1 Prosthecobacter sp. | reverse complement strand
AGAAAAATTGCTTGCCGTAGCTGGGGATGCCGGTAACATCGCGCCCCTTTTGCCGGGCCATGTTGGTCAGGCCAAAGGATTCAAACCTAAGCCCGTTCGACCGGATCAGCCCTTGTGGCTGAGCGTTTTGCCCCCAAAACGTGCGGAAGACAGGCCCTTTAGATACCAAATACATGTCAACACAGATCCTCGCCGAGCTCGTCGAAGCCGGAGTCCATTTCGGACATCAAACCAAGCGCTGGAACCCCAAGATGAAGAATTTCATCATGGGCACCAAAAACCAGATTCACATCCTCAACATCGAGGAAACCGTCAAGCAGATCGACACGGCCGCTGAATTCCTGGCCGACCTCGCTCGCCGCGGCAAAAAAATCCTTTTCGTCGGCTGCAAACGCCAGGCTCAGGAAGCCGTGAAGCAGGCCTCCGAAGCTTGCGGTCAGTTCTACGTCAATCATCGCTGGCTGGGCGGCACGCTCACCAACATGGAGACGATCAAGAAGAGCATCGCCCGTCTCAACTACCTCGAAGAGATCGAGAGCAAGCCTGAGTTCAAGCTCATGTCCAAGAAGGAACTCGCCGGCCTCAACCGCGAGCGTATCAAGCTTGAGCGCAACCTGCGCGGCATCCGTCACATGGGCAAGATCCCTGACGCTGTCGTCATCGTTGACTCCGCCCGCGAGCACATCGCCGTTCACGAGTCCCGCCGTCTGAAGATCCCGATCGTCGCCCTCGTCGACACGAACGCCGACCCGAACATCATCGACTACCCGATCGCCGCCAACGACGACGCCATCCGCTCCATCCGCATCATCCTGCAGAAGCTGATCGACCCTGTCATCGTCGCCACCGCTGAAGCCAAGAAGTAATCCATTTCACCCCCCAACCGACACATGGCTGAAATCTCCGCTAAACTCGTCATGACCCTGCGTGAAAAGACCAACGCAGGCATGATGGAATGCAAAAAAGCTCTCACGGAAGCCGCTGGCGACCTTGAGAAGGCTGAAACCATCCTCCGCAAAAGCGGCACCATCAAGGCCGAGAAGAAGGCCGACCGCCAGACGAAGGAAGGCATCATCGCCTCCTACATCCACATGGCTGGCCGCATTGGCGTGCTCATCGAAGTGAATTGCGAGACCGACTTCGTCGCCCGCAATGACAACTTCCAGGCCATGGTGAAGGACATCTCCCTTCACATCGCCGCCTCGAACCCTCGCTACCTCCAGCGCGAAGACGTCCCTGCGGACCTCGTCGCCAAGGAGCGTGAGATCGGAGCCGAACTGGTCAAAGGCAAGCCCGCGAACATCGTGGACAAAATCGTGGACGGCAAAATGGAGAAATTCTATGCCGACAACTGCTTGCTCGAACAAGCCTTCATCAAAGATCCCGAACTCACCATCGCGAATCTGATCAAAGGCAAGATCACCGAGCTGGGCGAAAATCTCATCGTGCGCCGCTTCGTGCGTTACGCCGTGGGTGAAGACCTCCAATAGACGCTAGTCCAACAACTTCACGAAAGGCGGTCGGCAACGACCGCCTTTTTTCTTGTTCACGAAACGGCATTTCATGAAGGCTTGCCAGATATTTAGCTTTGCCAAAATACCCAATCCGTGCAAAATTTCCGTAATTGGCATATTTGCTATGAGTGGAAGCCCACCATTAGCCTCACATGCCTGCGTCCCGTGCGCACCCCAATCCCATCGACCTGCGGTGGTGCCTTTGTGATGGGCACCATGGGCGGCAGCTTGCCGCATGACTGAGATTTCGCATCTTCTCTGAACTTTCGGTTTCCACCGCCGCGAGTTTCCTCCATTCTGCGCGCCCGCTTTTTGCCCCCCTTTTTTGCCGTGAGCAGCACCCATCCCACTGACGACCTTCGCGTCGCCGAAATCCTTCCCCTCATCCAGCCAGCTCTGCTCATGCATGAGTTCCGTCTTGGAGAGCTGGAATCCGCCTTCATCGAAGACTCGCGCAAACGGGCCGAAGCCATCCTGACCTTGAAGGATGACCGCCTGCTCGTCGTTGTCGGCCCCTGCTCAATCCACGACACCAAGTCGGCGCTCGAATACGCCCAGCACATCATACAGGCACGCGAGAAATACGCGGCCGATCTGGAGATCGTGATGCGCGTCTATTTTGAAAAGCCGCGTACCACCGTTGGCTGGAAGGGATTCATCAACGATCCTCATCTCGACGGCTCCTTCGATATCAACGCAGGCCTCCGTGGCGCACGCGATCTCCTCATCAAGCTCACCAAACGCGGTGTTCCTGCCGGCACAGAGTTTCTGGATGTGATCACCCCTCAGTACATCGCCGATGTGGTCGCGTGGGGAGCCATCGGGGCACGCACCACCGAAAGCCAGGTGCATCGCCAGCTCGCCTCCGGCCTGTCCATGCCAGTGGGCTTCAAAAACGGTACTGACGGCGGTATTCAAGTCGCGCTGGATGCCATCGAAGCTGCCAAAGGCCAGCACTGCTTCCTCTCAGTGACCAAAGACGGTGTCGCCGCCATCGTGAACACCAAAGGCAATAATGCCTGCCACGTCATCCTGCGCGGTGGCAAAGCGGGTACGAATTTCGATGCGGCCTCCATCAAGACCGTCGCAGACCAGCTCACCGCACGTGGCCTTCCCGCCAGTGTCATGGTGGATTGCAGCCACGGCAACAGCCTCAAGGACTACCGCAAGCAGCCTATCGCTTCCGCTTCTGTGGCAGAACAAATCACCGCAGGCAGTACCGCCATCACCGGCGTGATGATTGAGAGCCATCTCGTCGAAGGCCGTCAGGACACCAAGCCCGGCCAGCCCCTCACCTACGGCCAGAGCATCACGGATGCCTGCGTCTCGTGGGAGACCACCGCAGCCATGCTCGACGAACTCGCCGCCGCCGTCCGCGCACGCCGCAGCAAATGACTTTCACCCACGATCATCTCCAACGCCTCGCGCGAGGCCGCATCCTCGTGGTGGGAGATGTCATGCTCGATCACTTCATCTGGGGCCATGTTCGCCGCATTTCGCCGGAGGCACCCGTGCCCATCGTCGAAGTCACCCGCGAGGAATTCTATCCCGGCGGTGCCGCCAACGTCGCGCGCAACATCTCGCCCTTCTCTCCGAACACCCATCTGATGGGCCGCGTCGGCAAGGACATGGCTGCAGACAAGTTGCGGGAACTTCTGATCGAAGACAAGGTCGATCCAGCCCCTCTACTCGTTCACCCCACATTGCCCACGATCTCGAAGGCACGCGTCTCCGCACGCCAGCAGCAGATCGTTCGTGTGGATCGCGAAAAACTGCTGCCGCTCACCGATGACGAACTCATCGAAGTAGAGCGGCGACTTCGTGATCTGGCTCCCAACCTCGACGCCATCATTCTGGAAGACTACGGCAAGGGCTTCATGACTGAAAAGCTTATGCAGGTGGTCGCGAAGATCGCCGCCGAGCACAAACTCATCGTCACTGTCGACCCTTCCCCTCGCAATCCATTGCCTTGGGCCGGCGTCTCGCTCGTGAAGCCAAACCGCCTCGAAGCCTTTGCTGCAGCAGGGCTCGAAGACCACCTTCTGAGCGAAGCCCCTCTCGAAAACAACGAACTCCTCGAAGTCGGCCGCGTGCTGCTCGCCAAATGGAACGTCGCCAGTGTCCTCGTCACCCTTGGGGAGCAGGGCATGATGCTGTTTGAGCGCGGCAAGTCCCCTCATCACATCCCGACGCGTGCGCGTGAAGTCTTTGATGTCTCCGGCGCTGGAGACACCGCCATTGCCCTCCTCACACTCGCTCTCGCCAGCGGGCACAGCCTTCTCGAAGCTGCCGAAATCTCGAACCACGCCAGCGGCATCGTCGTTGGCAAGCTCGGCACCGCCACATTGACGCCAGACGAGTTGCTGGCAGCCTTCTCATCCAAATGAGCACCGAATTCGCCTCTCTTTTCAAAACACATCTCAGTGAGCATCAGGACGCCATCGTCAAATTGAGTGCGATGAGCGATCAGATCGCTCCGTTGGCCGCAGCCTGGCTCACCGCGCTCAAGGACGGTAAAAAAATAATCTTCTTCGGCAACGGTGGCAGCGCCGCTGATGCGCAGCATCTCGCCGCCGAACTCGTCGTGCGTTACCGCATCAATCGCCCGGCCTTGGCGGGTCTTGCCTTGACCACCGACACCTCGATCCTCACGGCTCATAGCAACGATTTCGGCTACGACACCGTCTTCTCGCGTCAGATCGAAGCGCTCGCCCAGCCGGGCGATGTCGTTCTTGGCATCTCCACTTCAGGCACCAGCAAAAACGTTCTCCTCGGCCTTCAGGCTGCGAATAAACGCGGCTGTGTCACCATCGCCTTCACCGGCGAAAAAGGCGCGGATTGCGCGGCCGAAGCCACACTGAGCTTCAAAGCCCCCTCCGCCATCACCGCACGCGTTCAGGAATGCCACCTCCTCATCGGGCATCTCCTCTGCGATGTCGCGGAGCAAAGCTTCGCGGCGGCTTAAAGCCCGCGTTTCGCGTCCTTCATGGCCGCTGGCAGCCACCTCCTCAAAACCTTCTCGCTGGCGACGACGCTGCGCGTGGTACGCCTTGCACTGAGTTTCTTGCTCACCTGCGCGCTTGCGCGTTATCTCGGTGGCAGTGGCTTTGGCCAGATCTCCGTCGCTATGGCCGCCGTGTCGGTTCTATCGAGCATTGGCGAGCTCGGCTTCGCCCGCTACACCGTGCGCGAACTCATGAAGCAGGGCGCAGACCAGTCCGCCGTGCTCGGCATCACGATCACGGCCCGGTTCATCGTTTCCGCATCTCTCTTCGCGGGTCTGATCGCATGGATCGGCTGGCGCAAACCGGAAGGCACACTGCTGCTTGTCGTTTATGGCTTGCAGTTGCTTACCAATCCCGCCACCGAAATCCTCTCCTGGCTGGAGGCTCACGGGCGTGTGTCCCAGTCCGTCATCGCCCAATTTACCGGCTTCATCATCAGCGCCGCCTGCATTGCGGTCGGCATCTGGTATCGGGCACCTTTGTGGTTTTTTGCCCTGACATATGCGCTGGAAGGCTGGATCTTCATCTCGCTCTGCGCATTCGTTTTCCATCAGTGCGGCGGCAGCGTCAGATGGCGTGCCTTTCAATTCTCGCGTGCCTTCGCACTCGTCAGCCGTTCCTGGCCTGAACTTGCCTCCCAGGCTGCGTTGATCCTGCTGTTCCGTCTCGATACCATGATGATCGAATGGCTGCGCGGCACGGAGGAGGCCGGCATCTACGGTGCCGCTGTGCGCGTTTCTGAAATGGCCTACTTCATGCCGGGCATACTTGCCACGCTGTTTCTGCCGCGGCTGATGCAGGATCGCCAGAACACCGCCGAGCGCTTTGAAAAAAGTGTGGTCGATTACTTTTCCGCCTCCGGCATGCTCGCCATTGCCGTGGCAGCCGGACTGCTGCTGCTCTCGCCCTGGATGTCTTTGGCATTCGGCAGTGGTTTCTCCCGCAGTTCTGAAATGCTGCGTGTGCATGCATGGGCCTTCATTCCGTATGCCATCGGCATCGCCCGCACACAGGTTCTGACGGTGGAAGACAAGCTGGCCGCAAACCTCCCTTCCGTCATTGTTGCCGTCGCAGTAAACGCCGCGCTGAACATGCTGTGGATTCCCGCTCATGGCGGTGTCGGCGCGGCATGGGCCACGCTGGTGTCCTACACGCTGGCCTGGGTGGTGTGGACCTATCTCTCACCTTGGCTCCGCCTGAACGTCTCAGGCCTCATGACTCGTGCGTTCATGGGCCTGCCGCGCTTCACATGGCTGCGCATGCGCTCGCTGCTGCACTCCTGATTTTTTATGCAAGGCAGGGCTTTCATCATCTTCCTCGGCGGCCTTGGTGCCGTCTATGTCATGCTGTCCGTGCTGCTCGGAGGTGGCAACACCATTGGCGCACTGGCGCAGTTCCTCTCCATCGGCTCGTTCATCCTCGCAGTTCTCCAGCCGCGTCTGGCTCTTTATCTCATGGTGCTCTATGCCGGTTACAGCGACCTGCTCAAGCGCATGATGGTCTTCGACGGCCATGTCACCATGAACGACATCCTGTGGGTGCGTGCTCTCTGCCCGCTGACACTGGCCGGCATCTGCATCGGCACCTTGGTTCGTTCACTCCACGACGGCAGCCTGCATCACAGACGCAAGCTCGTTTCACTGCTCGTCTGCTTCCTCGGCTTCACCGTTTCCGGTGTCTCCGCTTTGCGCAGTGGCAGTGGCTTCAATGCGGCCGCCACGCAGCTTGCAGACGGTGCGGCTTACATGTTCCTGCTCTTTGTGGTCCCCTGCATCTTCCGCACTCCGGCGCAGATCATCGCCTTCATCAAATACTGCCTCATCGTCTTTATTCCCGTCGCTTTGTACGGCATCAAGCAGCAGATCTTCGGCCTCAGCGACTTCGAAATCGAATACCTGCAGTCCGGTCTCACCGTGCTCTCCAAGCACCTCGATGATGTCCGTCCCCGCCCGTTCTCCACGTTGGTGGACAGCTCTCCCTTTGGCACCACGTGCGCAGTCTGCGCCTGCTTGGCACTCATGGTCCGCCGCCATCATCGCGACACCGGCACCCGAGCCTGGGGTGGCATGAGTTTCGTGCTTTTCGTCCTCTTCGTGGTCGCCTGCATCGCCAGCATGGCGCGTATCGCCAACATCAACTGGATGCTGCCCATCCTGCTGCTGCCGGTGCTGCGCAGCGCACGAGGCACCGCGACTCTCTACGCCACCGTTGCCACCAAGTTCGTCACCGCCTGTATTTTTGCTCAGGAACTGATCAATGCCGTCACAAGGCTCACGCTTTGGGCACTCGAAAACTTTGGCGGCACCGCCATCGGTGTGCAGTTTTCCCGCTTCTGGACCATCTGCGACCGCCTCGACGGCATGCATGACATTGCGCACAATCCTCTCATGTGGACCATGTTTGGTCACGGCACCAAAGGCGCGGCAGATTTGCATGATGCACATCAGGTTGCGAGCCATGATCTCATCTCCAATCTGCTGCTGGAGATAGGCTGGCTGCCGCTCGGCATCCTGCTCATCATTGCGGCGTTGGCCCTGCATTCGTTTCATCGCAGCGTGCTCGGGCTGCGCGGCACGCCCGTCTTCAGCATCTGCCTCTGGATGGTTGGCATCTTGTTCGGTCTTCTCGTCCACAATATCTTTGCCGGCAATGTCACCTCGACTTTCCCGGTGAATTTCTTCTGCTGGTTCATCGCCGGAGGACTGAATGCCTGCATCATTCATCAGGAAGGACTCCGGGTGAAAAAGCAGCTGCCGGAACAGCCTCCACCGCACATGCGTCATCCTTCCTTCGCGCATGCAGCCACGTCACCGTTTAATCGAAATCTACCCTATGGCTGATTCGTCACAACTGGTCGTCCTGGCTCCTCACGCGCTGTACGATTACAGCGGCAGACCTCGTCGTTTCTTGGATGCAGTGCCCATGCTGTCCCATGGCCGTGCCCTCGTGGGCGCATGGTTCCAGAATGATGAGCAGCTCGAATGCGATTATAGCCGCAAACAAGGCGGTGCGCTTCGCCGCCTCAGCGCTGCTTTCCGCCTTGTCTGGAAGCACTACGCCACCCTTCGCCGGGCGCGCATGATCTATTGCCTCCATGGCATGCACTACACGGTCCTGCTCCTGCTGTCCCGCTGCGGCCTGTTTTCCACTGAAGGTAAAATCATTCGTCGTGTCGTCTACCACGACACCGCGCTTCAAAGACTCGTCTCCAGCCTGCAAAATGCCTCGCCCGCCTTTCAGCTCGACTGCATCACATCCGAGCAGTTCGACACCACAGCGCAGCAATTGGGTGCCCACCGGGTGATTTTACGTCCGTGGAAAATCGACACCGGCTGGTTTCAGCCTCCAGATGATGTGCCAAAAACCCGCATCTTGCTCCCTGGCAATATCAGTCGTGACGAATCCATCGTCGCCCCTCTGCTCCACAGCGGTCTTTCCATCACACGCATCGCTCGTGTGGATTATCTGCAAACCCGCTTTGCCGACGAAATCGCCAACCCGCGTTTTGAGCTCGTCGTGAACGCCTCCCATCGTGAGTACCTGGAGCATTTGCATGCTGCTCCCATGGTGCTGCTCCCCATTGTTCCCTGTGATAATCCTGCGGGACTCACCGCCGCGATGGAAGCCATTTCCGCCGGTGTGCCGGTGCTCGCCAATCACAGCATGGGCCTCACTGAGCTCTTTTCAGAGTGCCACTATCCAGTGCCCATGCTCCACAATCTCGATCCCGATGCCTGGGCGCGGGCTTGTCATCAAATCGAAGACCAGCGCGACTCTCCTGATTTCCTTGCCGCCCTGGAGAACTCACGCCAGCTGCTCCTCAAACGCCACAGCATCCTGCCTGCGGGTGAAGACTGGCAACAAATTTTCGCCGAGGCATGTGCCGCTGATTCTACCGTCTGTGAAGCAGCCTTTGGCGCAGCCTCATCTCCCGCATGAGACCCGTTCTGCTGCTCATCGGCCACACCTACGCCGCGCTCGAAAATCGCAAGAAGATCCAGGCGCTCGCGGCACATTTCGACCTCGTCTGCGTCACCTCCACCATTGAGCAGCACTTGGTGCTTGGACGCCCCTCGTCCGATTTCGACAACGAATCCGACGCCCCTGCGCGCAACTACCAGCTCATCCGCCTGCCGCGCTCGGGTCAGACCAGCACCACCTTTCACTACTCAGGGCTCGCCGCCGTCATGCGGTCGCGACCCTTTGATGTGGTGCTCGTCGAAAATGAACCCTGGGCCCGCGTCTGTTTGCAGGCACGATTTTTGAAATCCTTCTTCCAAGCGCACGCATTGTTCGGTGAGTTCACGTGGGAGAACGTCGAACGCCCCGGCTGGAAGGGATTCATGCTCGCTCCCATCTATCGGGCCATGACCGCCACGACCGACTTCATCATCGCCGGCAATCAGGCCGCGTCACAGCTCGTGCAGAAATATGGCGCGCGCGCTGGCGAAGTGCTCGTCGCTCCGCAACTCGGCGTCGATCTCGACAATCATCAGCCGGCTTCATCTGCCGAGCGCACAACGCTGCGCCAGGACTGCGGACTGCCCGCAGACGTTTTCATCATCGGCTACTGCGGTCGGCTGACGGAGGAAAAAGGCCTCCATGAACTGCTGCAAGCCTGCGATGCATTGCAGAAAGTTCATCTCGCCATCCTCGGTTCTGGCAGGCTCGAATCATGGCTCAAGGAACAGCAGCAAACTCGGCCATGGCTGCATCTGCTGCCTCCACGTCCGCATTTCGAAATTCCCTCTTTCCTGCGCTGCCTGAATGTCTTCGTGCTTGCCAGCAAACCGGTGCGCACCATGCAGCTCTGCTGGGAGGAACAGTTCGGCCATGTCCTCATCGAAGCCATGGCCTGCGGCGTCGCCACCCTCGGTTCCAGCAGCGGTGCCATCCCCGAAGTCATCGGTCACGAAGAAGCCGTTTTTCCTCATGGCGATGCCACTGCGCTCGCCGGTCGCATTCGTGCGGTGATGAATGATTCCACCATCGCTCAGAGCCAGCTCGATCTCACCCGCAGGCTCTACACCCATGAAGCCGTCGCCGCACAGTGGGCCGCCTTCATCCAGCACCAGCTCGCCGCATGAGTAATTATCGGGACATCCTCTATCGCAACTACTCCGCCTCTTTTGAAGGTCAAAAGGCGTTCGATGCCGGCATGCAGCACGATCAATACGAGGCGACCCACGCGCACCTGCCTGCGGATCGCAGTTCCAGCATCGTCGATCTCGGCTGCGGCAAAGGCGAGTGGATCGCCTGGATTTCATCCAAAGGTTTCTCCCAGCTCACCGGTGTCGATCTTTCGCCTTCCGACCTCGCCATTGCCCGGCAAAACGATCCCGACCGCAAGTGGGTCGAGGAAAACGTAGTGACCTTCCTAGAATCACACACCGCTGCGTTTGATCTCCTGCATGCGAAGGACATTGTCGAACACTTCACCAAAGACGAGTTCATCCGCTTCCTGCGCGCCGCCAGAAACGCGCTCAAGCCCGGCGGGAAATTGTGGATGATCACCTTCAATGCACAGAGCCCCATGTCTTCCGTCACACGCTACGGTGACTTCACACATGAGACCGGCCACACACCCAGCAGCCTGGCTCAGTGCCTCCGGGCCTGCGGTTTTGCTGAGGTCCGAGTCTCCGGCTTGCATTACTGCGCATCCGGCCTCGGCGGCCGTTTGCGCGCCCTGCTCGGCACCTTGGTTTACGGCTGCTGCCGCGTGCTCATCCAGCTTCGTCATGGCAAAGGACCGCAAACTCCTGGAATTGACCGCATGACGGCCAGTCCAGATCTCTTTGTCGAAGCGGTAAAAGCCTGATCGCATGTTTCAAAGGCTCTCCAACGCCCTCTGCGGCCTGCGTGCCATCACCCAGTTCGACCGGGTGTTTTTCACGCTCTGCCAGCGACTGCTGGGCCGGCGGCTGGGCTGGACGATCTATGCCAGAGGCAGGCTTAAGTTCCTGGTCGATCATCTCGCCGGAGATCAAAGCGGCACCCGCGACTGCATTGCGGGCCCGATGTATCGGGAGCTGTTTAAGGAGATGCAGTTGCCACGGCAGTTGCGATTGCTGGACCTCGGTGCCAATGGCGGCGGTTTCCCGCTTCTCTGCCTCGATCTCGGCTTCGAATTCTCCGCCCTCACCTGCGTCGAGGTCAATCCTTTCACTCATTCCCGGCTCTCTCTTAATATCAGGCAAAACATCGGGCTTCGGCCAAAGATCCTGAACGTCGCCATTGGTGGTCATCCGCGTGAACTCACACTTTCATTTCCATCAGGTGGCACCGGCTTTTCCATCTATGGCGCTAAGGATGAAACCGCGAGTGAGGATGCCATCATAGAGGTTCTTACGCTGGACGAAATCATGCATCGAGGCTTTGCCGACGTAGCCGTGGATCTCTGCAAGATGGACGTCGAAGGCGCTGAGTACGAAGTCTTGCTCGGTGACTCCGCCGAAAGCCTGCGGCGTGTTCACTATCTTGTGATCGAAATTCACGCGGCAGAGTCTGCCAAGCAGGACGCACTCCTCAGAAAGCTCACGACCCATGGGTTTGAACGCATCAAAACATCAACCGGCTGCGATGACGTTCATCTGTTCGTCAATCGGCAGTGGACGGACTCAAGCCGCAGCTAACCGCGTTTCGATCTTCCGATGCACCTCGTCCACGCTCCAGCGGTCCATGCAGGCCATCGGCCGCTCCTTGTTCTGGCAGGCATTCACCGGGTGCGAAAGCAGGTCACACGGCTGGCAGGCCAGCTTGGGATCACGCAGAATGTCAAAACCATCCGTATGCCAGGGCGGATCCCAGTTGGAGGTCGAAGGTCCGTTGAAGATCGTGCCTGGAATGCCCAGTGCCGAGGCGATGTTCATCGGCCCCGAATTGTTGCCGATGAAGTACTTCGCTCCGGCTATCACGCGCACCAGTTCATCCAGGGACCCCGGTTTTATTCTTCGCACCTGCGGCTTCAGCATGTCCTCTCCAGCTTCGCCCTGTTCAAACCAAGTCACCGCATGGTGGGCAGAAAGCCTGTTCGCCAGCTCGATGCCGCGTTCCAGTGGCCAGCGCTTGTAGGCGCGGCTTGCACCCGCATGCACCACCACCGATCCATGGTCTTCACTGCCAAAGGCGCTCAAGTCAGGAGGGGGCATTTTTTCTGGCAGAGCCGGCAGCTTCAAATGGCGGATCAGCGCCTGGGCGATGCGCCAGTTATGGATCGCCACATGTTCCTCACCATCCGAGGGCAGACGGAGATTCAGGAGTGCATTCAGCTTCACCCGCTCGGACAGCGGCCCGACTACCGCCCGGGCGCCGCTGAACCTTGCGAGAAAGTGCGCCACACTTCCCTGATCACTGCCGAGCAGGCATGCGTCCGGCTTGATGCTTCGAATGTCCCGCCAAAAATGCCACAGGCGCGTGGGATGCCGCCATGCACCATTAAATTCCGCCGTCTCGTAAGAGATGACTTCCACTTTAGGGCAGCAGACTTCATACAATCTCGTCGCCGTCGGACTCGTCAGCACCACAATGCGCCATTCAGGATGCGCCTCCACAAGTGCCTGCACAACGGGCAGGTACACGACGTTGTCGCCGAGTTGGTTCACTTTGGAAATGAGCAGCGTCTTGAGCATTGAATATTTTGATATGCTTGTCTTTGAATCTCATCCCAACGATTCAATCTTTCTGCCTTATATAGATGCGACCCCATGGCCCGCGTGTCTTCCACGTATCGCACTGCTGACTTTTGCCTTCAATGAAATTCAAGAATGGAGAAGGCAGTTAAAGAAATCACTGATTATGCCGGGCGTTGACGATTCTTTTCGCGGTTCCTCTCTCAAGCAATCATCATGAGTCGTTTGGGCACATCATCATGGCTCGTGCTGGCGCTGCTGGCGGCCAGTGGCTTGCTCCTGATTGCCATTCAGCCTTACGCGGCCGGTTACGGTCATTTCCGCCGGACGATCCTCTCCGAACTGCTCATGCAATGGAAGGACCCCACCTGGCAGCACGGCGCGCTGCTGCCGTTCATTGTCGGCTTTCTGCTCTGGCGGCGTCAAAATGAGGTGGCCCAGCTTCCAGTCTCCTCAAGCCGCTGGGGTGTGGCGCTGATCCTCTTCGCTTTATTCCTCTACTTCGCCGGATTTCGTGCCAACAACTTCTACTGCGGCTACTTGGGCATCATGACTTTGATTGCAGGCGCGTCGCTGTGGCTGGAAGGCGCTCAGCGCAGCCGCGCAAGGTTGTTCGCTTGGCTGATGCTCGGCCTTATGTGGCCGCTTCCCTTTTTGGAGGAAAGCATCGGCTACCAGATGCGGCTTCTCATGGTGAAGACCACAGGCTATTTCCTCAATGGCGTGGGCGTCGATTCCCTCGTCTCCGGCACCGCGCTGCAATCCATGCCCAACATCGAGCTGGGCCGCAAGGCGGGCGACTTGTTCAGTGTGGGCATCGCCGCGCCCTGCTCTGGCATGCGCTCGTTGTTTGCACTGCTCGTCGTCGGCGCGTTGTTCAGCTATTTTCGTCAGCGTGTCATGTGGCGCAGGCTTGCGCTGTTCAGCATGATCCTGCCCATCGCCATCGTGGCAAATATGGCGCGCATCCTGGTCCTAATCTTCACAGCCATGGTCTTCGGGCAGCAATGGGCCATTGGCGATGCCGA